>JAGBGK010000052.1 GCA_017936005.1 Tidjanibacter sp.
ATCCTATAAAAATCCGAGCCGTAGTAGTCATCATTCGCCATTGGCAAAACAGAACTATGCCAATTTGCAGAAAAACGGAGCGAGCCCTCAACCTCCACATCGTCATCAAATTCGGGGTCGTAGGTCGCAGTCGCCATCTTGCGATAGACCGCCTCAGTGCGGGCATACATCTTCTGCGTAAGATCATACAAACGATTATTCACTTGCTCCATGCGCACCACCTCCTCGGGCGTAGCAACAAACATCTTATTAAGCAGATGTTTGCGCTTCCATATTAGGCGTTCCACCTGCTCACATTTGCGCTGCGAGCGAGTCCACTCCATATTGAATTCCACATTTTTGCCCGTGATGGCAAGAATCTTCTCTTCGATTCTCTGCACCTGCTCCCGCAAGTGGGTATGTTCTTTGTTTTTCATAATAAGTGGGATGTAATTTTAGGCAAAACTACACCGCCAAACTGCCAAAATATGACATATTAAAATTTCAAAGACAAAAAGAGCAGAATGTTGAATTTTATTTAAGCCGTACCAAGTAATACCAATTGACCTTAATTTAGACTACATAGAAGACTACATGAGAAGGGGAAAATCAACACTTAATCCCGTTTGTACAAAAAGTCGTTTTCTGTTTTTAATTTTCCACAATCTCCAATGCCTCCTCGGGACGGTTGGTGGTGATGTAGTCAACCCCCTTTTTAGCATAGCGACGGATAAGGGAGTCTTTGTTGACGGTCCACACATTCGTTTCAAGGTCCAGCGAGCGGCTCTCTTCAATCCACGAGGGGTGCAACTCGAAGATGGCAAAGTTGTAGTCGGGACCCGCAAAGCCCTCCGTCTTCAACTCATCGGGCGATAGGTTGCCGTTGAGGTAGAAAACCTTGGCCGCAGGGGCCACGCGGTGGAACTCCCTACACGCTTCGAGCGAGAAACTGATATAGTCAGTGCGGTCGGCAAGGCCCATCTCCTCCACCATCTGCACGCCCTTCGCTACCGCCTCGCGCTCCTGCGAGGGTGTGGGGTGGGGTTTGAGTTCAAAAACAAGGTGCAGGTCGGGGTGTTTGAGGGCCTCGGTGAGGTACTCCTCAAGGGTGGGAACTCTCTCGCCGTTGGGCAATCGGTGGGCCCTTACCTCCTCGGCGGTCATCTCCGTAATGGGGCGGTCATACCCCTTGCCGAGTTTGCTGTCGTGAAAGACAACGAGTTCTCCGTCGGAGGTTTGCCACACGTCAAACTCGCTACCCCAGCAACCCACTTCGGCAGCCTTGCGCAGGGCTGTGAGTGAGTTCTGGGCGCTTCCTTCGGTGTCCCAATAGCCTCGGTGGGCAATCACTTTGGTCTGTGCCGAGAGCGATGCAGAGGCAACAAGCAGGCACAGCGTGAGAAGAATGGTCTGTTTTTTCATCGTTTTTGCGGTGTTACTTTGTGGCAAATATAGTATCTTTGCGCCAATCTTAACACCACAAACGAAAAAACGAATGATTGAAACTATGAGAATAAACTCCACCAACAGACTTTTCGTAGCTCTTGCGCTTGTGGCAGGCCTGCTGTCGGGTTGTGCCGACAAAGAGCTCACCGAGGTACGCTATTTGGCATCGGCCACCACAACCGCCGAGCTCTACTCGATGGATGAGCAGGAAACACTCTCCGTTGCGGGCCACTTCCTGCGTGGTACGGAGGTGGTCGTGTTTCCCAACTGCACCGAGCGTGTGGAGAAGGTGTCGTATGTGAAACTGCTCGTTGACGGAGGTGAGTTCTATGCTCCCGAGAGCGCACTCGCTTCGGACAAACACAGCGTTGTGGCCGAGCAGAGGGTGTGGGTGCGTACCCCCGCCACCATCCTCTCCAACCTCAATGAGTCAACAATTGCGGGCTTTGCCGACAAGAGTGCCGAGTTGGAGGTTGTGGGCTACGACTCGTTGCGCAGCGATGGTACGGTGGCAACCTACAAAGTGCGCCAAGGCGAGGTCGAGGGTTACATCTACGGCAAGTACACCGTATTTACCCCCGAAGAGGCTGCCCTGAGGTACAAGGCCGAGGAGTATGACAAGGTGCACAAGGCTGTGAAGAACTCCTTTGGTGGTGGCGAGGCCATTGGTTGCGACTTCTACCCCGTGGAGAAGCCCACCTTTGAGAAGAACCCTATGCCCCACGCTTGCTACTCGCTCTACCTCAATTCGTGTACCAACGTGCTCAAAAACATTGAGGCCTACATCACCCTGGCCAAGCAGACCAAAATCAACACCTTCGTTATCGACATCAAGGACAACGAAAGCCCCGGCTACAAGGCCGATGCTATGCTCAAATACTCGCCCACCAACCACCGCAGGGCGGGCGACAAAGAGGCCCTATATCGTAGGGTTGTGAGCCGCTTGCACGAGGAGGGTTTCTATGTTGTGGGTCGTATCACCTGCTTCAAGGACTCCTATTTCGTTAAGGACAACCCACAGTGTGCCATCACCGAGAGGGCCACGGGGGAGCCTTTCAAACACAACAAAGCCTTCTGGCCCAGTGGTTTCGATAGGAGAGTGTGGGAGTTCAACGTGGCACTCGCAAAGGAGGCTGTGGAGAAGTTTGGCTTCAATGAGATAAACTTCGACTATGTGCGTTTCCCCGACCGTATGACCAAGGTGGAGGAGATTGTAGACTACCACAACCGCTATGGCGAGAGCAAAGTACAGGCCATTCAGAGGTTTGTACAATACGCCTGCGACGAGATTCACAAGGTGGGTGCCTATGTGTCGGTGGATGTGTTTGGCGAGAGTGCCAACCCCGGCTACACCACCGCCTATGGTCAGTATTGGCCAGCCATAAGCAATGTGGCCGACGTCATCAGCGGTATGCCCTATCCCGACCACTTTTCCAATGGCTACTATGGTATCCAAAAGCCGTGGAACAACCCCTATGATATTCTCTACCAATGGGGCCAGAGGGTGCAGGGCCGACAGGCAGTTACGCCCACTCCTGCGGTGGTGCGTACTTGGGTACAGGCCTACAACGTGATGCGCCACGTGGATAGGAACGGTATTGCCTACGATGCCGAGAATGTGGAGAAGGAGATTAGGGGCCTCTATGCTGCGGGCCTCACGGGTGGCTATATCACTTGGCTCGCATCGTCCAACATCGAAAAGTACTATCAGCAACTCGGAGCCTTCCAAGTGGACTACTACGCCGAGTACACAACCAAATAACCCCGACAGTCATCAGCTTTCAGTTGTCAGTTGACGGTTGACGGTCGACGGTTGACGGTTGTCGGTTGTCGGTCGACAATAAACAAACAGCCCTTGCCTATCACGGCAAGGGCTGTTTGTTTATTTGATGTCAATCTTGCGGGCTTCGTGTTTTTCGACAGCCTCAGGCTTCTTGGGCAGGGTGATGTGGAGCACACCTTTGTCCACACGAGCATCAATGCCATCACGTTTCACGTCGTCGGGCAGGAGCATTGTCTGTTGAAACTTCGAGTAGGAGAACTCTTTGCGCAGGTAGTGGGTATCTTTGTCCTCCTCTTTGTTTTCTGCCTTGCGCTCCATACAGATTACAAGGTCGTTGTTTTCGTTGAGGTGTACATCGAAATCCTCTTTGGTGAGTCCGGGAGCGGCCACTTCCACAAGGTAGTTTTTCTTTGTCTCTTTGACATTGATTGCGGGGATGATGCCCGAAGGGGTGCGGCTGTCGAGCCACTCACCACTAAGCAGGTCGCCCAAGATGGAGGGCACCCAACTTTGGTTGCGTCTTACGATTGCTGACATAATGAAGAAAGGTTGTTTTAGTGAATGAATGTTGTATTTGTTGGTTTGTTTGTGCGGCCCACATTTGGGGCTTGCAGTCGTGTGGAAATGCAACTTTTGTGCCGTTTTTGACAATTCGGAGTGGAAAAATTTCCATTCGTCGCCCAAAAATTGTGATTCATCGCTTGGTGGATACAAAAATAAGAACTACTTTTGTGGCGCTGTTAGGGGTGCCACCCTCGTTTATGGTGGCTGAGAAGATACCCTCTGAACCTGATATGTATAATGACAGCGCAGGGAAACGGTGACTTTTTTGGATGGAAAGAGAAAAGGTGAATTATAATTTGCACTTTCTACTGACCAAAGACTGACTAACCGATGCCGTACTCCTTGCCCAGCAAGGAGTACGGCTTTTTTGTGTAGTATGTTTTAGACTTTAATTTTAGTAAGGTATGATCGACAAGAATGGTTTGGCCTCCCACTTGGAGGTGGTGCGCCGAGAGAGTCCTCTGGTGCAAAACATCACAAACTATGTGGCAATGAACAATAGTGCCAACGCTCTGTTGGCCCTTGGAGCCTCGCCCGTTATGGCCCATTGGACGGCCGAGATGGAGGAGATGGTGGCCATTGCGGGTGCGCTGGTCATCAACATCGGAACCCTCGATGCGGAGTGGATTGAGGGAATGTTGGCTGCAGGTAGGGCTGCCCATCGAAGGGGTACTCCCATCGTGTTGGACCCTGTGGGTGCGGGTGCCACCTCACATCGTACTCGCACGGCGTGGGAGATTATCGAGCAGTGCCACCCGACGGTTATTCGTGGTAACGGTAGCGAGATTATGGCCCTCGTAAATGCAGACGTAAAGAGCAAGGGCGTGGACTCCACAGCCTCGTCGGACGACGCTTTGGAGGCAGCAAAGGCACTTGCCGTGCGCACGGGTGCGGTGGTTGTTATCAGTGGCCCCACGGACTACATTACCGATGGCACTCGCACCGAAACCATCACCAACGGACACCCCATAATGACCTCCGTTACGGGTATGGGTTGTACGGCTTCGGCTGTGGTGGGAGCGTTTGTAGCCACAGGCGAGGATGCGCTCTTGTCGGCCACCCACGCAATGGCTGTGATGGGCGTTGCGGGCGAGAGGGCCCAGAAGGTGGCCGGTGGCTCGGGCTCTATGCAGGTGGCATTCCTTGACGAACTCTACAACCTCACGGGTGAGGCACTCAAAAACGAAGTGCGCCAATGAAACGTGAACAACTAAGACTCTATCTTGTTACCGACAGCGGCCTTTCGCTTGGTCGCCCATTGGAGGAGATTGTCGGGGAGGCCGTGGCTGGCGGTGTGACTATGGTGCAATTGCGTGAGAAGGAGGCCTCCACGAGGGACTTTGTGGAGTTGGCTTTGCGCCTAAAACCCGTGTGCAAAGCAGCGGGAGTTCCGTTGATTATAAACGATCGTATTGATGTGGCCCTTGCGGTGGGTGCCGATGGTGTCCATATTGGCCAGAGCGATATGCCCTACGAGGTGGCCCGCAAGTTGTTGGGCCCCGACAAAATCATCGGCCTTTCGGTGGAGAACTTCGAGGATTTGGAGGTGGCAAACGGACTCAATGTTGACTATGTTGGCATCTCGCCCGTCTATGGCACACCGACCAAGACCGACACTGCCGAGCCTTTCGGATTGGAGGGCCTACGCAAGGCAGTGGAGTTGTCGGCCCATCCCACGGTGGCAATCGGAGGTATGAACGCCTCCACCATCGGGGCGGTTATGGGCGTTGGTACGGATGGTGTGGCTGTCGTGTCGGCCATCTGCTCGGCACCCTCGCCACGAGAGGCATCCCAAGAACTTCTGAAAATAGTAAATAGTAATTTAGGACGTTAGACTTTTGACGTTGGACACTAGACAAAAAAGTATGAGTTGGACAAAAGAGGTGTGGCAGAAGTCGCTGCCAATCTATGAGCGTATAACCACCCACCCCTTCATTAAGGAGTTGGCCGATGGTACGCTTGCAATGGAAAAGTTTGTGCGCTACATTGCACAAGACGAGATATATATTAAGAACTATGGCGAGGAGATGTTCCTGATGGCCGATATGATGCCCGACAAGACTATGCAGGAGATGTTTCGAGCCTTTGCCAAGGAGGGTATGGAGGCCGAGAAGGCAATGCACGACCTGCTCATCGAGCGCTTTGGCATCGATACGGCAGTTGAGCCTTCGGAGGTTACGGCAGGCTATATGGCCCACACTCGTCGCCACATCAATAGTGGTTCGTTGGCCCACGCAATGGCGGCAATGTTGCCCTGTATGTGGATATACAACGAGGTGGGACTCTACATCTACAACCACCGCACCACCGCCCCCAACCCCTATGCCGAGTGGGTGGCAACCTACGCATCGGAGGACTTCACCGAGGGCACACGACTCATCTTGGAGTTCTGCGACCGCATAGCCGAAGAGGCAACGCCCGAGGTGAGGGCCGAGATGAACGAGGCCTACCTCATCGCCGCCGAGTATGAGTGGGCGTTCTGGAATTGGGGATACTATGGCGACGAAAAATAACTCTGCGATGGCAAACGGAGAATTTGGCTTTATTGAGAATATAAAAACCATCTTTGGCACCACCGAGGACATTGTGGGTATCGGCGACGACTGCGCTGTAATCCCTATGGGCGAGAACGACCTCCTTGTTACTACCGATATGCTAATTGAGGGAGTGCACTTTTTGCGCTCCGATGCCACTCCCGAGCAGGTGGGCTACAAGTCTGTGGCGGTCAATCTGAGCGACATTGCGGCTATGGGTGGCAGGCCCATTGGTACATTCCTATCCATTGCCCTGCCCAAAGATGCACAGGGCGAGTGGGCCGAGAGGTTTATGGAGGGTTTTGCGGAGATTAGTCGCCACTATGGGGTGCCGCTGTTGGGTGGCGACACCACCTCTTCGCTCCGAGATGTGGCGGTGAATGTGGCTGTGGTGGGCACTTGTCCACACGGAGGGGCCATTCTACGCAGTGGAGCACGGGTGGGCGACACCATCTTTGTTACGGGCCCATTGGGCGACTCGGGCGCAGGGCTGAAACTCCTTTTGGAGAGAGCAGAGCGTACCCCCGATGAGGATTTCTTGGTGGGACGACACTACTCTCCCACACCCCGCCTGAGCGAAGGACTCGCTTTGGCAGCCACAGGCTTGGTGGGGGCGATGATGGATATCTCGGATGGTATAGCCTCCGACCTCGGGCACATATTGCGAGCTTCGGGTGTGGGCGCAAGAGTGGCACTCGACGCACTGCTCACCTCCGAGCAGTTGGAGCGTGTGTGTGGGCGCAAGGGTTGGAGTGCCGGGGAACTTGCCGCCTCCGCAGGAGAGGACTATGAACTACTCCTCACGGCTCCCGAAGAGATTACCCAAATGGTCGATTTTCCCCTCTACCCCATAGGTAGGATTACCGAAGGTGGGGCGGAGATTGAGTGGTACAAAGGTGGCCAAAGGTGCGAGTTTACAACCCTTGGATTTACACATTTTTAAGACTATATGACAACAGTGAAAAAGTATAACAGAGTGCTCACCATTGCCGGCAGTGATTCGGGTGGTGGCGCAGGTATTCAGGCCGACATCAAGGCCATTAGTGCTATGGGGGCCTATGCCGCCTCGGCTATCACAGCCGTAACGGTGCAGAACACCCTCGGTGTGGAGGCCGTACACCCCATTCCGATAGACATTTTGGGCGGACAGATTGATGCCGTGCTCTCCGACATCGGAGCCGATGCGGTGAAGATAGGTATGCTCCACTCCTCGGAGGTGGTGCGCCTTGTGGCCGACAAGTTGCGCCACTATGGTATTCGCAACGTGGTGCTCGACCCCGTTATGGTTAGCACCTCGGGCCATAGGCTCATTGAGGAGAGCGCAATCGAAACCCTCAAAAGCGAGCTCCTCCCACTTGCAAGGGTTATCACACCCAACATCCCCGAAGCGGAGATACTTGCTGGTGTGAAGATTGAACGTAATGAAGAGCTGGCTGATGTGGCACGCAGACTGTCGCAAGGAGGATGTGTTTCGGTGCTGTTGAAGGCCGGACACCTAACGGAAGAAAGACTTGTGGATATATTCTACAATGCCGAGCAGGACACCATCTTGGAACTGCCCTCGGTGCGTATCCACACCCCCAACACCCACGGTACGGGTTGTACCCTTTCGTCGGCCTTTGCGGCTGCGCTGGCGTGCGGTATGGGGCTGGATGATGCGGCAAGGGCAGCCAAGGAGTATATCAACAGTGCGATAGTGTCGGGCGCAGACTACACCATTGGTGGTGGCCACGGTCCCGTGGACCACTTTTTTGCACTGAAAAAGTGATTTATGAATCACAAGAAAATAAAAAAGCGGCTCCATCGCGGGAGCCGCTTTTGTTGTTAATGGCTAATGGCTTTACAAGTCGCTATTCCATTCGCCGTCGGCTTCGGGGTAGATCATCGGGCGGGCTTCGCCTTTGAGAGCCTTCATCTCCAAATAGCTCTCATACAAGCATATACCATTCTGTGCATTGCGGGCCAGAGAGAACATCACAACCGATGGGTGGTTCTTGGCACTGTGGTACATCTCCATAATACGCTCGCTAAACAAGCCCCTCCATTTGGGGTTGTTGGAAGGTGTGTTGGTGCGGTCGGCACCCGTGCAGTCGATGTCGGCTTGGTCCCTCACATAGAGTCCGATTCGGTCGCAAATGGTGTAGAACTCGTCGGGCTGCATGGCCGGCACGTATATCGTATTGTAGCCCTTGCTTCGTAGGATGCGCAGTTGGTTTTCGGTGGTGGCAGCATCGCCACTCCACTCTGCCTCTATGGGGTGGAGCAGGGGAGTCTCGCCGTTAATAACCACCTTGCCCTCGTCGGAAAACTCTACGGTGCGGAAGCCTATGGGTACTGTTGTGAACTCTCTGGGCCTCTTTTCGTGGCGAGTGAAGAGCATAAGGGTATAGAGGTTGGGCTCCTTGTGGCTCCATTTTTTCACCATCGGCAGACGCGCAAAGAAGCTGACCGTATCTCGCGACAGCATTTTGGTACGCAACTCTTTGCTGCCCGAACTGATGGTCTTACCATCGCTGTCGAGCAACTCATAACCCACCTCATACTCCTTGCTGTTGAGCAGAAAACTCTGCATTACCACACCGAGGTTGAGGAGTCCATCACCCTGTGAATTAAAGCTTGTGGTGGCCACATAGTCGCTGATGGCAACCCTCGGAGTGGTAAGTAACACGGCCCTACGGAAGGTTGGCTCGGCGCTACGTCCTGCTTCCAGGGCTCGTGAGCGGTAGTCGGTGTGGACCACAATACTTATGGTGTTGTGATTCTCGCGCAGTTTTTTCGTGAGGTCAAACTCGCTACGGCCACGCCCCGAAGAGGTGTATCCCACCTCGCTGTCGTTGACCTCCACACTTATGGCTCCGCCGGCACCCTCCACACGGAGAATTAGTTGGGAGTCATCGTAGTGGTAGTTGCGTTTGAACCCTGTGGTGTACCTCACAGCACCCTTGCCCAACGAGTCCACCTGCCACTTGTCGAGTTCCACAACCAGACTCGACACATTACCGCCGGCAAGTGCCTCCTCGCGAGTGGCATAGGGGGTGAGTGCAGTGCGGTGGGTGAGCAGGTTGTGCGACGAAGGAGAGCCTTGTGCAAAAGCCTCCACGGCCTTCGGGGTGCGGTCTATCTCCCAATCGAAGATGGGTATATCGTCGGTCTGTGCCACGCCAACAAAGGGAGCACAGAGAAGTGTCAAAAGGGTAGCAAAAAGTGTACGTTTGCTCATAATGCTATTTTTATTCGTATATTTGGGCCTAAAATTAATGCTTTTTTGGTAGATAACGAAAGTTTTGCGTGATAGATAACGAAAAATATCCGCTGTTAATATTCCCCGCTGCACCTCTGCGCCTACGGCACAAGGGTAGTGTGGTGGAGGTCTTTGTGCCAACCCGTGGCGGTTGGCTTCCTCTCACTCCCGAGGAGTGGGTGCGCCGACACGTGGTACACTTTCTTCAAGAGGCACACTCGGTGCCCCCGACACACATTGCCGAAGAGTATCCCGTGCCACTCAATGGCCAAAATCAAAGGGCGGATATTGTGGCTGTCGGTCCCGATATGAAGCCCTGGATTGTGGTAGAGTGTAAGGCCCCCTCGGTGGCGCTTGACGATGGGGTGGTGGCGCAGGCTGTGAGGTACAACAGTGTGCTCGGAGCCCCCTATATCGTTGTTACCAACGGACTCAGTGAACGCTCCTATGTGCGCATCGGCAAGGGCTATGCGCCCTGCGAGTTCCTCTTCTAGGAGTGTTCGGTCAGACGTGTAGGGGCAGAAGGGTTACTCTGTCGTCAATCTCATCCAACTTCTTGATAATCTCTTTTTTGGCCTCCTTGATGGTCTCCGATATGCGGTCTGCTTCGGTGAGCGGAGCCATTATACCATAGCCTACATAGGGGCGCACCAGCAGGTAGTTTTCGCCACCATTGGCCAACATAATGTTGTCCACATAGTAGATGTCCTCATAATCCTCCGAACTGTCGTCGTCGGCCTTCACCAAAGAGCCAAGTGGTGGGAGGGTGCTCAGGTCTACGGTTGCCCCTGTTTGCCACCCTTCGGTGTAGTGTATCAGTGTGAATTTCACCTCTCAAAAAGTTTTATTAGGTCTAAAAAAAAGACACCTCTCCCAATGGGTGGAAGAGGTGTCGTGTAGTGGTGTCTATTAGTGGCAGTGGCCGCAACTGCAGTCGTCGCCACACTCGCCCTCGTGGTCGCAACCACCCTCGCAGCCACAGCCGCACGAGTGGGGATAGTCGTCGTCGGTAGCCTCGTGAACATCCACAACCTCGCCCTCGAAGTTGAGAGTCTTGTCGGCCATAGGGTGGTTGAAGTCCATCTTCACAGCCTCGGCACTTACCTCCTTAACAACACCAATCACGGGCTGGCCCATCTGGGTCATCATAGGAATACGGTTGCCAATCTCCAACAGGCCCTCCTCAATCTGGCCGTTAATCTCAAAGGCTGCTTTGGGTACGTCAATCACCATATTGGGGTTGCTCACACCATAGCCCTCCTCGGGCGAAAGGGTGAAGGCATATTTGTCGCCAACCTCCAAACCGAGCAGATACTCCTCAAATTTGGGCAGCAACATACCGATGCCATATACGAATTTCAAAGGAGCCTCTTTGGTTGCTTGGTCGGCTACCTGACCATCTACTGTGAGCGTGTAGCTGATAGCTACCGCGGTCTCGTTTGCAATTTTCATAGTCTATTGTCTGTCTTTTTGTTTGTATTTCGCTTAACTTGAATAGTCTGCTTACTTTATGGGATTAATGAGTTGCAACATATACTCGTCGAGCCAATCGGTGGTCGAGCGCACCCACTCTCGTTTGAGGCCTACAACGCTGAAATCCTTACTCTTAAAGAGATTTAAACTGCGGGTGTTGTTGGAGAGAATGTTGCAGTAGAGCTGGTTCAGACCGAGGATTTGGAACGAGTAGCGAATCAGAGCCTGCAATGCGCTCGAAGCATAGCCGTGGCCTTCGTCGTCCTTGTCGTAGATGAGAACGCCAACGCCAGCCCTACGGTTGTAGGGGTCAATGTCGAAGAGGTCAATGGTACCCACAGGCCTGCCGTTACTCTTCGACTCAATGACCAAGCGCATCTGGCGAGTCTCGAAGATGTCGTACCTCTGCTCCTCAATGAAACGGCGCAGGATATACTTCGAGAAGGGGGCCATAGTGCCACTGACTTTCCATACGTTGGGGTCGTTCTCCCAACGATACAGAACGTCAATGTCCTCGACCTCCAATGCTCGGAGTTTGATTATGTCCGTTTCCAGCGCGTTCATACTGCTTTGTCTAACGTCCAACGTCTAACGTCTTTTTTTGTGTCCCTAAAAAAACTTAAAGTCCGATGACCTTGTTGCGGATGAGCATCGCTACACCCAGCGCACCCGCATCGGCTCCCATCTGCGAGAGGCGGAACGAGGTGTCCTTATACACAAGGCTCATCGAATACTTGTTGGTGGCCGATTTGAGCGGCAACATCAGGTAGTCGCCCGCCTGGGCCATATTACCACCAATGATAACCTCCTCGGGGTTGAAGATGTTAATCAAGAAAGCAATACTCTTACCAATCTTCTCGCCGGCCTCCTCAATGAGTTCAATCGAGAGGTTATCGTCGTTCTTGGCTGCGGTGATGATGTCGTCGATGTGTATGGTCTCCCCTGCCGCCCACTTGTCGCGGAGAATGGTGTTCACACCCGAGGCAATCTGCCCCACAATCTTGTTCTCGATGGCAATACCGCTAACCTCCGTCTCTAAACAGCCCTTCTTACCACACACGCAGATAATCTCGTTGTTGAAGAAAGGAGTGTGGCCAAACTCGCCCGCAAAGCCACTCTTGCCATAATAGAGTTTACCATCGGCAATGATACCAATGGCAACACCACGTCCGAGGTGGAGATAGAGAAGGTTCTTAACTTTGTTCTCCTCGTCGGCATAATACTCTGCATAGCACCTCGCCCTTGTGTCGTTCTCCACAAGAACGTTGATGCCTGTGGCCTCCTCAATAACCTCTTTGAGCGACTTGCCACCCTCGGTGAAGAACATATAGCTGTGTCCCGTCTCGGGATTTACACGACCTGCAATGCAGACACCCATACCAAGAACCTTGCCCCTCTCAATGCCACACGTGTCGAGGAAGTTGTTAATGCGTTGGCAGATGTCTGCCAAGCAACGAGCCTCGTCGGCGAGTGTGAAGGGAGTGATGGTACGAGAAACAATGATATTGTTTTTCAGGTCGGTGATAATCATACAGAGATAGTCGCGGCCGATGTCTACGCCCGCGAAATAGATAGCCGTGTTGGCCAGACCGAAGATGTTGGGCCTTCGGCCACCGGAAGTCTCTACCTTACCATTGTCAACCACGATGTTTTCCTCCACGAGTTCACCCACGAGTTTGGTCATAGTGGGTACACTGATATGTAGAGCCTTTGTGAGTTCGGCGAGTGTGGACTGTCCGGCGACAGCCATATGGGCTATGATACTCTGCTTTATCAGCATATTCTTGTGCGAAACGCCTTTAAGCCTTTCGGAGTCCTGCTGATAAAAAAAATCTTTCAAAAGTGCCATAGGTGATTTTGTCAAAATTTTATTTGACACTGCAAATATGGTAAAAAATTTTCAAAACACAATCACGTTATTAAAATTTTTCAAAATTTTCTTCAAATTTTTTAGAAACACAGTGGAAAAAAGGAAAAATTTTGGCAAAATGCGGGGCGGCTGAGATTGGAGAGGGGTGAGCGTGTGGGGGAGAGGTGGGGCGTGTGGCGAAATGGCAACACGGTTGTTATACCCTGTTTTGACCACTAATTATTTTCAATTTTCTTGTTTTCAATTATCAATTTTATTAGTACCTTTGCGACGACCTATGTGCATACGTGCACGAGAAAGGGGGGCAACGGACCTAAGTCTTTGATTGCCATTGGTTGAAGAAATATTCACAACAACACAAAACATAAACTAACAAATTTTACAGACGCTATGAAGATTTCACACATCGAGCACCTTGGCATCGCTGTCAAGAGTTTGGAAGAGTCCATCCCTTACTATGAGGAGGTATTGGGTTTGAAGTGTTACAGCATTGAGGAGGTTGCAGACCAGAAGGTTCGCACCGCTTTTTTTATGGTTGGTCAGACCAAAATTGAGCTTTTGGAGCCCACCTGTCCTGAGAGTACCATCGCAGGTTTTATCGAGAAACGTGGCGAGGGTGTTCACCACTTGGCATTCGCTGTTGAGGATGTTGCCGAGTCTTTGGCCGAGGCCGAGAGCAAAGAGATTCGCCTCATCGACAAGGCTCCCCGCAAAGGTGCCGAGGGCCTCAATATCGCTTTCCTTCACCCCAAGTCGACCAAAGGTGTGCTGACCGAGCTTTGCTGCCCCGGTTGCAAATGCGAGGAGTAATCCGAACAAGGAAACCACAATTTTTATAACACAAAACAAAAATTGACGTTCGACATTTGACGTTCGACGTTAGACAAAAAGATTATGAGCGAAATTCAAGACAAAATTGCGAAGCTGATTGAGCTTCGTGAGGAGGCAAAAATGGGTGGCGGTCAGAAACGTATCGATGCCCAGCACGCAAAAGGTAAATATACTGCTCGCGAGAGGCTTGCTATGCTGCTCGACGAGGGTAGTTTTGAGGAGTTCGATATGTTCGTAACTCACCGCTGTACCGACTTCGGTATGGAGAAGAGCCACACCCTCGGTGATGGTGTTGTTACCGGTTATGGTACCATCGACGGCCGTTTGGTGTATGTGTTCGCACAGGACTTCACCGTGTCGGCAGGTTCGTTGTCGCTCACTATGAGTGAGAAGATTTGCAAAATTATGGATATGGCTATGCGCAACGGCGCTCCCGTTATCGGCTTGAACGACTCGGGTGGTGCTCGTATCCAGGAGGGTGTGAACGCTTTGGCAGGCTATGCTGACATTTTCCAGCGCAACGTTATGTCGAGCGGTGTTATCCCCCAGATTTCGTTGATTCTCGGTCCCTGCGCAGGTGGTGCTGTTTACTCGCCCGCACTCACCGACTTTGTGATTATGAAGAAGGACACCTCCTATATGTTCCTCACCGGTCCCAAGGTTGTTAAGACCGTTGTGGGCGAGGATGTAACACAGGAGCAGCTCGGTGGCGCAAGCGTACACGCAAGCAAGAGTGGTGTTACCCACTTCGCAGTTGACACCGAGGAGGAGGCTATCAACATCACCCGTCAGCTTATCAGCTATATCCCCCAGAACAATATGGAGGATACCCCCATTGCTGCTTGCTCGGACCCCATCGACCGCTTGGAGGATTCATTGAACGAGATTATTCCCGACAACCCCAACAAGGCATACGATATGTATGAGGTTATCAACGCAGTGGTTGACAATGGCGAGTTCTTGGAGTCGCAGGCTGCCTATGCACGCAACATCATCACCGGTTTTGCAAGGTTCAACGGCCAGAGCGTAGGTATCATTGCCAACCAGCCCAAGTTTATGGCAGGTGTGTTGGACATCAAGGCTTCGTGCAAGGCTGCAAGGTTTGTACGTTTCTGCGACGCTTTCAACATTCCTATCGTAACCTTCGTGGACGTTCCCGGCTTCTTGCCCGGTACCGGTCAGGAGTATGGTGGTGTTATCGACCACGGTGCAAAACTCCTCTATGCATACTGCGAGGCAACCGTTGCCAAAGTTACCGTTACTCTGCGTAAGGCCTACGGTGGTGCCTACATCGTGATGAGCTCGAAGCACATTCGTGGCGATATCAACTACGCTTGGCCCTGTGCAGAGATTGCCGTTATGGGTGCAAGCGGTGCTGTTGAGGTGCTCAACGCCAAAGAGATTGCCGCTTGTGAGACTCCTGAGGCTAAGGCCGAGCTGATTGCCAAGAAGGAGCAGGAGTACAAAGACAAGTTCTCCAACCCCTATCGCGCTGCAAGCTATGGCTACATCGACGACGTTATCGAGCCTCGCAACACTCGTTTCCGTATCATCAGGGCATTGCAGAGCTTGGCTACCAAACGCCTCGTGAACCCTGCCAAGAAACACGGCAACATTCCTTTGTAGTAAACAGTTAAAAACGGAACAATATGAATTGGTCACAAATATTGTGGATTACTCTCATCGGCTTCCTTGTAGTGGTGCTGACCTTGGTGCTGTTGATTTTCATCATCAAGCTCTTTGGTGTGGTGTTTGCCGCAAACCACAAACAGAAAGTTGCCAAGAAGAGTGCCGCCAAAGGAGAAGACGCTCCGGCAGAAATCGTACTTCCCGGTATGGTTTCGACAGAGGAGGTTGCCGCTATTGCTATGGCAATTCGTCTGGCCGCAGGCGAGGACCACGACCGCGAGTCGGAAATCCTTACCATCCAGACCATCAAGCGTGCCTACTCGCCCTGGAACTCCAAGATTCACGGTCTTACCCGTCTTCCCGATCACAAATAATCAACATTGTTAGAAACAAGTTAGAAAAGAGATGAAAAACTATAATCTGAAAATCAACGACAACGAGTATAAAGTTCAGTTGGACAAACTCGACCACAACTCCAAAACTGCTCGTGTAATTGTTAATGGTACAGAGTATATCGTTGAGGTAGATGGTGTTAAACCTATGCCTACCAGCAAACCCCAGGTGTCGAAAGCCACCTACAACGCTTCGGCTCCCACTGCTGCTCCAGCAGCTCCCGTGGCTGCTCCCAAAGCAGCCGCAGCCGGTGGTGCCAAAATCGTTAGCCCCCTGCCCGGTACCGTTTTGAGTATCAACGTGGCAGTTGGTGATAGCGTAACCGTTGGCCAGACCGTTGCAGTATTGGAGGCTATGAAGATGGAGAACAACATCTCGGCTGACAAGGCTGGCGTTGTTAAGGAAATTTGCGCAAACAAGGGCGCAATCGTTCAGGAGGGTGAGCCTCTGATTATTCTGGGCTAATTGAGAAAGGAGAGATAAGCTATGACTACATTACTCCAATCAACCGTAGGCCAGGACATCATCAACTTCCTCCAATCCTCGGGCATCTATATGATGTTTATGGAGGCTGGTGGCTGGAAGTGCTTGGTGATGATTGCACTTGCTTGCTTCCTGCTCTACTTGGCTATCAAGAAACAGTATGAGCCTCTGTTGCTCTTGCCCATCGCATTCGGTATGCTTCTCACGAACCTTCCCGGTGCAGGTATGTTCCACTCGGAGATTTTCGCCGATGGCCACATCAATTGGGCAGAACTCTCCACCGGCCACGCAGGCCTCTTGGACTACCTCTACCTCGGTGTTAAACTCGGTATCTATCCCTGTTTAATCTTTGTGGGCGTGGGTGCAATGACCGACTTCGGTCCGCTGATCGCCAACCCCAAGAGTTTCCTTATGGGTGCAGCAGCACAGATTGGTATCTTCCTCACCTTCCTCGGTGCTAACGCTATGGGCTTCTCGCCCGCCGAGGCAGGCTCGATTGGTATCATCGGTGGTGCTGACGGCCCCACCTCCATCTATCTGACAAGTAAGTTGGCTCCCAACCTCTTGGGTCCCATCGCTATTGCGGCTTACTCCTATATGGCTCTCGTGCCCGTGATTCAGCCTCCCATTATGAGGGCTCTCACCACCGAGAAGGAGCGTCAGATTAAGATGACTACCTTGCGTCAGGTGTCCAAGACCGAGAAGATTATCTTCCCCATCGTCATCACCATCATCATCGCTCTCATCCTGCCCAGCGCAGCACCTCTGATTGGCTGCTTGATGCTCGGCAACTTGATGAAAGAGTGTGGCGTTGTTGACCGTTTGGCCAAGACCGTACAGAACGAGTTGATGAACATTGTGGTTATCTTTCTCGGTATCACCGTTGGTGCAACCGCAACTGCGGAGGCATTCCTCAACTTCAAGACATTGGGTATTTTGGCCCTCGGTATTGTAGCCTTCTCGTGCGGTAGTGCCGGTGGCGTACTCTTGGCCAAGCTGATGAACGTATTCTTGCCCGAGGGTAAGAAGATTAACCCCCTGATTGGTTCGGCCGGTGTTTCGGCAGTGCCTATGGCTGCTCGTGTGTCGCAGGCTGAGGGTCTTAAAGCCAACCCCAGCAACTTCTTGTTGATGCACGCAATGGGTCCCAACGTGTCGGGCGTTATTGGTTCGGCGGTGGCGGCGGGTATATTGCTCTCCTTCCTCGGCTAAAAAACTCATATTGCGGGTGAATTTTGCACCGCACTGCGATAAGCGGGCTCCTCATTTGCGTTAAGCAAACTGCGGGCCCGCTTTCTTGTTTGGCACAAAATTCCCCTCGCACAATGAGTTTTTACCGCTAATTGAGGTCAGATAGCACCACGGCCAAAATGGGGGAAGCGTCATTCTGACGCCGCCTTGCATTCATCCCGCTCTATGCACTTTTTACCGCTTTCAGACGTTTGATAGCATTGCGACCAAAATGGGGAAAGCGTCATTCTGACGCTGGCACAAAATTCACCTCGCACAATGAGTTTTTACCGCTAATAGAGGTCAGATAGCACCACGACCAAAATGGGGAAAGCGTCATTCTGACGCTGTCAAAAAAAGCCACGGGTTTTTCCGTGGCTTTTCGTCAATCGTTGACCTATTATTATATATAATAAGACGAGCTACTCCGTCAGCAGTTTGCCAAAGAGGGTGGCCGATGAGCAGTCCGTGATGGTAACCTTAACGTAGTCGCCTGCGCCAAGTCCTTCGGCTGCATCAAACACCACCATCTTATTCTGCGACGTGCGTCCGCAGAGTTGAGCCTCACTACGTTTGGAGTGGCCCTCAATGAGCACCTCAAAGGTCTTACCCACATCCTTGCGGTTACTCTCGGCCGAGAGTTCGTTTTGTAGGTTTATAATCTCGGTGAGTCGTCGTGTTTTCTCCTCCTCGCTCACGTCGTCGGTCATATGTCGTGCGGCGTAGGTGTTGGGCCTCATAGAGAATTTGAACATAAAGGCACTCGCATAGCCCACCTCCCTCATCAGCGAGAGTGTCTCGGCGTGGTCTTCGAGTGTTTCGGTACAGAAGCCCGCAATAAGGTCGGTGGTGATGGCGCAGTCGGGCATTGCGGCACGGATGGCGGCGATGCGTCCGAGGTACCATTCACGGGTGTACTTACGGTTCATAATCTGCAACATACGCGTACTTCCACTCTGTGCGGGCAGGTGTATGGCACGGCAGATATTAGGGTGTGAGGCCATAACCTCAATGAACCTATCGGAGAGGTCTTTGGGGTGGGAGGTGGCAAACCTCACACGCAGGTCGGGGGCGATGGCGGCCACCATCTCCATAAGTTTGGGAAAGACAACAGGCTCCTCGGAGCACTTCCAGCGGTAGGAGTTCACGTTTTGGCCCAACAGTGTAACCTCCCTATAACCGGCCTCATAACACTCCCTTGCCTCTCGTAGGATGGTTTCGGGGTCCCTGCTACGCTCGATGCCACGAGTGTAGGGCACCACGCAGTAGGAGCACATATTGATACATCCCCTCATAATACTGATGAAGGCACTCACACCATTGCTGTCGAGCCTCACGGGGCGAATCTCGCCATAGGTCTCCTCCTGCGACAGGGCAACATTCACACCCTTACCGCCTGCCTTGGCAGCGGCCACAAGTTTGGGCATATCGCGGTAGGAATCGGGGCCGGCAACGATGTCCACTATTGGCTCCTTTTCGAGCAGTTGCTCTTTGAGCCTCTCGGCCATACAGCCCACAATGCCCACAATGAGCGAGCGTTTGGCCCTCTTGTAGCGGTGAAACTCTTTGAGTCGGCCCCAGATGCGCTGTTCGGCATTGTCTCTCACAGAGCAGGTGTTCACAAGGATGATGTCGGCCTCCTCAATGTTGCGAGTGTATTCGTATCCCTCGCCTTGCATAATGGATACGATGATTTCGGTGTCGCCAACATTCATTTGGCAACCGTAGGTCTCAATGTATAGTTTGTGTCCGTCACCGGTTGTGGCTCTGCTAATCTTCATTTGCGTTTGTGCTTTCGTATGTTGGGTTGGATGAAATTTATGCGTTGTTGGTGGTTTGTTCTGTTTCGGGATCAAACTGCTTGAAGCCGTCACCATAGGTTTCGTGGGCATCCACGATGACCACAAAAGCCTCCTTGTCGATGGCGTGGATGCGGTGTTTCACTTGTGCAATCTCCTTGCGGCTCACCACCAAGAATATCATTTCACGCTCTTTGTCGGTGTACATACCGCTGGCGTGTATCCAAGTGCCACCACGTCCCATCTCGTTGAGGATGAAGTGTTTGATTTCGTCCTTGTGCTCGGAGATGACGAAGAGCAGTTTTTCGTAGCTTGCACCATCGAGTACAAAGTCGAGTGCTTTGGCACTCACAAAAATTGCGATGAGCGAGTAGAGGGGCAGGGTGTAGTCGGCAAAGACAATCATACCCACCAACACGATGCAGCTCTCTACGCCAAACATCGCACTCGAAAACTTCACCCTCAGATACTTGCTCAATATCATCGACACGATGTCTGTGCCGCCCGAGGTGGCTCCGCTACGGATGATGATACCCGTGCCGGCACCAATCAGCAGGCCACCAAATATGGCCGCCATCAGCAGGTTGTCCGAGAAGTTGAACATTGTGCTCAGCAGCGATACTCCATCGGCGGGGTTCTCGCCAATCCAATCGGTCATATTGTTCATCACAATCGGGGTGAGCAGGGCTGCAAAGATGGTCTTGGCTCCAAACGAGCTGCCGAAAATCAGGAAGCTCGTAATCATCAGCGGGATGTCAAACATAAAACCGAAGGTACCGGTCTGTATGGCGGGGAAGATGTGGTGCAACACACGACCAAGACCATACACACCGCCGGGGATAATCTTATAGGGGTTGGTGAAGAGCACGAAACCTGCCGACATAATGACCACACCGAGCATCACACCAATCCACGAAGCGATGTTTCGGGGGGTGAGCGAAGCTTTTATTCTTTGTCTGAAATCCATAATTGTTGAGTTGAGTGTTGAGAATTGTTGTGCGCCAATGGGGCGCAACGTGTTCGTTTAAGGGTTGTTACTTTTGTTCGCTTTGTTCCTCGGATGGGAATTTCACGGAGTATATGAGGTGTTCAAGTCCACGCAAGAGGTCCCTCTGTCCGTGTTTGGGCGAGAAGACGTAGCAGTCGATACAGATGACCTTGTTGTTCTCCTTGTCGAGCGTACTCCAACTCAACATAGGGCCACCCATAAAGTCGTTTTGCAAATCCCAGAAGCCGCGCATCTCGGCCCAAAAACGGCCATTGATACGTTTGTAGGTCACCTCCGGACCGTAGATATCAACCGTTTTCATATAGGAGCCGTCCGACGGGCCGGGGATATTCTTCACAAAGTTGTTACGTTGGCGCACGAGGTTCTCCAATTCGAAGTCGCTCTTGCCGTTGTAGGGATAGGAGTAGATGGCAATACCCTGTGTGGCCACGGGGTACTCAAACGATGTTACCAGCAGACTGTCGCCACTCGTTCCTCGCGAGGTGTAGCCTCGGGGAAGGTCGAGGGTAAAGCCGAACATCTTTTGTATCTTGTCAATCATCACGCCCTCCTTGTGCTTGCTGTTGAGCTTGATAGCCCTATCTCGCTCGGCATCCTCAAAGGCTTTTAATACACCCTCTTTATTCTCCGATAGGTACTTGACCATAGCCTCGTCGCTGGGCGCATTGACATAGACGATGAGCTGTCCGTCGGCATATTTGTTCTTCACTGCCGACGAACCGACCTGCTGCGAGGGGTCAACGGTTACGAAGAGCACATTGCGGTGTATCTTGATGAAACCCTCAAAGGCACTGCGCATAACCCTCATAAGGTCCATACGAGGCTCATATTGGTTCACATAATCCACCGGCAGGGCGAAGATTTCGCGCAGAGTATCGCCCACAATGCCCTCCCATTGCGGTTTTTCCACCACGGCAATCACCTCATAAGGAGCACCTCCTGCGGCCTGTTGGCCCGTGCCGATGGTTGACGAGTTGCATCCTACAAACGAGGCGGCAAACCCGAAGAGGGCCAACACCCCCACGGCTATTTTGAAAAGACTTTTTTTCATCCCCTTTCAATTTTTTGTTATCTCTTTCGGCAAAGATAGCAATTTTTTGTCATACCTTTGCATCCAACTTCAATATATTTAATATGTATTTTCGCTGGCCTAAAATAATGTGTAAACACACCCCCACGATGCTGTGGAGGGTGAAAAGCAAGGATACTGTCTATTTGACATTTGACGACGGGCCAACCCCGAAAATCACCGAGTATATCCTCGACACGTTGGACAAGTATGGTGCCAAAGCCACCTTCTTTTGCCTCGGTAACAATGCCGAGATGTACCCCGAACTGATTGAGGAGATAGAACGACGAGGCCACGCCATCGGCAACCACTCCTACAACCACACCCGTGGGTGGCTTGTCAGTAGCGACGAGTATATGGCAAGTGCCTACAAGGCAGGCCAATTCCTCCCACATACACGACTCTTTCGCCCTCCCTACGGACGCATTGCGCTGCGAGAGGTGCGCTGTATGCGATCCCAGGGCTGGCGTGTGGTGATGTGGAACAATATCTCCGAGGATTACGACCACAAGGTATCACCCGCACGATGCGCCCAAAAGGTTATCCGACACCTACACCCGGGCAATATCATCGTCTTCCACGACTCGGTTAAAGCCTCCAAAAATATGATGTACGCACTCCCTCGTGTGCTCGAAGCAATACAGAAGAAAGGACTTAAAACAGATATTCTTACGGTCAATTTGTAGGAGTTTAGACATTTTTCACTACTTTTGTGGGTTGAACTGCCACAAAAGGCACAAAGACAGATATTTCAGATTCTAACAAAATACAAAAAAACACAAAACTATGGCAACAGCATCAGACATCAAAATCGGTATGTGCATCGATATGGACAACAAGACTTTCCTCGTTGTCGACTTCCAGCACGTTAAGCCCGGCAAAGGCCCCGCTTTCATCCGTACCAAACTCAAAAATCTCGAAAATGGTCGCGTACTCGATAAGACCTACTCGTCGGTAGGTGAGAAAATCGAGCCCGTACGTGTAGAGCGTCGTCCCTACCAGTACACCTACGAGGATGACCTCGGTGTGCACCTTATGCACATGGAGACCTTCGAGGAGATCACCATTCCCAGGGACCTCATTGAGAACTCCGACCTTATGGTTGACGGTCAGATTTTGGAGGTTATGTTCCACACCGAGAAGGAGTTGGCACTCACCGCCGAGTTGCCTCCCATCATTGATATGGAGGTTACCTACACCGAGCCCGGTGTTCGTGGTGACACTGCTTCGACCAACTCGCTCAAACCTGCAACCGTAAACACCGGTGCAACCGTTAAGGTACCTTTGTTTATCAACACCGGCGACAAGATTCGTGTTGATACTCGCACTCGTGAGTATTACGAGCGCATCAAGTAAAAAACGCAGATTGCGGGTGAATTTTGCACCGCACTTCGATAGGCGAGTTCCTCATTTGCGACAGCAAACTGCGGACTCGCCTTCTCGTTTGGCACAAAATTCCCTCCGCACTTTGCGTTTTTTTAACGTCGACCGTCAACCGTCTGCATACCCCTCAGTCGCTTTGCGACAGCTCCCCTACCTTAGGGGAGCAGCTTTTTCAATTCTCAATTCTCAATTCTCAACTCTCAATTCTCAATTCCTTTTCTGCTCTTCCCGCCTTTTCTGCCCTTTCTGCTCTTTCTGCCCTGGCATAGTATCCGTTTATCGGTTGGTTTGCAGGAAGTCCTCTATGTCTTTTTGGAGCTTTTTATAGAGGAAACACTCCTTGTAGTTCTCGTTGAAAAGGAGTGCATCACGCACGTTACAGAGCGAGTTGTTGTAGTTGCTCAACTCATTTTGCAGCACAAGTCCCGTGCGGTCGGAGTTGTAGATGCGCGTGGTCGATAGGTTTTTCAGGCGGTGGCACACGGCCGACAGAACCACGCTCACCACGTTGTCCATCAACGTGTGGCCGTGCATAAACAGATATGTCTGTTCGGGCGTTACGCCTCGCATATGCAGGAGGCTCTCAAAATCGCCCAGGCGTGTGGCAATGTCGGGGTGCTCATATTCGAGTATCTGCAAGCGACGTTCCACTTGTTTACGCAACCAAACAATAGTATTGGCTCCGTTACGCTCTGTGTCGAGGTAGCCAAGACGTACGGTATTCTTGAAATTTTGGAGCGGGAAAATGTTGGGTGTAGATATCTGGGCCGAGTAGGCATACCACACAAAAGCGGGGTATATAGCCTTTGAGTACTCGGCAAAGAAATCCTCAAAATCGAAGATGTGGGTGTCGTTCTTGGTGGCCTTCACACAGAGGTTGTGCAGCGATGGAGCATAGCAGAGGTAGTTCTCTGTGGAGTAGACATAGGTGTGGAACAGGTAGGGCGAGGCGTTGATGATGCGGGCGTCGTGTGTCTGGTCGGCGAAGAGGTAGTCGAAGTCGCTGTCCATACACATAATCAGCCCAGAGTTGCACATATCCGCCTGACTAAGCAGGGTTTTCTTTCCCTTTGCGAGGTCCTCTCGTTGTGGCACACTCACCTCAAACCTCACGTAGTCGTCCTCGTAGGGGTCCAGTATGCCACGCCAGAAGGCGATATCCTCATATCCTTCCACGAGGACACGAATGTGTCGGCACCCTTCGGGTAGAGGGGTGGTGTGGGGTGATTGGGATATGTTGCTCTGTCGTTTTGCCATAGTGGGTGTACAAAAATAAGAAAAAATCCATATCTTTGTGATATTAGTGGGACTATTTATTTCTCCTTGATATGGCAGACAACGATTGGAAGGCTCGTTTGGGTGTGGTTTTCTCCACCAATCCCGATTTTAATTACACAACCGACGAACAGGAAGAGGTCGAAACTCTGGCTCCTGCGAAGCAGAATCTGCGAGTGTGGCTCGATAGGAACCACCGAGGGGGCAAGACGGTGACTCTTGTCAAGGGGTTTGTGGGCTCGGAGGAGGACCTCAAAGAGTTGGCTCGTATGCTCAAAAACCGCTGTGGTGTGGGAGGCTCGGCCAAGGATGGTGAGATTATCATTCAGGGCGACCACCGCGAGAGGGTGTTGCAACTACTCCTCGATGCGGGTTACCGAGCAAAAAAAGCAGGGGCGTAAGACGTCGACCGTCGACCGTCAACCGACGACCGTCAACCGTCAACCGACGACCGTCAACCGACAATTCTAAATGTTCCTCCTAAATCATGGGTATCTTTTTTAATACCTGAGGGCAGAAATGGTAAAAAGGAAATTGAGAGGCAAACTTATCATACTTCTCGTTGCGGCGTTGTGGTCGCAGGGGGCAATGGCGCAGTTCTACAACACGGGTGCCTCACCTGACCACATCCGTTGGCGACTCTATGAGGATGGGGCTCGTAGGGTGGTTGCGCCCGACTATTTCGACCAATCGGCACGCTCCATTCTCCACTATATGGACACCGTGAGCCACACCATCGGATATGGCCTACCAATCAACAAACTACTAACCTCGCCCGTTGTGGTGCACGCCGAGAACAGCGCTTCCAACGGACTCTCCATCTGGGCTCCGTTGAGGGTGGAGATGTCGGGAATGCCGGCAGAGAGTGGCTATGGTCTCTCTTGGTTGCGCCAACTCTCTGTCCACGAATTTCGCCACACGGCACAATACTCGGCACTCAATCGTGGCCTTATCAAGGCCCTGCGCCCTGTGTTGGGCCAGCAGTGGATGCTCCTGACGAGTGGACTTATGCCCTTCTGGTGGATTGAGGGTGATGCTACGGATGCCGAGACGCAGGCCTCCACGTTTGGACGTGCACTGCAACCATCCTTCACGATGCACTACCGTGCGGTGGGGCGTGATATTCTTCGCTCCACAAACCCCGACACTTGGTTTGGGGGTTCCTACAACAAATATGTTCCTTCGCACTACAACCTCGGCTACCAGCTGGTGACTATGGCCAACACCATTGGCGGACGCTATGTGTGGGGCGATGTGATTGACTATGTGGTCAGTAAGCCCTACACTATTTTCCCCACCGAGTGGGCTATGCGCCGTAGGCTCGGCTACTCCACCGAGGAACTTTTCCGCTCCACCTTTGAGAGTCTGAACGATTGGTGGGATAGCCTACCGGAGAGGAGCGACAGCGCACGCAGGGTGCAACAATCCGCCACCGAGAGTTCGCCCTACACCACACTTCGTTGGCCGTTGTGGGTGGACGGAAACACCATCGTTGCCCTCAAAGGCGATTTTGATAGGCCCCAACGATTTGTGGCCGTGGATGTGGCTACGGGTGTGGAACGTGGAATTATCAACCCGGGCACCGTCAGTTCGCGTCCTGCCATTGTGGGTGATGAAATCTATTGGACCGAACGCTGTCAACTATCCTCTTTTGCCCAGCAGATGGGCTCGGTTATGTACAAGGCACCCATTGATGGAGGCAAGGCGCAGCGGGTGTTACACAAGAGTATCTACTCGCTCTATCCCACGGAGTGGGGTGGGGAGTTGGCCTTTGTGCGCTACAACTTCGAGGGTACCTATTCGATTGTCTGCATAGAGGGCGAGGCTACACTCCCTTGTGGGGTTGAGGTCCACGGCTTGGCGGGCGATGGAGAGTGGCTCTACCTGCTCACAACCTCTGCGGATGGTATGGCCATCGAGCGCATCTGTCCCAAAGATTGGCGTAGGGAGGTGGTGCGTAAGGCTTCCCAAACAACCCTCTCCGACCTGAGGGCGCAGGGTGGCATACTCTACTTTGGCTCCATTGCTTCGGGATACGACGAGGTGCACACACTTGACCCCTCCACGGGCAGGGAGTGGCGACTGACCACCTCTCGCTATGGCTCCTTTGATGGCTATCCTTCGCCTGATGGTAAGCACCTAGCTCTTGCGGTCTATGATGCCGAGGGATACCACTTGGCGGTGGCCGAGGTAGAGTTTCAGGATGAAGTGATGTGGAGCGAGGTGCCACAAAGTGTGGTCAATCCTCCGAGATATGAGTGGAGTGGTATGATAGACGTGGGAGGCGTGGAGTTCACGCCCGATGACCTTGAAGAGTCCAAACGTAGCGTGTCGTCAAAACCCTATCGTAAGGCGGCCCACCTTTTGGACTTCCACTCGTGGGCTCCCATCTACTACCGCCCGGAGGATATTATGGCCGGCTCGCTGGGCGATGTGGGCTTTGGAGTGAGCGCAACATCCCAAAACATTCTCTCTTCGGCCTTTACCACCGTAGGCTACCGCTTGGGGTTGGACGGCTCGCACAAGGGAGTTGTCAACTTCAAATATGTGGGCCTGCCCGTTAAGTTGGAACTTGGCGCAACGGTTAGCAGTCGCTCGGCAGGAGCTGCTGTGGCGCAGGGTGTTATGATGAAAGACGGCGATTATTCGTCGAGTTACAACGACACGGAACACATTGCCACTCCTGAGTCAACACGCAGTTCGTGGTCGCTCACGGGACGAGCATATGCTCCCATAATTGTGCGTAACTCCTATTGGACTTCTGTGCTGACCCCTTCGGTGGAGTTTTCTCACTCCAATCTGCGACTCTATAACCCCACTCTGCATCGCTACCACACGGGTGTGACAGGCTTGGCTGCCACGCTCCAATGGAACTCCTATACTCGAATGGCGGTGCGTGACTTGCAATCTCGCTGGGGTATGGCTGTGATTGGTGGTGTGGGACGTATGATGGGTGGCTTTGAGAGCCCCACGACTGTCGGCGTGTTTGGCCGTGTGTACACGCCTGCTTTTGGTGCTAACGATGGCTTCGCGGTGAAGGCTTCTTGGCAGGGCATTGAGGGCAACGGCCCCGTTGGTTATGCGCTCGACTTCGGTTGGGGCCACCCACGAGGTTTTGACCACTTCGTGGAAAACTATCCCTATTGGCCCGACGATAATGTGGGCCTCTCGGTGCAATATAACACACCACTCTGCTATCCCGATGTGGGTGTCAGTGGTGTTGTCTTGCTCAAAAGGGTGCGTTTGGGGCTCTTTGCCGACGGGTTTGCGTGGAGAGGACTCAACGGCTTGGGTAGGTCGGCTATGGGTGTGATGGCCACTTGTGGTGGCGAGTTATGGCTGGACACTTCGTGGTTCCGACTCCCCTCCGAGGGCGACCTTTCCATACGCCTCGCACTCTATGAGGATGCCATCCATTGGGGCGTTCCGGTGATTAGTGGGGGTGTGAGTGTCAATTTTTAGACAAAAATCACTACCTTTGTGGGTTGTAGATGAAGAAAACTGCGTAATGCTATGAAAAGATACAAGGATTTGAGCAAGGCAACGAGGGTTACCATCTGGTTTTGGACCATTGTGTTGGTGCCTTCCATCGCCTTCATCACACTTCTGCTGTTGACCAACTCAGGTACATTTGGCACACTGCCCTCGTTTGAGGAGTTGGAGAACCCCAAGAGTAACCTTGCCACCGAAATCTATTCGGAGGACGGAGTGTTGCTGGGCTCCTACTATGTGCAGAACCGTTCGTATGTGGACTACGAGGACCTCGCCCCCTCGTTGGTGGCAGCACTCATTGCCACCGAGGATGCACGTTTTGAGAGCCACTCCGGTATCGACTTCATTTCGCTTGCCCGTGTGGCGGTGCGCACCATTGCCTTGGGCGATAGGGGACAGGGCGGTGGCTCGACCATCACACAGCAGCTGGCCAAAAACCTCTTCCCGAGGGACACAACCCACTACTCCTCCAAACTTGCTCGTACGGGTAAACTCGTCATCGCCAAGTTTAAGGAGTGGATTACGGCCGTGAAACTCGAACACAACTACACCAAAGACGAGATTGTGGCGATGTATTTCAACACCGTCTTCTTCGGCTCCAATGCCTACGGTATCAAGTCGGCAGCCAAGACCTTCTTCGATAAGGAACCCTCGGAACTCAACGTGCAGGAGGCTGCAGTGTTGGTTGGTGTGGTCAATGCGCCCACACGTTACAGCCCCGTGCGTAACCCCAAGAACTCGCTGGCAAGGCGCAACACGGTTATGAGCCGTATGGAGGCCGCAGGGTATATTACGGCCGAACAACTCGACTCACTCAAAGCACTTCCCATAGAGCTCCGATTCTCACAATCGAGCCACAACGAGGGCCTTGCGACCTACTTCCGAGAGATGATACGTCTGACGATGACCTCGCCAAAGCCCACTCGTAATATGTTCTACACCAAGTATGACTACGAAAAGGAGGTCGAAAGGTGGGAGAAAAACCCCCTATATGGCTGGTGTCTGAAAAACCAAAAGGCCGATGGTAGCAACTATAACATCTACCGTGATGGCCTGAAAATCTACACCACCCTCAATAGCACAATGCAACGCTATGCGGAGGAGGCTGTGCAGAAACAACTCTCCACACAGATTCAGCCTGCAATGGAGAAGCAGTATAGCGAAACCAATGTGCTGTTTACCGACTTGGAGCAGGAGGAAGTGGATAAGATTATCAAACGTGCGGTGCGCTATTCGGACCGCTATCGTGATATGTCCAACGCAGGCTATTCGCACGCAGCCATCGACGAGGCGTTCCGCACCAAAGTGCGCACTCGCATCTTCACCTACAAGGGCGAGGTTGACACCCTCATCACTCCCCTCGACTCCATCCTCCACCACAAGCGCATTATGCGTGCTTCGCTGGTGGCTATGGACCCACACAATGGTTATGTGAAGGCCTATGTGGGTGGTCCCAACTTCCGATATTTCAAGTATGATATGGCCAAACAGGGCAAGCGTCAGGTGGGCTCCACCATCAAGCCCTTCATCTACACCTTCGCCTTTGACCACCTCGGCTACAACCCCTGTACAATGGTACCCAACCTGCCCGTAACCATCGAAACATACACGGGCGAGGCGTGGACTCCCAAAGAGGCCGGCTCGGTTGTCTATGATGGCGAGCTTTATCCTTTGAAGTGGGGTATGGCACGTAGTCGCAACAACTATTCGGCTTGGATTATGAAGCAGGCTAACCAGCCCGAAGCGGTGGCAGACTTCATCCACAATATGGGTATTATGAGCTACATCGACCCTGTGAATGCCATCTGTCTGGGTACGCCCGATGTGTCGCTCTTTGAGATGGTGGGTGCCTATTCCACCTTCGCAAATAGGGGCGTCTATACCGAGCCAATCTTTGTTACACGCATCGAGGACCGACACGGCAACGTGCTGGCCGAGTTTAATACCACCAGCACGGTGGCCATCAGCGAACACACGGCCTACACAATGGTCGATATGCTTCGCACTGTTGTACAACGCGGTACGGGCGTAAGGCTCGGCTGGGCCTATGGTATGAGCGATGTTGAGGTAGGTGGTAAGACCGGTACATCACAGGAAAATAGGGACGCGTGGTTTATGTGCGTTGCTCCCAACCTTGTTGGTGGTGTGTGGGTCGGTGGTGAGGACCAAAGCGTACACCTCGCATCAAAGGGCGAAGGCTCGGTGGTGGCTCTGCCTGTCTATGGCGAATTTCTCAGGAGTGTTATGGAGGACGGCTCACTTGGGGTAACCAAGACCGACACCTTCTTCCGTCCTATGGGTGCCAAAGAGTATAATTGTTGGGATGGTTCGGTAACTATTGAGGATGTTGAGGCTGCCGAAAATAGCGAAGCCGCCGAGGGCGAGCAGGCTGTTGTGGTGGAGAAGAAACCAAACGATGTGGTCTTTGAGGACGACGAGGAGTTTTTCTAAAAGCGACCTCACCGTCATACACAACAAAACGGTAAGGATTTTTTAATAATAAATAGGGATATAGCAACTAATAAATAAGGATATAGCAACTATGAATGTAGCAATTGTTGGTGCAAGCGGAGCAGTAGGACAGGAGTTCCTGCGCATACTTGCCGAGAGGAATTTCCCCGTTGACAACCTCTATCTCTTCGGTAGCGAGAGGAGCGCAGGCAGGGAGTATGAGTTCAAGGGAAAGAAATACACCGTGCAACTTCTCGCACACAACGACGACTTCAAGGGCATTGACGTTGCTTTTGTGTCGGCCGGTGGCGGTACCTCCAAGGAGTTTGAGAAGACCATCACCAAGCACGGAGCGATTATGATTGACAATTCGAGCGCATTCCGTATGGACAAGGATGTGCCTCTGGTCGTTCCCGAAGTAAATCCCGAGGATGCACACAACACACCTCGTAACGTCATTGCCAACCCCAACTGTTCCACTATTCAGATGGTGGTGGCTTTGGCTGCGTTGGAGAAATTGGCACACATCAAACGAGTACACGTGGCCACCTATCAGGCAGCCAGCGGTGCGGGTGCGATGGGTATCGCCGAGTTGGAGCAGCAGTACACCGAGATTGTTGAGGGCAAGGAGCCTACGGTTAATAAGTTCGCCTACCAACTTGCAGGCAATGTCATCCCCCATATCGACGTGTTTACCGATAACGACTACACCAAAGAGGAACTCAAAATGCACTTCGAGACGCAGAAGATTATGCACTCCGACGTTGCTGTGAGCGCAACGTGTGTGCGTGTACCCGTGGCGAGGGCACACTCGGAGGCCATCTGGGTGGAGTTTGAGAGGCCCGTGAGTGTTGAGGAGGCCAAGGCTGCACTTGCTGCTGGCGAAGGCCTCGTGGTTGAGGATGTGCCTGCCGAGAAGAAATACCCTATGCCACTCTTTGTGGCCGAGACTACGCCTGTATTTGTGGGCCGTATCAGGGAGGATATTGCCAATCCCTGTGGTTTGACCTTCTGGTGCGTGGCCGACCAGATTCGCAAGGGAGCAGCACTCAACGCTGTGCAGATTGCCGAGAAACTCTTTGGCACAAGGTAGTGCAACCACCGACCGCTGACCGTCAGCAGTCATCCGTTGACTGCCACCGTCATCCATTGACCACCGGCCGTCAGCAGTCATCCACCGACCACCGGCTGTCAGCAGTCATCCACCGACCACCGGCCGTCAACCGTCATCCATAGGCCGTCGGATATCAGATTAAAAACTCTCGGGTATGAAAAACAATACCCGAGAGTTTGTTTTTGTCGCCAACGTGGTTGGTAGGACAAAAAAACGGCACCTTCGCGAAGGTGCCGTTTCTCTTTGTGCTATCCGCACAAGGCTGTTGACTACTCCAGCTCTTTAAGGATACGCATTGCAGCCTGATAGATAGCGTCGTCCTCGAAACTTACGATACCGCCATCGGGACCCTCCTCCACAACGATACCTGCGGTGGTGGTGGCACCCTCAAAGTGGCGACCGCCAAAAAAGTTCCTTACTTCGTCTACATTGATGCCAAGCTCATCGGCGATGCGCTGGCTGCTGCCACTGGGCAATTTGTCCTTGATGCGGCGCAATTCGTTAAAGGTGATTACCATAGTGATATTAGTGTTTAGATTTGTGTTTTAGTTATGCCATATTTAGCACTATAAAGGTAGTGCCATTTTGTGGAATAAAAAAATTTTATCGCACAAATTTTATTTTTTCCTTGTTTTTTATCCATTTCTCTTCTTCAACGAAACGTGTTGTTGGCGATTGTAAGGAGTGGCAAGCAGTTGGTGTGGCGGCTGAAAAATGACAAATTCGGACTTTTTGGCACGTTTTGTCATCATTTGTCAGTCAGTGTGGCGTTGTTTGTCAGTTCGGATGGCGAAAATACCGCTTGGCACAGAGATTGAACATAGAGTGATTGAAACAGGAAAGAATGTTTCCGAGAAATAATACGATTACTAAACAAAGTTAAACAACATAAAAAAGAATTAAAGTTATGGCAAAGATTATCGGTATCGACCTTGGTACAACCAACAGTTGTGTAGCAGTAATGGAGGGCAACGAGCCCGTGGTTATTCCCAACAGCGAGGGACACCGCACAACCCCTTCGATTGTGGCTTTCACCGAGGGTGGTGAGCGCAAGGTGGGCGACCCCGCAAAGCGTCAGGCTATCACCAACCCTAAGAACACAATCTTCTCGATTAAGAGGTTTATGGGTGAGAAAATGGAGCAGGTGCAGAAGGACGTAGCACGTGTTCCCTACAACGTAGTTCGTGGTGGCAACGGTGTGCCTATGGTTGAGGTTGGCGACAGGAAATATACTCCTCAGGAGATTTCGGCTATCATTCTCCAAAAGATGAAAAAGACCGCCGAGGACTACCTCGGAACCACCGTTAGCGAGGCAGTTATCACCGTGCCCGCCTATTTTAGCGACTCGCAGCGTCAGGCCACCAAAGAGGCCGGCGAGATTGCAGGTCTGAAAGTTCGCCGTATCATCAACGAGCCCACCGCAGCAGCTCTCGCCTACGGTCTGGACAAGGCCGGCAAGGATATGAAAATTGCTGTGTATGACCTCGGTGGCGGTACCTTCGATATCTCGATTTTGGAGCTTGGCGATGGCGTGTTTGAGGTTAAGTCGACCAATGGTGATACCCACCTCGGTGGTGATGACTTCGACCACGTGATTATCGACTGGATGGCTGCCGAGTTCCAGAGCAAACACGGTATCGACCTCCGCAAAGATGCTATGGCTATGCAGCGTCTGAAAGAGGCCGCAGAGAAGGCTAAAATTGAGCTTTCGAGCAGCACCTCGACAGAGATTAACCTCCCCTATATTATGCCCGTAGATGGTATCCCCCAACACCTTGTAATGACCCTCACCAGGGCTAAATTCGAGCAGTTGGCCGACAACCTTATCCGTGCAACCATCGAGCCCTGCCGTAAGGCACTCAGCGATGCAGGTTTCAGCGCAAACCAGATTGACGAGGTTATCCTCGTGGGTGGTTCTACCCGTATTCCTGCAATCCAGAAGGTGGTTGAGGAGTTCTTCGGTAAGGCTCCCTCGAAGGGCGTTAACCCCGACGAGGTGGTGGCTATCGGTGCTGCAATTCAGGGTGGCGTGTTGACCGGTGAGGTTAAGGACGTACTCCTCTTGGATGTTACTCCTCTGTCGCTCGGTATCGAGACTCTCGGTGGTGTGTTCACCCGACTGATTGATGCCAATACCACAATCCCCACTCGCAAGAGCCAGGTGTTCTCCACCGCACAGGACAACCAGCCTTCGGTAGAGATCCACGTATTGCAGGGCGAGCGTCAGATGGCAAGGGACAATAAGACCATCGGTCGTTTCCACCTCGACGGCATCCCTGCAGCACCCCGTGGTGTACCCCAGATTGAAGTTTCGTTCGACATCGATGCCAACGGTATTCTCAATGTGTCGGCCAAAGATAAAGGCACCGGTAAGGAGCAGAGCATTCGCATCGAGGCTTCGAGCGGTCTGACCGAGGCAGAGATCCAGCGTATGCGTGACGAGGCAAAGGCTAACGAGGCAAAAGATAAAGAGGAGCGCGAGAGGGTTGATAAAATCAACGGTGCCGACTCGATGATTTTCTCCACCGAGAAACAGCTCAAAGAGTATGGCGACAAACTCCCCGCCGATAAGAAATCGGCCATCGAGAGCGCACTCGCCGAGTTGAAGAGCGCACACTCCTCGCAGGACCTCGCAGGTATTGATGCTGCAAGCGAGAAACTCAACGCTGCTTGGCAGGCTGCTTCGCAGGACATCTACGCACAGCAGGGCGCACAGCAGGCACAGCCCAATGGCGGTCAGCAGGCTCAATCCAACGGTGGTGCTCAGCAGGCTGAGGATGTAGAATTTGAAGAAGTAAAATAAAAAAAACGCAGATTGCGGGCGAATTTTGCACCGCACTTCGATAAGCGGCTCCTCATTTGCGAAAGCAAACTGCGGGGCCGCTTTCTCGTTTGGCACAAAATTCCCTCCGCACTTTGCGTTTTTTAGGTTGTGGGGCTTGCTGACGTTTGAAAGAGTCGGGTTTGGTTGATTGCCGAACCCGTCTTTTGTGTTATTACCACTAATTTTCCATTTTCCATTTTCCATTTTCCATTCTTTATTTGGTGTTTTAGGGAAAAAGTGTTAGTTTTGCGAGTTATTTACGCATAATGCGCGTCGTGCGCACACGTGAAGGGCAAACAAAACAAACAAAAACAATAATAATTCAAACACAAACTAAAACAATGCAGAACAAAGGACTTATCAAATTCGTGGCAATCGTTTTGGCGATTGCTTGCGCTTACCAGCTCTCGTTCAGCGTAGTGTCGGGTGTGGTTGAGAAGAAGGCTGCCAAGTATGCCGAAGAGCAGGTGGCCGCTACAACCATCTCGCAGGACGTTCTCGACAGGGCAGGTGTGAGTGAAGAGGCTTACCGTCAGAGCTTGCTCGTGAAGAAAGAGCAGCAGTATCTCGACAGCGTTAAGTCGAAACCCGTTTACAACATTCTCATCAAGAAATTTACCTACAAAGAGGTAAAAGAGAAAGAGATTAACCTCGGTCTGGACCTCAAAGGCGGTATGAACGTAATGCTCGAAATCGCTGTTGAGGACGTGGTGAAAGCTCTCTCGAACAACTCGACCGACCCCATCTTCCTCGCAGCTATCGAGGATGCAAAGGTGGCTTCGAAGAACTCGCAGAGCGACTTTATCACACTTTTCGCTAAATCCTACGACAAACTCTCCGAGGGTGCTCCTCTGGCTATCATCTTCAACAACCAGGTGATGAAGGACAAAGTGACCCTCAACAGCAGCAACGACGAGGTTGTGAAGGTGTTGCGTGAGGAGGCAGAGAGCGCAATCGCTAACTCCTACAACGTACTCCGTAGCCGTATCGACCGCTTTGGTGTGGCACAGCCCAACATCCAGCGTTTGGAGAACTCGGGCCGCATCTTGGTTGAGCTTCCCGGTGTTAAGGAGCCCGAGCGTGTTCGTAAACTCTTGCAGGGTACCGCTTCGTTGGAGTTCTGGGCAACCTACGACAACAGCGAGGTGTTCCCTATGTTGCAGAGGGCTAACAGCGTACTGCGCGATTTGAACGTGGTAGCACAGCCCGCAGAGGTTAAGGCAGAGGCTGCCGAGGGTGACCTCTTGGCAGAGCTCGAAGGCCAGCAGGACCAGAACGCAGAGTTGGAGGCTTACAATAAGGCCAACCCCTTGTTTGCTAAACTGATGCCTGCAACCAATGCAGCAGGTCAGATTGTGGGTGGTCCTATCGTTGGCCACGCTATGGTCTACGATATGGAGGCTATCGAGGAGTACTTGGCTCTTCCCCAGGTTAAGGCTGTAATCAACCCCGACGTTCGCTTCTTGTGGAGCTCGAAGGCTGTTGACGAGGCTGGCACCATCTATGAGCTCTACGCTATCAAGGCTGACGGCCGTGATGGTAAGGCTCCTCTGGACGGTAGCTCGATTGTTGACGCTTCGCCCCAGTACTCGCAGAACGGTGGCTATGCAGAGGTTGATATGGTTATGAACACCAGCGGCTCGAACGTGTGGGCTCGTTTGACCAAAGCAAACATCGGCAAGAGCATCGCTATCGTTTTGGATAATGTGGTTTACTCCGCACCTACCGTACAGACCGAGATTACCGGTGGTCGTTCGCAGATTACCGGCAACTTCGACATCACCGAGGCTACCGACTTGGCCAACGTGCTCAAATCGGGTAAACTGCCCGCTCCCGCACGCATCATTCAGGACACCGTTGTTGGTCCTTCGTTGGGTGCCGAGAGTATCAACGCTTCGTTGATTTCGTTCGTTATCGCATTTGTGCTCGTGCTGCTCTATATGATTTTCTTCTACAACCGTGCAGGTGTTACCGCCAGCATCGCTCTGGTGTGCAACGTCTTCTTCCTGTTTGGTGTGTTGGCTTCGTTTGGTGCAGTATTGACTCTGCCCGGTATCGCAGGTATCGTGTTGACCCTGGGTATGGCTGTGGATGCAAACGTTATTATCTACGAGCGTGTTAAGGAGGAGTTGCGTGCAGGTAAGGGTCTGAGTCTTGCAGTTAGCGAGGGTTACAAGAACGCTATGAGCGCAATTATCGACTCGAACATCACCACCATCATCACCGGTATCGTTCTGTTCGTATTCGGTACAGGTCCTGTTCAGGGCTTCGCTACCACCCTTATCATCGGTATCATCACTTCGTTGTTCACTTCGTTGTTCATCACCCGCATCATCTTCGAGGCAAGGTTGGCAAAAGGTAAGGACATCAAGTTTGCAAGCAAGGGTACCCAGAACTTCTTGGCTAACACCAAGGTTAACTTCATTGGCATCCGCAAGTACTCCTACATCATCTCGCTTGTACTGATTGTTGCTTCGGTTATCTCGCTTTCGACTCGTGGTCTGAACTACGGTGTTGACTTCTCGGGTGGTCGTACCTTCGTAGTACGTTTCGACCAGAGCGTGACTGCCGACCAGGTTCGTGAGGGCTTGCAGGGTGCATTTGATGCCGTTGAGGGCGATGCTAACAGCAAATCGTTTGAGGTTAAGCAGTTTGGTGATGACCACCAGATGCGTATCGTTACCCAGTACCTCCACGACGAGCAGAACGACGAGGCTACTGCTGTTGTTGAGGAGATTCTCTACAATGGTGTTAAGGGTCTCTACACTACCGACATCACTCTCAATGAGTTCACTTCGACTGCTACCAACCCCAACGGTATCATTCAGGCCGATATGGTTGGTCCCAGCGTTGCAAGCGACATCACTCGTGGTGCATTCATCTCGGTATTCTTTGCTCTGATTGCCATTGGCCTCTACATCATCGTAAGGTTTAAGAAATGGCAGTGGGGTGCAGGTTCGGTTGTTGCTCTTGCACACGATGCGTTCTTGACTTTGGGTATCTTCTCGTTGTTGCACGGCTTGTTGCCCTTCAACTTGGAGATTGACCAGTCGTTCATCGCAGCAATTCTGACCATCATTGGTTACTCTATCAACGATAAGGTGGTAATCTTCGACCGTATTCGTGAGTTCACCACTCTCTATCCCAAGCGTAACCTCAAAGAGACCATCAACGCCGCAGTGAACACCACTCTGTCGCGTACCATCAACACCACAGGTACTACCTTTGTAACCCTGTTGGCAATCTTCTTGTTCGGTGGTGCAGTGATTCGTGGTTTCGTATTCGCACTGATGTTTGGTGTGATTGTCGGTACCCTCTCGTCCATCTTCATTGCAACTCCCGTTGCTTATGACTTGATGAACAAGCAGGCTGCAAAGAAGGCTAAAAAATAGTGATTGATAAAATCACAAGGCAGACACAGCCTCCACAGATTTTGTGGGGGTTGTGTTTGTTTTGTGGCGACTGACAACAGACAATTTCCCAGTGGTCCCAGTTAAACTGTGGCGGGCGGGTCTTCTGGGTCATCTGGGAGTGGTTGGGAGAGGATAGGGGTGATAGGGACCTTAGGGACCTTAAAGCCCTCTTTTTGCCCTTTTTGCTCTTCCTGCTCTTCCTGCTCTTCCTGCCCTTCCAGCTCTTCCAGCCCATTCTTACTCACGGGTATCTTTTTTAATACCCGAGAAGAAAAAAGAAAGTTTTGAATTACCCTTCCGACCTTCCTCACTCACGGGTATCTTTTTTAATACCCGTGCCTTTGGAGGGTCCCCACTCTTTTTACGGGTATCTTTTTTGATACCCGTGCCTTTGGAGGGTCCCCACTCTTTTCACGGGTATCTTTTTTGATACCCGTGCCTTTGGAGAGTCCCCATTCTATTCACGGGTATCTTTTTTGTTACCCGTGCCTTTGGAGGGCCCCCACTCTTTTTACAGGTATCTTTTTTAATACCCGAGAAGAAAAAAGAAAATTTTGAATTGCCCTTCCGACCTTCCTCACTCACGGGTATCTTTTTTGTTACCCGTGCCTTTGAAGGGTTCCCACTCTTTTTACGGGTATCTTTTTTAATACCCGAGAAGAAAAAAGAAAATTTTGAATTGCCCTTCCGACCTTCCTTACTCACGGGTATCTTTTTTAATACCCGTGCCTTTGGAGGCTCCCAACTCCTTTTACGGGTATCTTTTTTGTTACCCGTGAGGTTGGAGAGTAATTTTCAGGTTTCCATTTTCAACTTTCAAAATAAATCTCTACTTTTGAGGAATTAAAACAAGCAGTTGAAGATATGGGCTTTATCAAAATGTCAATAATCGATGTGGTGGATATCCTGCTGGTGGCAGTCATTATGTACTACATCTACAAACTTATCCGAGGCACCAACGCCACAAGCATCCTCACGGGTATATTATTTATATATGTATCGTGGGTGTTCGCCAAGGCACTCAATATGGAGCTTATGAGCGGTATTTTGGGCTCGGTGGTGAGTGTTGGACTCATTGCCCTAATCGTTATCTTCCAGAGCGAAATCCGCAAATTTCTCCAATCTATCGGCGATAGGGGACAAGGCCCTGTGGCGATAATCAAAAAACTGCTCAACCCCAAACTCCGCAAAGATACCGTCAATATCGGCGCTATTATTGACCCCATTGTGAAGGCTTGTGGCGATATGTCGTTGAGCAAGACAGGTGCCCTTATCGTGATTAAGCAAAACGGCTCGCTGAGGGATGTGGTCGATACGGGTGTGGTGTTGGATGCCGCCATCAGCGACTCGCTTATCAAAAACATATTCTTCAAAAACTCGCCTCTGCACGATGGTGCAATGGTCATTGACGAGGGACGTATTGTGGCTGTCAAGTGTGTGCTGCCCTCCACTCGTAGCGAGGTGCCGATGTCGTTCGGTATGCGCCATAGAGCGGCGTTGGGCGTGAGTGAGGAGAGCGACGCCATCGTGGTTGTGGTGAGCGAGGAGACGGGTGCAATATCCGTGTTCCACAATGCCAAGGTGAGAGCCGGATTGTCGGCCACAGAGCTTAAAGCCGAACTCATAAGGCTCAATAGTGAAGAGCAACAGACGGAACAGCCACCACAGCAGCAAAGCGAGGTCGCCGATACCACCAGTAGTGGAGGCGCAACCGAAAATGAGAGTGAAAGTGCGGACAACCGATAGATGGATATTCATCAGTGCGGGTGTCCGCACTGCTTTTATAGGGTGGACTTGTCTGAATTTATTATAGATGGAGGTGCCTATGTACTGATTTGGAGTAGGGCGGTATACCTTTTGTGTATGTAGGGAGAGTGTGCAAGAAGAGTGCATAAAACAAACGTTCAAATTATAGTTGCATTATGAAAAAAAATAACATCGTGGTTGTTGGCAGTAGCAATACGGATATGACCATTAAGACCGACAAGGTGCCCCGTCCCGGCGAAACGGTTCTCGGAGGTGTGTTCTTTACGGCCCAGGGAGGCAAGGGCGCAAATCAGGCTGTGGCTGCCGCAAGGCTGGGTGGCGAGGTGAACTTTGTCGCCAAGGTGGGATGCGACGCATTCGGCGAGGCTTCGGTGGAGGCCTACAAAAGGGAGGGTATCGACACCTCCAAGGTGTTGCGTTCGGAGTCGACAGCCTCGGGTGTGGCTCTCATTATGGTGGATGGCAAGGGAGAGAATTCCATTGCTGTTGCTTCGGGGGCAAATGCGGAACTGTCGGTGGCGGATGTTGCCACAGCGGAGGATTGCATAAAGGAGGCAGGGATTGTGTTGATGCAACTCGAAACCCCCGTGGAGACCATCGCCTATGTTGCCTCCACTGCACACGCAGCAGGAGTGAAAGCAGTGCTTAATCCCGCACCGGCACAACCACTCCCCTCGTCGCTCTATAAGGACCTCTATATGATAACTCCCAACGAAACAGAGGCAGAAATCCTCACGGGTGTTGTCGTGAATGATATGGAGAGTGCTGCGGTGGCTGCGGATGTGCTGGTCGAAAGAGGAGTGGAGGTGGTTATCATCACGCTGGGCTCAAAGGGAGCCTTCGTGAGGGAGAAAAACAATCGCTACCTGGTGCCCAGCCACAAGGTGGAGGCTGTTGATACCACCGCAGCAGGAGATACCTTCAATGGCGCTCTTTGTGTGGCACTTGCCGAGGGAAAGCAACTCGTCGATGCGGTTGCTTTTGCCAACAAAGCGGCGGCCATAGGGGTGACCCGAATGGGAGCGCAAACATCAATACCCACACGCCGAGAGGTGGACGAGTGGGGTGCTTAGTCAAGGCGTAGGAGTGGTAAAATCAGATATAAATAAACACACAACAAAAACTTTTAGATTATGTTTATCGTTAACAGTTATTCGCTTGCAGTCCTGTTCTGCATCGTTACGATGCTCTGCTGGGGCTCGTGGGGTAATACACAAAAAATGGCCTCCAAGAGTTGGAGGTATGAACTCTACTATTGGGACTATATTATCGGAATGGTCCTTATGGCTTTGCTCCTTGGCCTTACGATGGGTAGCATCGGTAGCGAAGGTCGTCCCTTTGTGGCAGACCTTGCCCAGGCCTCGTGGAGTAGTATTGGTTGGGTATTGCTCGGAGGTGTGATTTTCAATGCCTCAAACATCCTCCTGTCGGCCTCCACATCGTTGGCAGGTATGTCGGTAGCCTTCCCGTTGGGCGTTGGCCTTGCGCTGGTGCTCGGCGTGTTCAACAACTACATTGAGGCCCCTAAGGGTAACCCTGTGCTGCTGTTTTTAGGTGTTGCACTTGTGGTTGTGGCCATTATCGCCAACGGTATCGCATCCGGACGCGTACCCAAAACTGATGCAGAGGATACAAAGAAGAATCGAAGGGGTATCATCATCGCCATCTGCGCCGGTGTGCTAATGTCGTTCTTCTACCGTTTCGTGGTTAGGGGTATGGATATCGAGTGCTTTGAGGCCCCCGCAGTGGGTAAACTCACCCCCTACTCGGCAATATTCATCTTCTCCATTGGTGCTTTGTTGAGCAATGTGGTTTTCAACACGTTGGTTATGCGCCACCCATTTGTGGGAAGCCCTGTGGCCTATAAGGAGTATTTCAAGGGCAAACTCCCAACCCACCTTGTAGGAGTGTTCGGTGGAGCTATTTGGTGCTTGGGAACGGCATTTAGCTACATCGCTGCGGGCAAAGCAGGCGCAGCCATTAGCTATGCACTCGGTCAGGGCGCACCTATGATTGCTGCCATTTGGGGCGTTTTCATCTGGAAAGAGTTCAAGGGCGCACGCAAGGGCACAGGTGCATATCTGGCAGTTATGTTTGCCTTCTTTATTGCCGGCCTTGCTCTGATTATTATCTCCGGAGGTAACTAGTAGTATACAATAGACTATTTCATTTGACCAATACAACTTTGTCGGAGGCAGAATTGAGTCCTCCGACAAAGTTGTTTTTTTGCCGCAATGATGGTCGCCAACTACTTAAAAGTTGTATCTTTGTGGATAGATTCAATTTACACTTAATTTTGACTATGAAGAACGTTAAGTTTTTTGCCCTACTGCTGTGTGCTGTGTCGTTGGTCGGATGTTCATCCTTATTGGGAGATAATAATGATGACCCGAGTGTAAACCCTGAGGATGTAGGTTATTTCTCCATTGAGATTGATGATGTATCGGCCCACTCGGCAACCGTGTCGGTTACTGCTTCGGATAACCTCCCTGCCGATTGGATTTGGGATGTGGCCACGGCGGAGGATGTCATCAATGAAGAGTATGTGGAGGCCTACCTTTTGGAGTATTATGCCTATCAACTCGAACAATTTGGAGCTACCGAGGCCGAATATCCATTCAGTAAGTTCCTCCTCGAAGTGGGACTAAAAGCAGGCACCACCGACACCTTCACCTTCGAGAATATGTTCTCGCCCAACACGGTATATAAGGTGTGGGCTTGCGCCCTGGATGAGGATGGCGGAGCTGCATACATCAAAACCAAAGCGTTCAAAACAAATGTAGCGACAGACGGTGATTCGGGTGGTAATGATGGCGACGATAGTGGTACCATTACCGGCACGGCTACGATTGAGAAGCCATACTCCAACCTTACCGCCAATGTAAACTTTGTCGCAGAGGAGGCCTACATTATTGAGGGAGGCAGCTTCTGGGATGACTATGCAATGTCGTCGCTCTTCAATCACGAGAGTTTCTACATAGAACTCTATGGTCCCTACGTTGGAGAAGATTATGAGTGGATGGTGCTCGATCTTCTGGCCCCCGCGAGTGCAACCACACCCGAGGGCACCTACACCGTGGGCTACTCGGGCAACTATATCGCTCTGTCGAGTGTGCGTATCGACTATGGCGGCGAGAATAATTATTCATACGCCGGTAGCTGCTATGGCTTTGGCATAGACGAAGAAGACCTCTACGCCGACTTTGAGAGTGGCACGGTGAAGATTACCAAGAGTGGCTCCGGCTATAACGTTGTGGTGGATGCCAAGTGTGGCTCACACACCATTAAGGCAACTTATACGGGTGCATTAGCCCCCAGCGAGGAGGTCTATGGACAGTCGCCCAAGTTGTATGAATATCACACCAAGTCGCCCCGACGCTCCGTTGGTGGAGAGTGCAGGATGAAGCGATAGAGTAGGCAAACGGCCCCATTTGTGGGGCCGTTTGTTTGTCGTAAATGTGGCGTAAGCCGATTGTGGAGCGTTCTCTGCAATACTATTTCAGAGTGGCAGTGAGGACCACGGGATAGTGGTCGGAGATGTAGGGTGCACCATAGTTTTCGTCGCACAGCACCTGGAACGTGTGGGCAGTGGCCCCACGGAAGAATATGTGGTCAATAATGGATGACGCATTGCCCCAGCCGTTGAAGGTGGCACGATGGTCGCTCTTTGGGGATACCTTTCGTGCATCTTGTAGGGTGGGAGTGAGCATCTCAAAGGCTTCGTTGTCGGTGGGTATGTTGAAGTCGCCGGTAAGGAATGTGGGTGTCGTGTGGTCTACCATATAGCCCATTCGCTCGACAATGAGGCGCAAACCCTCGCGACGTGCTACGTTGCCTACGTGGTCGAGATGGGTATTGAAGTGCATAAATGTTTTGCCTGTGGCTTTGTGGCGAAACTTGGCCCACGTGCAGGTGCGACGACACATCGCATCCCATCCACGTGATGGGACTTCGGGCGTCTGCGACAGCCAAAAAGTTCCCCAATCGAGTAGGTCCACATCTTCGGTGCGATAGAATATGGCCATAAATTCTCCGGCCTCCACACCATTATCTCGTCCGACACCTATAAAAGCATACTCCGTAAGCTCTTTCGTGAGGTAGTCGAGCTGACTTTTGAGCAACTCTTGAAGACCGATGATGGTGGGCTCCTCGGTGCGTATCATATTAACCGAAGCGTGCTTACGATTCTCCCAATAGTTTTCGCCATCATTCTTGTGTGCAAGTCGAATGTTGTATGAGATGACCTTGATGTCGCCATTTGTGGAGTTAGCCTTGCAGTTGAAGGAGGTTAGAATCATCAGTATGGCAGCAAGAATGTATCGTAAACGTAACATTGTAGATGTTTTTTAGGGTGTATAGTTGTTCTTTTTTGTGCAGTGGGATTGCTTTTCGTCAGGTGCAACTGTCGAATGTGGCACGAATGATAAAGAGAGCAATCTACTGCAAAGATAACTTTTTTTAGCTAAGCGATGTTGGTTTTTGATGTCGAGAGTAGTTTTTGTTTGTTAAGACGGAAAAAAATCGTACTTTTGCCCTGCAAAAGGTTCCGTAGCTCAGTTGGATAGAGCAACAGCCTTCTAAGCTGTAGGTCTTGGGTTCGAGCCCCAACGGAATCACTCAAAGGGAAAATCGAAAGGTTTTCCCTTTTTTGTTTTATATCAACAAGTTACAAGCGCAACGCGCATAACTCTCTGAAACAGCGCGATTTAATTTGTCGCACATTTGTCGTGCTTCTGTCGCCTTTGACAAGCAAAATGTCACCCCAGAAAGACATAGTTTAGTGACCTATTAGTTAGAAAATCGTCCAGGCAGTTAGTAGGTCACTATTTTGCCCCTATCTCCCCGACTATTAAATAGTTTGAGAACATATCGCAGAAAGATCCAAC
>JAGBGK010000053.1 GCA_017936005.1 Tidjanibacter sp.
CAATTCTCTCTACGCCTCCTTTGCAAAGGCTTTGAGCCTCTCCACATAGGCCCTTTCGTTGCTCAGGCGGGGAATCTTAATCTGGCCGCCCACACGTCCGTCCTTACGCAGCAGAGCCTCAAACGTGCCCGCAGGTACTACCGTGACAATGGGCCTACGGCACGCAAAGTTGTTCCTACGCTTGCCCGCATAGTCGGAGTTCTCGGCAATCAGCGTCTGATCCAGAGCGTCGGTAAAGGCGTCGAGGTCCTCGGGAGCCTTGCGGAAGCTGACCACCCACTCGTGGGCACCCTGCTGTGAGCCCTCAAAAGCACCCATAAACACGGGAGCCATAGTGAACTCCTCAATCTCGGCACCCGTGGCCTTACAAGCTCCCTCAATGGCCTTCTCGGCGTCGTCGATGATGACCTCCTCGCCAAAGGCGTTCACGTGGAGTTTGGTACGGCCCGTGAAGCGGAACTTATAGGGGGTTGCCTGTGTGAAGCGGATGGTGTCGCCAATCAGGTACCTCCACAAACCGTTGATGCTTGTGATGATTACAGCATAGTTCTTACCAATCTCCACACCCTCCAAGGGTACGATGTAGGATTGGTCGTCGAGGTGGTCGGTGGGCCAGAACTCATAGAAGCAACCGTAGTCCAACATCAGCAGCATCTCGTCTGTGTAGCACTCCTCGGCAACGCCGAAGAAACCCTCCGAGGCGTTGTAGGTCTCCATATAGCGCATCTTCTCCGAGGGGAACATCTTGTCGAACTGTGCACGGTAGGCCTTGAAGCTGGTACCGCCGTGGATGAAGAGCTCCATATTGGGCCACACCTCCAACATATTCTCCTTGCCCGTATATTTAAGGATACGCTCCAACATAATCAGATTCCACGAAGGCACGCCCGAGAAGGTCCTCACGTCATACGACATAGCCTCCTCGCAGATTTTGGCCACCTTGTCGTCGAAACTTGGCAACAGAGCAACCTCTTTGCGGGGGACACGGAAGTTCATAGCGATGCGTGGGGTGTTGTCCATCATTGCGCCACTCACGTCGCCGATGCGAATCTTACCCTCCACAGCCCTGCAATTACATCCTCCAAGCGTGAGGGTCTTACCCACAAAAGCCTCGCTCTTGGGGTAGAGGTGGGTGTAGATGGCTGCCACATCTTTGGGGCCCTGCATATGGTTGTGTTTGATACCCTGCTTGGTGACGGGTATGTACTTGCTGTGTCCTGCGGTAGTGCCCGAACTCTGGGCCATATACCTCAGTTTGCCGGGCCATATAACTTTCTCCTCTCCGGCCCTCACCCTGTCGATAAACCTCTCAAAGTCGGGGTACTCCATCACGGGCACCCTCTTGCGGAACTCCGAGTAGGGGAGTCCCTCCACAACACCGAATTCCTTGCCGAGGGCGGTTTTGCTACAAGCCTTGATGAGTTTTGCGTACTGTTTGTGTTGTACCTCTATGGGGTGCTTTTTGAAATGCTCAATCTGCTTGATTCGCGGTGCGAAGTAGATTTGCATCAGTTTGGGTATCAATGACATTGTTTTATATTTTTTTGTGTATTCTTTTTATTACAGCCGTTAGCCTTAATTGAAGAACTTACCCACCTTGCTGATGGCCGAGGGGAGCGAAAAGACAACCACTCGGTCGTAGGCGTTGATCTGCGTTTGGCCGTTCACAAGGAACACATTCTCGCCCCTCACAACACCACCAATGGTGGCATCGCTTGGGAAGCCGAGTTCGGAGACGGTCTGCTTGGTGGCGGGCGAGTTGGGTTTTACGATAAACTCCAATACCTCGGCCTCCGAGCCCGTCAGGCACTTGATGGCCTGCACGTCCGTATTCATCGTAAAGCGGAAGATGTTGCTGGCCGTAACCTGCTTTTTGTTGATGATGGTATCGATACCGATACTCTCGGCGAGGTTGATGTAGTTGAGGTTCTCCACCTCGGCAATCACCTTCTTCACACCCATCTTCTTGGCAATCATAGCCGTCAGGATGTTCGTTTCGCTACGGCCCGTTACGGCAATGAAGGCATCCATATTGCTGATACCCTCCTCCAACATAGCCTCCATATCTCGTCCGTCCTCGTGGATGATGAGCGTCTTGTCCAGCAACTCCGCCAAACGGTAGGCCTTCTCGCCATTATACTCAATCAGCTTCACGTTGAGTTTGTCCTGCAAGTCCAGCGCGATGCGCACACCCACACGGCTACCACCCAGAATCATCACGTTCTTCACGTCAATATCCTCCTCGCCACCCATAGCAATAAGTTTCTCGATGTTGGCCCTATTGGCCACCACATAGATGGTGTCGCCCACCTTAAACACATCGTCGCCGTGGGGTATGATGGTCTGCTCATCCCTTGCGATGGCCACCGTGCGGAAGGCTATGCCCACATTCTCCTCCGTGAGGTCCGACAGCCTACGGCCTGCAAAGGTGGAGTCGGGCTCAATCTTAAATACCGAGAGGGCCAGCTTGCCACCCGAGAAATCAACATACTCGGTGGCCGAGGAGTGGCCCAACAGGTTTACAACCTCTTGTGCTGCAATCTTTTCGGGATAGAACAGATAGTCGATACCGATATCGATAAATACCTCCTTGTTGTTGGCTTCGAGGTACTCATTATTGTCAATACGTGCGATGGTCTTGCGTGCGCCGAGTTGCTTGGCGAGCATTGCCGAGATGATGTTGGGGCTCTCTTCGTGGTTTACGGCAATAAAGAGGTCGGCCCTCCTCACGGATGCCTTTTTGAGTGTGGCGAAGGTGGTACAATCGCCCTCCACCGTAACCACGTCCGTAGTGCCGGCCACATCTTCGAGCAGTTTGGAGTCGCTATCTATGACGGTGATGTCGTGGTTACCCTCGCCCAACATTCGGGCCAAGTGGCTACCAACCTCTCCTGCTCCTGCAATGACTATACGCATATCTCTTTGAGTTTGGTGTCGTTGACAAAAATTGCCACCTTTGCGAGTTGTTTTTCCCACACAAAGGCGCATATATCGCACAAATTTACTACTTTTGTCCTAAATAAAGTAACATTTGGGCAAGAAAAATGAATACAATAATAGTAGTAATCGTTGCGAGCATCCTCGTTGTGGCCTTTTTTATGTTGGGTTTATCGCTCACACGCATCTTCAAGGGCCACGATATTCAGTCGGAAATATCCACCAATCCTCATATGAAGGAGCGTGGCATCAAGTGTGCTATGCAGCAGGAGCGTGAGGCTCAGATGGAGGCTATGGGTTTGGAGAGTTGCGACACCAATCCTGATTGTAATGGGGAGTGTGGGGCTTGCGGCGCAATAAAAAACTGATTCTCTCGGGTAAATTTTGCACCGCACTTCAATAGGTGGCCTCCTCATTTGCATTAGCAAACTGCGGGGCCACCTTTTCGTTTGGCACAAAATTTTCTCCGAGATAATTAGTTTTTTTGTCGACCGTCAACCGTCAACCGTCTGCAAACCCCTCCGCCCTTTGGGCACCTCCCCTACCTTAGGGGAGGAGTAATTTTCCATTTTCAATTTTCCATTTTCAATTCTCAAAACCCTTTTCGGCGGCAGGTAAAGTGTGGGTTTTCAATCCATTCGTCGTTATATTTCAGCGGCTCGCCCTCGGGGTAGGTGAGCGTCTGGCCACCCGCAGCCGACAGTATCGCTTCGCCCGCAGCGGTATCCCACTCATAGGTCTTGGTGGTGCGAACATAGTAGTCCACAACCCCCTCGGCAATGAGGCAGAACTTATAGCTACTGCCCTGCTCCACAACCTCCAAGTCGGGTATTTCTCCCTCAGGGTGTCTATGTGCTCAAATGTTTCGGGGGTGTTGTGGGAGCGACTGATGGCCACCCTCAGAGGGGTTTCCTCGTTGTGTGTCACCGAAGGCAGTAGCACCGCCCCGTCAAAGAGCTCTTCATACACCAGCTCCACCTCCTCCGAGGCCACCACGCCCACTCGTTTGTAGGCACCACGGTCGGGATCGTTGAAATATAGCTCCTGTTTGTAGGGTACATAGATTACGCCAATGGTGGGGTGGTTGTCGACCATCAGGGCGATGTTTACGGTAAACTCGCCATTACCTTTGAGGAACTCCACAGTGCCATCCAGAGGGTCCACCAACCAAAACAAGTCCCACGCCTTGCGCTCCTCATAGAGTAGCTCACGTCCCTCTTCGCTCAGGATAGGGATGCGGATGTAGCCGAGGTATTGTTTGATGATTTCGTGTGCCCTACGGTCGGCGGTTGTGATGGGTGTTTTGTCCTTTTTGAGGTCGAAGTTGGCGTGCTCGGGACTCTCGTAGATGTCCAAAATGGCACGTCCGGCCCTAATGGCAGCGTTGACTGCCTTGGGCAAAAAAATCTGTTTTTGGGTTACGGTTATCATAGTTCTAAGGTTTGTCTGTCTATTCAACTTGCTCAAATATCACAATGTCCCCATTGGCTGTGGTCACGTCTATCACTCTGGGTCCCTTAATCTTGCGTCCCGAAGAATCTCTCCATTTGCCTTTGGGTAGGCGCACCATACGGCTGCCCGAATCACTGATTACGGGGGCCACGAGATAGCGGTTGCCAATCATATATTCGTCCTTGCAATTGGTGAAACCAGTGCGTGGGAATTGGTATTCGAGGTGGCGGATGATAGGCTCGGCGGTGGTTACCGACTCCTCGGCCAGCGAGAAGATGTAGGGGCCGATTTTGGTGCGCAGGTCGAGCAGTTGCTCCACAGCGGTGGTGTCCGACACGCTCCACACGGCGTAGGGAACTATCGCTACGGGCAACAGCGAGGCCACTTGTGCAGTGCGTAGTATGAGAGCCTCATCGGTTTTACCCTTCTTGGGGGCGAAGTTGAGGTCGGCAGCGATACAGGTGCGGGTATAGCCGAGTACGGCTGCGCCGATGGCTGTTTCGAGGGTCTTTTCGAGTGCCTCCCAAGTGTAGGCACGGGATGGCGATACGGAGCTTACCACACTACCCAGCTGGGTGTGTGTCGGTGTGGAGTAGATTGCCGAGCCGATGCCCTCTGCCACGCTGTGCCAAGCGGCAAGGAATTGCTCCAAGCCATCGCTATTAGGCCCGAAGAGTGGCAATGCATCGAGGCAATCGAAGTAGAAACCGTCGATACCACAATCGGCTTGCAACACTTTCAGCGAGGCGTTAAGTTCGGTGGCTGCGGTGTCGTCGAGTTTGCGGCAGGCGGTGTATCCCAGGCGACTCTCAAATACAGGCGGAGAGCCTTTCTTGTCGGTCATCAGTCGCCCTTCTCGCAGGCTACGACGATAGCCCCTGCCGGCAGCGGGAACGTATGGTGTTACTGTAAGCATCACCTTCCAACCCCTGCTGTGGATGTTGTCTATCAACTCTTTGGGCGATGGGTAGGCCTCGATGTCAAAAGTTATTGTTCCCGTCGAACTACGCCATCCTTGTGGTATCAAGATTGTACCTTTGGGCACGTTGCGTTTTTCGAGCATATCGACAAAGTTGGCCACATCCTGCTGGGTGTAGAGGATGGACTCGGGTCCGCCGAGTTCGTATATGGGCGCACTGAATAGGACATTATCGGATGCGATGGCTTTGGGTGGAAAGTTCTTGTGGCAACACATCAGGTAGGCCTCCCTGAGCGAACGTCCCGCCTTCTGAACCACCGGCTTGGTGGTCGCATTGGGCGACACGGCACTAACCACAATCTTTGCTCCGTCGAAGCTGACCATCAGCGGCGAATCGCTCCACACATAACGCCCCCTGTTGGAGAGCATCATATCTGCCCGATAGGTGGCCGGAGAACACTCGGCCGTATTGAGAGTAAAGGGTGTTGAGAAGGGGATGGATATGTGGTCGGTATCAACCACAAGCCCCCACCATTTTTCGCCCTTGATGGGCTTGATTTCTGTGGATTGTGCACTCTGTGCTTGCGCTGCCACCACTTCCACCAGCAGCAACCAGCAACAAAGGATAGATTTTATAATTGTACTCTTTTTTGTCATTTTTCGCAAGGTCGTTTCATTGACCACTTAAAGGTATGAATAATTTTTTACATAGCGAAATTTTTGCGCCCAAAAGCGCAATTTTCTCTCTTTTCAAGAGAGTGGTGTTGTTCACGGAACGAAAAAAAGAGGCCTAATAGGAGAGTTTTTGCGCAATCGAAAACGTTGTTCTTTGGTTGCGGGTGTCGAAGAGTTGGTGTACTTTTCGGTGTAGCCTGCGTGTGCTTACGGGGAGCGACAAGACCTGTGATATGCCACAGTGGAGTAGTGCCATAGTGAGGTTGCCGGCAAGGGTTTCATCCTCCTCGCTCAGGAGTACAAATATGGGAGTGGTGTAGCCCTCCGAACGCATCGTGCGGACGAGCGGGTTGGGGCCGAGTAGTGACCACCCGAATGTGGTGATAATCAAATCATAGGGGGTTGAGGTTGCGAGTGAGTGTAGTGCTTCGGGGGAGTGTGCGAGGGCAATCTCTGCACGGGTGTCCGAGAGGAGTGTTGCGAGTTGTAGGAGGAGTTCTCCGCTGTCGGTTGCAAGCAGGATGTGGTGCTTCGGAATTAGTGAGATTTTCATTGCTCAGTGGGTGCCACAAGAGGCCAATGTGGAGTACC
>JAGBGK010000054.1 GCA_017936005.1 Tidjanibacter sp.
AAAATCAAAGGCGGCTGGGCCGGTCAGGTCATCGGCTGCACCTATGGTGGCCCCACTGAGTTCAAGTTCAAGGGGGTACCCATTCCGGAAGAGCACGAGATCCCGTGGTATGACGAATATGTGAAGACCACCTTTGAAAATCGTGCAGGCCTCTATGATGATATCTATATGGATATCTGTTTTATGGAGGTTATCGAAAAGCACGGTATGGATGCTCCCGTGGATGTGTTTGCCACCACATTTGCAAATGCCGACTACAAACTCTGGCACGCCAATCAGATTGCACGCTACAACATCCTGCGTGGCATTATGCCCCCACAGTCGGGTCATTGGATGAATAATCCACACGCCGACGATATCGACTTCCAGATTGAAGCCGACTTTGTGGGCTTGATGTCGCCCGGTTTGGTTAACGAGTCGAGCAAATTCTGCGACAAGGTTGGCCATATTATGAACTATGGCGACGGCTACTATGGAGGTGTCTATGTGGCCGCAATGTATGCAATGGCCTTTGTGAGCGACAGTGTGGAGGAGGTCGTAACCGAGGCTCTGAAAGCCATTCCTGCCGAAAGCCGCTACTACAAATGTATCGCCAACACCATTGCCCTCTGGCGCAAGTATCCCACCGATTGGAGGGCCGCTTGGGAGGAGTTGCAGCAGTTGCACGGCGAGGAAGATATCGCTTGTGGCTATGGCGTGTTGCACGAGTATAACATTGATGCTGCGCTCAACTCGGCCTATGTGGTTATGGGACTGCTGTATGGTGAGAAGGACTTTTACAAGACGCTCGACATCTCAACACGATGCGGTCAGGATTCCGATTGTAACCCCGCAACAGCAGGTGGTATCCTCGGTGTGATGCTTGGCTATGATGGCATTGGCGAGGAGTGGACTCGTTCCATAGAGCTTGTTGATACCATAAAATTCCCCTACACGGAGTCCTCGATGAAGGATGTTTATGCAATGGGTATGAGGCACGCCGAGCAAGTGGTGAAAGGTGCCGGTGGAGAAGTTACGGAGGAGAACTACATTATCCCTCGTGTGAAGATTGAACCTGTGGCCCTTGAACAGAGCTTCGAGGGACTCTATCCCGTGGAGCGTATCCACCTTGATCAGAGTTTTACCGACAGCGATACCTTCAAGGCCAAATTCAACGGTACGGGATTTATTATCCACGGCACGATGCGTCAGGGTAAAGGCTCGGAGGATTATGTGGCTTGGTTTGACCTCTACCTCAATGGCGAGAAGTGGGCTACTTTTGATATGCCAATCAACTTCCTCCATCGCCGATATGATATCTATCATATCTATGGCCTGCCAAAGGGCGAATATGAGTTGGAACTGCGTTGGACTAACTACGAAAAGCCATACAAACTATTTGTGCGAGATTTCATCTACTATACTGACCAACCTACGAATAAATAAACCCGACTATGTTGAGATTGCGAACTATAACACTCACCATTATTCTGCTTCTGATTGGTGGCCGAACTATTACCTGTGCCCAAGTTGCACTGTCAGACAATAAAGGAGCCTTTGAGATTGTGTCTGGTAGTAGGGTGGCGGCCATATACTATGACGCAGAGGATGCTGTGGTGGTTGCAACATCGGCCAAAATGTTTGCCGATGATGTGAAGGCTGTTAGTGGCCGCCGACCGAAGATTACAACAACACTTCCCTCTTCTGCCAAAAATGTAATCATCGTAGGAACCATTGGCCAGAGTGCCCCCATTGACGCTTTGGTAAAGGCGGGAAAGATTGATGTGAGTGGTTTTGCTGAAGGGTGGGAGAGGTTTGGACTCTTCCGTGTGGATAGGCCTTTCAAGGGCATAGAGCGGGCATTGGTTGTGGCTGGTAGTGACCGTCGAGGAACAGCCTACGGCCTGCTATCCATATCGGAGTCTATCGGTGTGTCGCCCTGGTATTGGTGGGCCGATGTTCCGGTGGAGAAACACCGCAAGGTGGCTGTTGATGTGCAATCCTATGTGTCGGACGAGCCTTCGGTTAAATATAGGGGCATTTTTATCAACGACGAAGATTGGGGCCTACTCCCTTGGGCAACCAAGACTTTTGAGCCGGAAACGGGGTCTATTGGCCCAAAAACCTACGCAAAAGTGTGTGAGTTACTCCTGCGACTGAAAGCCAACTACCTCTGTCCTGCGATGCACCGTCGCTCGGTGGCCTTCAATGAGATTGCCGAAAATAAGGTGGTGGCCGATACCTACGGTATCGTTATGGGCTCCGTACATTGTGAACCACTGCTATATAATAATGCCCGAGAGTGGAATAAGAAGGTGCAGGGAGAGTGGAACTACCAAACCAACAAGGAAACCATTAACGGTGTACTGCGTAAGAGAGTGGAAGAGAATGGACAGTATGAGAATGTCTATACTCTTGCCCTGCGTGGATTGCACGACAAAGCAATGGAGGGTAGTCGTAGTTTCGAGGACCGCAAGGCCATTTTGGAGAGCGCACTTGCCGACCAACGACAAATATTGAGCGATGTGATTGGCAAACCACTTGTGGATATTCCACAGGCATTCACTCCCTATAAGGAGGTACTCGATATTTACGAGAAGGGAATGGCACTTCCGGATGAGGTTACAATCATTTGGCCCGATGATAATTTTGGCTATCTGAAACGCTTGTCAAATCCTCGTGAAAGAGAGCGTTCGGGGCGTTCGGGTGTCTACTATCACGTTTCCTATCACGGCAAACCACACGATTACTTATGGCTTTGTACTACACCTCCACAACTGATGTATGAGGAGTTGTCGAAGGTCTACCAAACGGGTGGCGACCGTATATGGTTGCTCAACGTGGGTGATATTAAACCCTGTGAATTCGCAATGGAATTCTTCCTCGATTTGGCGTATGATTATGAGAGTTTCAACTTTGATAATGTGGCAACACATCACGGCGATTGGCTTGCTTCTATTTTTGGCAGCGGGCATCGTGAGGAGTTGCGTGCCATTATGGATGAATACTATCGCCTATCATTCACCAGCAAACCGGAGTATATGGGCTGGGGGTTTGAGTGGAACACTCGACACGGCAAACAGGAGATTGTTACGGATACCGACTACTCTTTTGCAAACTATCGTGAGGCCGATCGTAGATTGGAAGACTATGCAGCTCTCGGTGCGCGTTCACAGCAACTCTATGATATGCTTTCGGAGGAAGCCAAGGCCGCATATTTCCAATTGGTACACTATCCTGTACGTGGATGCGAAGAGATGAATACATTCTTGTTGTTGGCACAAAAGAATCGTTGGTACGTATCTCAGGGGCGTGCTTCGGCAGGTTCTGTGGGTGTGCAGTCGATGGCAAGCTATGATGAGTTGGCAAGGCTCACAGAGGAGTATAATTCTCTATTAGGTGGTAAGTGGGCCAACTTTATGTCCATCAAGCACGGTTCAACGGCCCACTACTTCGAGCCCCCCAAACTCGATACTATTACGCTGAAAGACAAAGCCGAAATGGGAGTGTGGACCGAACAGAGCGACATTGTGCGTGGTGGTGCTAATTTCAAAGCTCTGCCTACATTTAGCGCATTGCACCCAACGCAGACCTATCGTTTCGATATATACAATAAGGGCACTATTCCTTTTGATTGGAGCCTGACGACTTCTGCCGATTGGATTGTGGTGGATAGGATGCAAGGCGTTGTTGACGAACAGCAAAGTGTGGTGGTTAGCATCGATTGGACGAAAATCCCCCAAGGCGAAGATTTGCTTGAATATATCCACATTGTTGGTGCAGGTAGGTTGGAGCGTGTATGGGTGTCGGTGTTTAATCCGGTGTTGCCCGAGGGTGAAAATTTGAGTGGTTTGTTTGTGGAGAATGGAGGCTATGTGTCCATTTCTGCTGCCGATTTTCACCGCAAAGTCGAGAACGAAGATATACGTATGACTATCATTAATAACCTCGGAGTGGAGAATCGCTCGGTGCAGATGGGTAACCCTCTGGCAAAGGAGCAAAATCTCTACGAAAAGGGGCCCCGTTTGGAGTATGATTTCTATACTTTCAGCGAAGGTTCCGTGGATGTATACACCTATACACTGCCAACATTCCTACTTTATGATAAGGAGGAGTTTGGCAATGAGTATGCAGGTCACGATGCCACCAATGAGGAACTGCGCTATGGCGTGAGTATTGATGATATTTTTGTGGCGCAACCAACTATTTCTTCCCACGAGTACTCGCAGTCGTGGAGCGAGAATGTACTGAAAAACTGCTCTATCAAAAAGACTACAATGAAAGTTGCCGGGCCTGGCCGCCATACGCTTAAAATTCACTGTGGCGATGCTGGCGTGGTATTGCAGAAGATTGTTCTTGACTTCGGAGGCTTGAAACGCTCCTTTGTCGGTCCTCCAACGACCAAAGTAGAGTAGCGGTATAAAGACAACATCCTCCGTCAAGTATTGACGGAGGATGTTGTCTTTTTGGGCAGTGACTTTTAGTCGAACGACTGCATTCCGCTCTGGGCAATCTGGATGATGCGCTGATACTCCTCGGGTGAGAGCTCCATAAAGAAATAGTGGATTGGGTCAACCCTCATACCGTTAAACCTTACCTCGTAGTGGAGGTGGGGCGAGAGCGAAAGACCACTATTGCCAGTGAGGCCTATGATGTCACCACGTCTTACCTTTTGTCCCTTCTTTACATCAATGCGAGAGAGATGGCTGTATTGCGTTTCATAGCCGCCACCGTGGTTGATGACAATGGTACGACCCGAGGTGGTCTTGCGTGTCTTTACCTCCTTGATGGTACCATCGGCTGTGGCAAACACACGAGAGCCCACAGGAACGGTGTAGTCTACACCCTGATGTGAGGTAAGGCTCTTGTAGAAGGGGTGAATGCGCATACCGTAAGAGGCGGTCAGCAGAGTGAGTTCCTTGTTGATAACGGGCTGAATGGCAGGTATGTTGTTTGCTTTTGTACCCAAACTGTCAACCGAGTTATTGATACGTTCAAAGAGTGCAAGGGTGGTGTGTTGTCCCTTTTCCAGACGACGCATACGCTCGGTCATCTCGCGGTAGAGCTCGCTCTCGCTGAGGCTCGACAAACGGTCGTAGTTGTCGAGTCGGCTCTCTATGGCACTCTCCTTGAAGTCGTATGGCTCGCTCTCGAAGAGAATACGAAAAACATTCTTGTCCCTGGCAATGACGTTGTCAAGTGCCTGTGCTACCGTGTCGTAGCGCGCTTCAATGGCCGCATACTCGGCTTCAAGGGCGAGATTTTCCTCCTTTATTTTGTGTTGTGCAGGAGTGTCGAAAAGCGAGAAGATAAGGTAGCACACCACGAGCATACCGCAGAAAGCCAGAACATTAAGCAGTAAGTTGCTAACTACACTGCCTATGCGGCTGGCACGGCTTTCGCTGGGTGGGTATTTGCGATAAATCCTACTCATTTACACTGCTTTCGTTGTTGTCGAGAGTTTCAAATGTGGTGACTTTGGCCTCTGATATGATGCGCTCAAACTCGGCTTCGCTCATATCTCTGCGGAAGTAGTTGATGGGGTCCACATCACGCCCCATATAGATAACTTCATAGTGGAGATGCGGACCGGTGGAGCCGCCCGTATTGCCCATATAACCAATGAGTTCGCCTCGCTTAACCTCCTGACCTTTCTTCACAAGTCGCTCGTTTAGGTGTGCATAACGAGTCTTGTAGCCAAAACCGTGGTCTATGACAATCTGCTGACCATATCCCCTGCGACGCAAACCTTTCTCGGTGTGCGACACCACTCCGTTGCCGGTGGCATAGATGGGGTCACCACGCCTTCCGCCAAAGTCAATACCTTTGTGGTGTATGTAGCGTTTGTAGATAGGGTGCAGCCTGCGGCCATAGGCACCGATGGGACCACGGAGGTCTTTTTTGTTGATGGGCCAAATGGCAGGGATGGATGCCGCCATCTTCTCCTTGTTCTTCGACAGGCTTTGCAGCTGGTCAAGCGAGATGCTCTGACGGTAGAGTAGGCGGGTTTGTTGGTCAAGCTGCTGCCAAGTGTGGCGGGCTACCTGCTGCCAATCTTCTTCGAAACCATTATAAAAACTCTCGGAGAATGGAGAGTAGATGCCCATCAAAGAGAGGGTGTCTGCACCGAAGAGTGGGCGATATACGAAGTTGTCCCTTTGGGCAATCTCTCCAATGGTCGTCCCCATAGAACTAATGCGTTCGGAAAGTACGTCATACTGTCCCAAAATATCGCTTCGGTCGCTCTCGATGGCGTGCATCTTCGGCGTGTAAAACTCAAACGAATAGACCAAATTGACTACCGCAGCGACAATGAAAAGGAGTATTCCGCGTCGAGCAATAATATACCTACGCAGTCGTGCGGGACGGCGAACAGGCTCGTAGGCGAGCGTTGTGGGGTTAAAAATATACTCTTTTTTTGCCATTTGGTGTAAAAATGCTCCTCTGTGGGGGCAAAATTAGAGTAAAATATGTAAATTTGCAACCTTGAAAATGTGAGTAAAGAAACGTAATAACTCTAATAGATATGATGACTTGTAACGAAATCAGGGCAAAGTTCCTGGAATTCTTTGAGAGTAAGGGGCACACCATTGTTCCTTCGGCTCCGATGGTTGTGAAAAACGACCCCACGCTGATGTTTACCAACGCAGGTATGAACCAATTTAAGGATATTTTCCTCGGTAACGCCGAGCGTAAATTCCCTCGCGCTGCCGACACCCAAAAGTGTCTGCGTGTGTCGGGTAAGCACAACGACCTCGAAGAGGTGGGCCACGATACCTACCACCACACAATGTTCGAGATGCT
>JAGBGK010000055.1 GCA_017936005.1 Tidjanibacter sp.
GAGGGAAAAATATCAATTCTCAATTCTCAATTCTCAATTTTTCATTATATTTGTAGGTTAAAATGGATAACTATATGGAAACACAAAATACAAACATAAATGAAACACTCTCTACGGAGGCAAACGACACGGTCATTGGGACCTCAAAATGGGTCGTTGAGGCCTCTGTGGAGGTGAACGAGGATCTTATCCCCGAGAGCCGCAGGATTGTGGTGGAGGGCCGCAAGGCCGACATTTCACTCGGCCACGGTTGCGAGTTCTGCCGTTGTGGTGAGCAGCAGGAGATGAGCGCAGTGGCTCGCCCCGGTGCCTACAAACTCCACGAAACAGATTGGCTCGGAGAGTATCCCGACAATCAGCCTACCGACATTGTGGAGGTGAGGTTCAAAAATACCCACCGTGGCTACTATGCCAACGTCAACAACCTCCCGCTGGCCATTGGCGACATTGTGGCGGTGGAGGCTTCACCCGGCCACGATATCGGTATCGTGTCGCTCACGGGCGATATGGTGGCACGTCAGATGCGCAGGGTGGGTTTCAACCCCGCCAATGGAGAGTTCCGCAAGGTCTATCGCAAGGCTCGTCCCTACGATATTGAGAAGTGGCACGAGGCTGTGGGCAGGGAGCACGAGGTGATGATTCGCTCGCGTCAGATTGCTGCCGATATGGGCCTCAATATGAAGATTGGCGATGTGGAGTTTCAGGGCGACGGCATCAAGGCCATCTTCTACTACATTGCCGACGAGAGGGTGGATTTCCGTGAACTCATCAAGGTCTTTGCCGACCAATTCCGCATCCGCATCGAGATGAAGCAGATTGGTGCACGTCAGGAGGCTGGTCGTATTGGTGGCTTGGGTGCGTGTGGTAGGCAGCTCTGTTGTGCTTCGTGGATTAGCTCGTTCAACTCGGTCACCACAGGTGCAGCACGTATGCAGGACCTCTCGCTCAACCCACAGAAGTTGGCAGGTCAGTGTAGCAAGCTGAAATGCTGTTTGAGCTATGAGCTCGACAGCTACCTCGATGCTCGCAAGGACTTCCCCAAACTCAATGGTCCCTTGCAGGCTCTCGATGCCGACTATTTCCACGTCAAGAGCGACATCTTGGCTCGCACGATGAGTTTCAGTACCCAGCCCGGCTCGATGGCGGGTTTGGTAACGCTGAGTGTGGGACGAGTGAAGGAGATTGCAAGGCTCAACGCTGAGGGTAAGAAGCCCGAGAAGATAACCTCCGACACTGTATATACTACCACCGAGGAGGAGCCGACCTACGTCAATGTGATTGGCGAGGATAGCATCACCCGCTTTGATAAGGCCAAACGCAACAAGAAACGTAAGAATAAGGCTGGCAAGGGTGGTCAAAATGGTCAGAATAACCAGGGTCAAAACCAGAAAGGTGGCGAGGCAGGTCAGCCCAAGCAGAGTGATAATGCCCCCAAACAGCAGGGGGAGAACAGGCCCAAGCAGGGCGAGAATAAGCCCCGTCAGCAGGGCGATAACAAACTCAAACAGCAGGGTGAGGCAAAACCCAAGCCGGAGGGTGGTCAGAATGGTGGAGGTAACCAGAACGGCAACACCAACGGTGGAGGTAACCAGAATGGCAATACCAACGGTGGAGGCAACAACCGCCACAAGGGTAACGGAGGTCGTAATCACCACAACAACCGTGGCAGGGGTGGTCGTCAGCAGGGCGAGGGTAAACCACGTCAGGAGGGCGAAGGTAGGTCCAAGCCACAGGGCGAAGCAAATGCCAAGCAGGAGTAGAGCCGTATGAAGGGTGTGCGTGGGTTGCTGGTTGTGTTGGCCGCTGTGGCGATGGTGGGGTGTAGGATTGTCCCACACGGAGCAGTGGTTGCCGACGTGGACCCCAAAGGGTGGAGCGCAGGAGAGGGTGTTGACCTCTGTTTCGCTGCCACCGACACTGCCTCGTTGCACACCATAAGCGTTGTGGCCCGTAGGGAGTTTGACGGTGTGTCCGAGCCTATGAGGTTGCAGGTGAGGGTTGTGGCTCCTGACTCTGCCGAGGTTAGCGGAGAGGTTGTGTTGCCCGTGAGTGGCTCCCGACAGGGTGGCTCGTTTGAAGAACTCAAGGCCCTATGGGTGGAGGATGCAAGGCTCACCGAGGGGACATATACCTTCACGCTTGCCCCAATACACGAGGTTGAAGGCGTGTGGAACGTGGGAGTAGAGATTGAAAATTGAAGATTCAAAATTGACGGTCGACGGTTGACGGTCGACGTTAGACAAAAATATAATGGGAAAAGATAAGATACGCAGATTTAACGAAAACCTCACTTTCAAATGTTTGGTACAACCCGCATTTGAGGAGGTCTTTGACAAGGACCACCCGATGAAGGGGCGTTGGCACGAGGAGTTCTTTGGTAACAACAACCCCATAGTGTTGGAGTTGGGTTGCGGTAGGGGCGAATATACCGTTGCTCTGGCCGAGCGCAACCCCGACAAGAACTTTATCGGTGTGGATATCAAGGGCGCAAGGATGTGGCGAGGTGCCAAGACGGTAACCGAGAAGGGGATTCCCAATGCGGGTTTCCTGCGCACACGCATCGAGTTTATTGCTTCGATGTTTGCCGAGGGCGAGGTGAGCGAGATTTGGATTACCTTCCCCGACCCACAGATGCCCAAGCAGAGGGCTAAACACCGCCTGACGGGCCCCTTGTTCCTGGCTCGCTATGCGAAGATTTTGCAGCAGGGTGGAGCCATCAACCTCAAAACCGACTCGCAGTTCCTGCACGAATTTACCAAAGATGTGATTGCGCAGAACGAGTTGCCGGTGGAGGTGGCCAACAACGACATCTATGGTACGGGCTTTGCCGACGAGGTGCTCTCGGTTAAGACCGCCTATGAGAGTAAGTTCCTCGCGCAGGGTATGCCCATCACCTACCTCCGCTTTGGCTTGGGTGGAAAGAGGGAGTTTGTGTGGAGTGCCCCCGAGGAGGAGTAAAATGGTTTTTTGCGGGTAAATTTCGCACCAACCTTCGCCTCGCAAGTTCCTCATTTACGCAGAGTAAACTGCGGACTTGCTCGCTCGGTTGGCACAAAATTTTCCACCCAAAAAAGTCATTTTAAGAGAACTGATTAATAATTAAAAAGACGGTCGACGTTGGACGTTAGACGTTGGACAAAATGATAGAAAACATTACAATAGGTATTACGCTTGGCGACCCCAATGGTGTGGGTGCCGAGACGGTGATTAAGATTTTCAGGGACAGCCGTATGTTTGATATGGCCACCTTTGTGCTGTATGGCTCCTCCAAGTCGCTCGCTTTCTACAAATCCACCGTTGAGGGTGGCGAGCAGGTGGCTTTCAATGTGGTGCGCTCGGCTGCCGATGCAAGGAACGGCAAACTAAACCTCGTGGAGTGTGGTACGGCCGAGATGAAAACCACGGCAGGTGTGGCCTCGTCGGAGGGCGGTGTGGTGGCTGTGGAGTCGCTACGCAGGGCAGTGGCCGATGTGAAGGCCGGCGATGTGGATGTGATTGTTACCGCACCCATCAACAAAAACTGCGTCAATGGCGAGGGCTTTGAGGCTACGGGCCACACGGAGTTCTTGGCCAAGGAGTTTGAGGGCGAGGCTCTGATGTTGATGTGCAGCGATATGATGAAGGTTGGACTTGTTACCATCCACGTTCCTGTGGCAGAGGTGGCAGGACTGCTCTCCAAGGAGTTGATAGTTAAGCGTATCGGTCAACTCGACAAGTCGCTCAGGGAGGACTTCGGAGTGCGTAAGCCGAGGATTGCGGTGTTGGCTCTCAACCCACACGCAGGCGATGGTGGCCTGCTTGGTGGCGAGGAGCAGGAGATTATCAAGCCCGCCATTGTGGAGGCCTACGAGAAGGGTACGTTGGCATTTGGCCCCTTTGCGGCCGACGGCTTCTTTGCTACGGGCGGCTACCGCAAGTATGATGCGGTGCTGGCTATGTACCACGACCAGGGGCTTGCTCCCTTCAAGATGCTCACCCCCTATGGTGTGAACGTTACCACCAACCTCTCGGTGGTGCGTACCTCGCCCGACCACGGCGTGGGTTACGACATCGCAGGTAAGGGTGTGGCCGACGAGAGCTCGATGCGTAACGCTATATATATGGCCCTCGACATCTTCGAGAGTCGCCAGAGGGAGGCAGAGTATGCTGCCAACCCACTCCCACACCACGAGAGGGAGAGAGGCCACCGAGGTGATAGGGGCGACAGGAACGATAGGAACGTGAGCGACATCAAGGAGTTGAAAATGGAAAATTAGCGGTCGACGGTTGACGGTTGACGGTTGACGGTCGACGGAAAAAAGAAAAATACGATAATAACAAGATAACAGGGGCGGTAGGCCGCAGGTCGTATTGCGGTGCCCCACAAACATTAACTAAACACTATGAAACAAATCAAAATCACTTTCCCTGACGGCAGCATTCGTGAGTATGCCGAGGGAATCACTGCGCTGCAAATCGCAGAGAGTATCAGCCCACGCTTGGCGGCTGATGTGTTGTCGGCAACTGTGAACGGAGAGGTCGTGGACCTCACCGCACCCATCGCAGAGGATGCCGAAATCAAACTTAACAAATGGGATGACGAGGATGGTAAACGCACCTTCTGGCACACCTCATCCCACCTGCTGGCCGAGGCCTTGCAGGAGTTGTACCCCGGTATCAAGTTCGGTATCGGCCCCAGCATCGAGAACGGTTTCTACTACGATGTTGACAGCCCCACACCCATCACCGAGGGCGACCTTGTGAAGATTGAGAAGAAGATGGAGGAACTCGCACGCACCAAGGAGGATGTGGTACGTCGTGAGGTGCCCAAAGCCGAGGCTCTCGAAACATTCAAAGCCAAAGGCGACCAATATAAAGTGGAGTTGATTGAAGCCCTCGAAGATGGCAAAATCAGTTTCTACACCAATGGCTCCTTTACGGACCTCTGCCGTGGTCCCCACTTGCCCAACACAGGCGTGATTAAGGCTATTAAGCTCACCAGCATCGCAGGTGCCTATTGGAGGGGCGACGAGAAGAACAAGATGCTCACCCGTATCTATGGTATCACCTTCCCCAAGAAGGCACTCCTCGACGAGTACCTCGCAGTGTTGGAAGAGGCCAAGAAGAGGGACCACCGCAAACTCGGTAAGGAGCTCGAACTCTTCACCTTCTCGCAGAGGGTAGGTCAGGGCCTTCCCTTGTGGTTGCCCAAGGGTGCCGACCTGAGGGGCCGTTTGGAGAACTTCCTCAAAGCCGTGCAGAAGAAATATGGCTACGAGCAGGTTATCACTCCCCACATCGGCCAGAAGGAACTCTACGTTACCTCGGGCCACTATGCCAAGTATGGTAAGGACTCGTTCCAGCCCATCCACACCCCCTACGAGGGCGAGGAATTCCTCCTTAAACCGATGAACTGCCCCCACCACTGCGAGATTTTCAAATTCAAACCTCGCTCCTACAAAGACCTCCCATTGCGCTTTGCAGAGTTCGGTACCGTTTACCGCTATGAGCAGAGTGGTGAGTTGCACGGTCTTACCCGTGTGAGGGGATTTACCCAGGATGATGCACACCTCTTCGTGCGCCCCGACCAGCTGTTGCAGGAGTTTGAGAACGTTATTGACATCGTGCTCTACATCTTCAAGACCTTGAAGTTCGACGAGTTTACGGCACAGATTTCGCTCCGTGACCCCAATAACAAGGAAAAATACATCGGTACCGACGAGAATTGGGAGAAGGCCGAGCAGGCCATCATTCAGGCCTCCGCAGAGAAGGGCCTCAAAACCGTTGTTGAGTATGGCGAGGCAGCATTCTATGGTCCCAAGTTGGACTTTATGGTCAAGGACGCCATCGGTCGTAAGTGGCAGTTGGGTACTATTCAGGTGGACTACAACCTGCCCGAGAGGTTCGATTTGACCTACACCGGTGCCGACGATAAACCTCACAGGCCCATTATGATTCACCGCGCACCCTTCGGCTCGATGGAGCGTTTCGTGGCTGTGTTGTTGGAGCACACCGGCGGTAAGTTCCCCTTGTGGCTCGCTCCTACCCAGTGCGTGGTGTTGCCAATTAGCGAAAAATATAACGATTATGCAGAAAAAGTTTCTAAATATCTAAATAATTGCGATATTCGCAGCGAGATTGACAACCGTAACGAAAAGATTGGTCGCAAGATACGTGATAACGAGCTCAAAAAAATCCCCTTCCTGCTCATCGTTGGCGAGAAAGAGGAGAACGAGGGTTTGGTATCCGTACGTCAGCAGGCCGTAGGCGACAAGGGACAGATGACCGCCGAGGCTTTTGCACAGATGATAAAGGATGCTGTGGCTGCCGAAATCGACAATCAGTAGGAATACAAATAACATAAATATTACTCTAACACACATTTAAGATTAGGATGGCAGTACCTTACAGACCAAAACCGACCTATCCACAACAGCAGCGCCCACAGCAAGGACCTCAGTCCAAGCAGCAGAGCGAGCACCGCATCAATAACCAGATTACCGCACCCCAAGTGAGGGTTGTGGGCGACGATATTGAGGGCGCACAGGTGATGAGTATCAAAGAGGCAATCCTTCTGGCCGACCAGATGGAGATGGACCTCATTGAGATTTCACCCAAGGCAGATCCTCCTGTTTGTCGCATTGCCGACTACCAGAAGTTCCTCTATCAGCAGAAGAAGAAAGCAAAGGAGATAAAGGCAAAACAGACCAAGGTGGTAATCAAAGAGATTCGTTTTGGTCCCCAGACCGACGACCACGACTACAACTTCAAGCTCCGTCACGCACAGAACTTCTTGCAGGAAGGTGCAAAGGTTAAGGCCTATGTGTTCTTCCGTGGTCGTTCGATTGTGTTCAGCGAGCAGGGCCAGATTCTCTTGCTTCGTTTTGCCACCGACCTCGAAGAGTATGGCAAGGTGGAGATGATGCCGAAGTTGGAGGGTAAGCGTATGACGATGATGCTGGCCCCCAAATCTAAAAAGTAACGGGCGATTTTGTCGTTGCACAGCGATAAGCGGAGTTCCTCATTTGCGTCAGCAAACTGCGGACTCCGCTTTCTTGTGCGCCTAAAACTCGCCTCGTCCTTTTTAGATTTAACCGCTATCAAAGGCTTCCTGACGCTGGTGCAAAATTTCCTCCGCAAAAATCATTTTTTAGGTTGTGGGGCTTCCTGACACTCGAAAGCACGACAACCTTCCATCTACACAAAACAGGCTGTGCCTGCGCCTAAAACTCGCCTCGTCCTTTTTAGATTTAACCGCTATCCTACGTTTGATAGTAACACAACCAAAATGGGGAAAGCGTCATCCTGACGCTGGTGCAAAATTTCCTCCGCAATCTGTGCTATTTTTTTTGTCCAACGTCCAACGTCAATTTTAATTGAAACTTGAAAATGGAAAATTGAAAATTAAGGTGCGCCGTTGGCGCAGAGTTTTATTTTCTTTTCCACTCTTTCTGCCCTTTCTGCCCTTTCTGCTCTTTTACAGACCTCACCCGCCTTCGGCACTGCTCGGCGAGGCCGCCGAGCGCAATTACGACCACCCCTCCCTCACCTCCCCTTTCGTAGGGGAGGAGAAATCATTCTCCCCCAACTTAGGGGAGAATGTTCTATATAATATATAGGTATCCATATTTCGGATACAAAAAACGAAAAATAGTTCAAAAATTTTTACCTCGGCACAACCCTTTAATTATCAGTCGCAAAGGGTGGCTTCACGCACAACATACCAAAAATTTCTACACTTTGGGTATTGACAACCCCTATTTTGGTATATTATATTTGTTCAAAAATTGAATAAATAAGCAATCTTAAACCAGCGAGAAATCAGATTATGAACACAAGAAAAAAGTTGTTGGACCTTTTAGAAGAGGTCCTAAAAAGTAGGGACTACAATGTGTCTACTGTCGCCGAGTTGCCCTCGGCAGTGAGTCTGCGTGGGTTCCCTATGGCTGTCGTTGGCGAGCCTAAATTGGTCGTCGAAAGTGCGGTAGAGTCCAATGTTATCACCTATGACATTGTGGTCAAGATGTTGATACAAAGGCAAAAACCTGCCGATAAGAGCGCTCCGTCGTTGGCCATCATCGAGCAGGATGCTCTGTGGGTTGCCGAGAGGGTGGCCGAGGCCGAGGCGGTCGTGGGGCTTACCCTGAGGGAGTTGGCTCCCATTGCGGGAGGCGTAACCCACGCAGGCGATGTGGCTATGGCGATGAGTCTGAGAGTGGAACTTTTCCGAGTGGAATAATAAGTTGAAAAATTGAACAATTGCCGATATGAAACTTACATCCTATCCCCAAAACTATTCGTCGGTTTTTGCCGACAACATCCTCCGCTTCGAGGAGGTAACCCCCAATGAACCCTTTGAGGTTAGTTTTCAAGACGACGTGGTTGGTCTGCTTGGTACCAAGCGATTTGTGGGTGCCGCCGAGGTGGAGTGTTCGTTGCACAATTACCTACACCGTAGGCTCAACCCCCAGCCCATCATCCTCGACCGTTGTGCTTTTAATGAGGCAGCAGGGCGTAATGTCAGGCTCACGGCACTGTGGGGCGACAATCAGAAGAGCCACAAGATGACCTTCACTCTCTCCCACACCAACCTCACGGCTCCCGCCATCGTGGGGGACACAAATCAGAGTCGTCGCATAAGTGCCGGTGAGGTGGATGAGATAGCCTTTGTCGTAGGGCGAGAGCGCAACATCTGTGCGAAGGTGGTCCTATCAACAGGCGAGAAGTATAACATCTACACTAAAACCCTCTCCAATGATGGTCTTTGGGTGTGGGTGGTGTGTGCCGACGAGATTATCTCACGCTCCGTCCGCCCGGAGGAGTTGGAGAGCTTTTCCATTGAGATTGTGGTGGGCGAGGAGTCGCTGGGCACGGTTACCTACACCCTCGCTCCTGTGCAGCCCGAGGCTGTGAGGCTCGCTTGGTTGGATGCCGACGGGCGCATTTGTTACCATACCTTCCCCCTTGCGATGCGCAAGGAGGTGGAGGCCGACTCGTCGGTAGCGGAGCTTACGGATGGTACCACCATTCTCTACAAGAGTGGGTGGAAAGTGTGGAGGCTCGACAGCGGGGTGGTGTCGAGGGAGGTTGTGGCGCACCTGGAAGGCATTGCCACCTCGCCCCGAGTGTGGGTTGTGGAGGGTGGTGTGGCCACTCCTATGGTGCTACTCTCATCCCAAACCCGACTCTCCGGTGTGGGACGTGGTGTGTCGCTTGTGTTGCGACCCGCAAAGAAAACAACCTATTGGTAAATTGAAAATTGAAAATTGAAAAGTGACAGACCCCTCAGTCCTTCGGACAGCTCCCCTAACTTAGGGGAGCGGTAGTTGTGGTGCTCCCTAAATTCCCTAACCTCCCCAAGGTCTTTAAGGTCTTTAAGGGCGATAGGGGCAATAGGGGTGATAGGGGAAAATATTTACTAATTACTCTCTACTAAATTACTAATTAAAAAGTCGTTAGTCGTTAGACGTTAGACGTTGGACAAAGGATTTATGTTACAACTTTTCATCGATGGCCAAGTGGCCGATATTGACCAGCGTACCGATCTCTCGGTGTCGCTATCCATAGCCTCGTTGAGTTCCACGCAGTGGGGACGAGCCTCCTATTCCAAGAGTATAACCATTCCGCAAACGCCCAACAATTGCGCGCTGATGGGCGACTGCGAACAGCCACACGCTGCACACGTCTTCAATCACACGCTGCACACCGCAAGGGTGGAGTGGGGCGGTAGTGTGATTATCGAGGGTGTGGTAATGCTCACCGCTTGTGTGTTGGGCGAGGGTGGATACTATCGTTTCAACATCATCGGCCCTGCCAAGGAGTGGGTGCGTGCGGCCTCCTCCTCGCTGCGCTCCCTGCCGGTGGACTACCACACCACGCTGGACTCGCCCACGGTGTTCCACAGTTGGCACGATTGGGATGAGGCTCTTGTGAGGTATCTACCCGTGGAGCGAGGACGTAGGGTGGAGGGCTCTCCAAGCCACCAAGTACGCCGTATCTCCCTCGACGACTACCACCCTATGCTCCACCTGCGCTCGCTCTTGGATGCCATCTTTGCCCAGTCGGGCTACAAGGTCTCCTCGTCGTTCCTCTCCTCGGAGTTCTTCTCGTCGCTCTACATCAGTGGCCGTTGGAACGAGAGAAACGTGGACTCGGCAGCCGCAACGATGAACTTCAAGGCGGTGCGCTCGGCGGCAAGCGACACGGTGGAGGCAAACGAGTTTGGGCGTGTCTATGCCGACCATTTGGCCAACTACCACACCGTGGGTAACCTTGTGGATGAAGTGTTGAATGTGGAGGGTAGTAACTCCTCGGAGGCCTTCCACTTCGACCACACAGGGCGCATCTGCTTCACGGCCGAGAGTGCTGTGGCGGTGGCCTTTGAGTACCACCTCCGCTACATCACCGACACACGCATCATCTCTCGCACCCAGTTGCTCTGCTTCAACAAGATACGGCCCGCCTTTGGGGACAGCATAACCTTTGAGCCGACCAACACTTATGCCGACCGCCGAGGCGAGGGATTTGTGGCGGGTAGGATCTACACGCTGGCCATCTTCGGTGCAACAGAGGGGACGACCTACACGTTGGAGGCCACGGTGGATGGGGTGGATGGCGTGGTGGTGGCCACCACAACACAGCCGTTCTCGTCCGTATTGTACGATGCCAACCGAGTGACAAACCTGCGCCTGCGCAAGCAGAGTGGTGCGCTGATGGTGGATGCTACCGAGGATTGGGCGCTCTATGATGGCTATGTGAAGGAGCGTGGTAGCAGGCTGGTGGAGATTACCGTGCGCTCGAAACCCAAGAGGCTCGCGGCAGGCGAGAGTATGTATTTCGATATGTTCTACTTCGGGGGTGCCGAGGAGGGTATGACTATGCAGTTGCTCGACGGAACGTGGATGAGGCCACTCTTTGTTACCACCCCAATAGAGGGCGAGAGCGTCGAGTGGGCCGACGTGGCCGACTACTCCTTCTCGCAGTTGGACCTCATCGCTGCTGTGAAAAACCTCTTCGACCTGCAAATCTACACCGACACCTCCACCAAACGTGTCTATATCGAGCCACACAGCACCTTCTGCAACGGAGATGTTGTGGTCGATTGGAGCGACAAGGTCGACTTTGGGCACGGTGTGCAGATTGAGGAGCTGGGAGCTGGTGGAATGTCGGCACTTGTGGTCGCCTACCGCCACACCGACAAGGCCTCCGCACTGCTCGCCGAGAGCGAAGGCACACCCTATGGCGAGTGGGGCGCACCCATCCACAACCGCTTCGCCACCCAGGGCGTGGAGCGCAACGAAAACCCACTCTTTGCCTCGTCGGTGTCGGTGGTCGGGAGTGTGCCTACTGCCCCTTCGGTGAGCCTGATAGCCGTGGGCGACAAGGATGTGGAGGACGATGGTGTGGTGCTGCGCTCCTCCTTCGACACCAAGATTGTGGCCTATCGCTCGATGCAACACCTCTCCGAGGGTGAACAGTGGGCTTGGCCACCGGACCAAACAGGAAGTATACCCTTGTTGGAGTTCTTCACACCCGATGGGGACGCACCCTTGTCGCTACTCTTTGAGGAGCGTGAGGGGGTGGTGGGACTCGGTGGAGAGTATTGGCAGAAGAGGGTGGATGCACTCAACAACGCCAAGCGCATAACCCTCTACCTGCACCTCTCGCCCGACGAGGTGGAGGCCATAGCCTTCCCCAACTCCACGGGCCGCGATTTCAGGGCTCTCTATCGTTTGCGACTCGAAGGTGAGGATGTGTTGTGTCGTTTGGAGGAGGTGTGTGACTACAATCCTTTGGCTCCTTCGACCAAGTGTGTCTTTGTTACGAACGCATAGTTGCGAGCACACCTCGTGGGTAAATTTTGCACTGCACTTCGATAGCCGACATCCTCATTTACGAGGAGTAAACTGCGGAGTCGGCTTCTCGTTTAGCACAAAATTTTCCTCACGATATGCGCTCGAATTGGGGAATGGGGAAAATATTTACTAATTACTCTTTACTAATTACTAATTAAAAAAAAGACGGTCGACGGTTGACGGTTGACGGTTGACGGTCGTCGGTCGTCGGTCGGCAAGAAAAAAACTATGACTTACAATAATCAAACACAAACCGTTACGCTCACCATTGAGGAACTTGCCGAGGCTCTGCGTATGGCACTCGGAGAGGTGAAGGTCTATGTACTCGAAAGCGACATCAGCGCAGCACAGCAAGCCGTACGCGCCGTGGTTCAACAAGCAACACTCGTGGAGCAATGATGACTACAAAGTCGTTGCCGGCAGAGGAGTTACGGCAGGCGTTGGACGAACTAAACGGCACCGATGGGAATACCGCTGCGGTGGTCGATTGGTTGCTCCGTGAGTCGCTACTTGATGCCACTCACCTCAGGGCGTGGGCGGTGCAGAGGGCGGTGCAGAGGCTACTGGCGAAAGGGTATGGTAAGGTTGCCGCAATGGAGGTGGTGGCGGAGCAGATGGCCCTGAGTTTCTTCACCGTGCGCAAATATATCTACACCACCTACAAATAACCCCAACACAAACAATCACTAAACACAACAACTCATCTTATGCAAACACAAAACACTAAAATTACCTCCTCGGCAAAGATTATATCCATCGATATTGATGGTATCATCGGTGTCAGCGAGGAAGAACAGTTTGGCGAGGAGAGCCGTTCGGTCTCTACCTACGAGCGTTTCGAGCAGGCTGTGGCCGAGATTGGCGAAGGTGGTCCCGACAGGGTGGTTATCAACATCCGTTCCACGGGAGGCGACTTGGGCGATGCGCTCCTCATACACGATGCCGCAGTGGGACTTGGTGTGGAGGTCGTAACACGCTGCTATGGCTATGTGGCTTCGGCTGCTACGGTCATCGCACAGGCTGCATCCAAAGGGTGTCGCGAGATTTCGGCCAACGCCTTCTACCTCATCCACTGCTGCGAGAGTAGCGTGGAGGGCAACTCGCAGTCGCTCACTCTCACCAAAGAACTACTCGAAAGGAGCGACCAAAGGCTGGCAGAAATCTATGCCGAAGCATCGGGTAGGCCCGCAGAGGAGTTTCGACTCCTGATGAACGAGAATGCGGGTAAGGGGCGTTGGCTCACACCCGAGGAGGCACTTGCTGCGGGACTCGTTGACCGCATCATACCCGCAGCACCCATCACCGCCTCGGCCTCGGATGTGGTATCCTCGTTGGGACTTCCTCCTCTGCCTGTGGCCGAGAAGCAAAAGGGGGCGTGGTTGAGAGGGCTGATGGAGAAGATAGGCTTGGGTAGAGGTGTCAAGCCTGCCGAGCCTACCGCAATGGTGGAGCCTTCGGTGGCCGATAAGGTCCCACAGCACATCCCTGCAAAGCCCACAATCCCACCGTCAAGGCTACACACCGCCGAGCCTACACGCACCAAAGAGTGTGAGGACCCTCCATTCAGGGAGAGCGGGGGCGCAGGTACGGCCAATCAGAATGCCTATGAGATTGATGCGCGCAGCTTCCGAGATGCGGTAACAAGGGCGTAGAAAAGAATTTAATTAAAAAGACGGTTGACGGTCGACGGTTGACGGTCGACGTTCAATAAAAACAATTAACAACTTAAAAACAAACAATTATGGCAAAAATTGAAAGTATCAAACAGTATGAGGGTAACACTCTGGACACCATCTTTTTCCGTCCTATGCTCACCGGTAAGAGTGCCGAGCAGTTGGGCATCCGAGTGCTCTACAATGTGCCCGGCACCAGCACACTCCACTTCTGGCGTGGCAACGGCGACGTGCTCCAAAAGTACACCACACGCGGTTGGAATGGCGGCGACCCCTCGGAGAAGTTCCAGAAGAAAATCGACCTCACAAAAGTGAAGGCCGAGATGGCATACGCTGCCGAGGACTACTTCTCGACCGTCTATGAGCTCATCGCTGCACGTCCCGATGTGAACCTCGACGACCTCTCCGGCACCGAGCTCGAAGCAGCCGAAACCGACATCTTCCGTGCTTCGATTGCCGAGAGTATTCGTGCCACTATGTGGTATGGTAACCAGGATCGTGGCGAGGGTAGCCTGGGTTCGTTCGATGGTCTGTTGAAGAAGATAATGCACGACTTCTCCGACACCGAAGGCTTCCACTTGGAGGGCTACTCGAAGAGCGACAAGTCGCCCGAGTGGGCCGAGAGGCTTCTGAAAAACCTTTGGGAGAATGCTCCCTGCGAGTTGCAGGCGCTGCGCTCGGAGGGACAGTTGGCATACTTTGTAACCACCGATGTCTACAATGCCTACGAGGAGTGCCTCGACAATGTGGCCCTCGAAGCAGCCTACCTGGCCAAGCAGACCGGCAGGGATGGACTCTACTTCCGTGGTATCCCTGTGATTGACGTACAACTCAACGGCTACAAAAACATTGTAAACGATATGCCCCACTCGTTTGCAATCCTCACCGACCGACGCAACCTCGCACTGGCGGTCAACACCAGCGACTATCCCGGTACGGAGGTGCGTATGTGGTACAATCCCGACGAGATGGAGAACCGTCAGAGGGCAATCTTTATGGCCGGCTGCGACTACTTGTTGCCCGAGCTGATGAGCGTGGGCTTCGGCTTGCCGCTGATAACTCCAAAGTGGACTCTGGAAGGCGACACCTTCTCCTTCCTTGCGGGTATCTCTGTGGCCGACGACTCGGTGAGGTCATTGGAAATCTCGGTCTACGACTCTAAGGGTGCTCTGGTGTTCGATAGTGAGCCTATGGAGATTGGCGATGGTGTGGTTTCCTACGAGTCTGACGGTGTGTCGGAAGTGGCAACTGTCGAGTACAACATTACCTACAACTCCAACCTCTTCATTCCCAGCTGCTGGCAGCAGTAGTGTGTGGATGACCTGCTCGTAGTGGTAGGTGTAACTCACAGTTTTTCGGGTGGGTGGGTGTCAACCCCTACGGGCGCACCCGCCCATCTTAATATTAACACACACAGAAATACAACGCACAATGGAAAAGAAAACAAAAGCATACACCCCAAAAGTCTTTTCGCCACGAGCGCTCTCGTCGCTCGATAAGGTGGGTATTGTGGGAGGCGCAACATCGCCCCGTGGCGGTGGTGAGTGGTGGCGTTGGGGCTCGGACAACCTATTCCCCAATGCGCTCTCTCTGCTGGCTCGTCGCTCCACCATCCACCGACGAATAATCAATGACAAGGCCGACTATATCTCCGGTAAAGGTTTTGCGTGTCCCGAGGAGGCGGTGCGTACCCGAGCTTTTCTGGACAAGGTCAACTCCCACGGTGAGAGTCTGCGACAGGTGCTCAACCTGCTGGCCTTCGACAAGGCGCTCTTTGGCAACGCCTTTGTGGAGGTGGTTACCGATGCGCAACACTCCTTCCTTGCGCTCTTCCACCAGGACGCCTCCAAGTGCCGACTTGCCAAGGATGGCGCACACGTCTTGATGCACCACGATTGGTCGCACTACACATCGGCCGATGCCGTAACCATCCCACTCTATCCGCTCTTTGAGGAGGGTGCCGATGGTAACCTACACTCGCTCATACACTACAAAGACTATGAGCCTATGTTCTCGCACTATGGCGTTCCGCCCTACATCGCTGGTTTGGGCGTGTCGTCCATAGCCTACAAGACCGACGATTGGAACATCTCACGCCTCGAAAACTCCTTCCAACTCTCCGGTGTGATGCTCTTGGATGGTGGCGTGGATAGCGAGGAGCAGGCCGCCGAACTGATGGCCGCAGCACAGAAGAGGTTTGCGGGCCAACCCGGGCAGGTGATGTTTATGATTAAGGAGTGTGACGAGGGCGATAGCTCCCGCTTCATTCCCATCACCTCCTCCAACGAGGGCGATTGGAAGGCACTCCACGACCAAGCCACCACCGATATTGTGGTCGCCCACTCGTGGTTTCGCTCCCTGAGTGGTCTGGACTACTCCACGGGCTTCTCCGCCGAGCGTATCCTCCACGAATATGAGGTCGCGCTCAACACCGTAATCCTCGGCGAGCAGGCCGAACTAATGGAGCCTATCCGTGCGCTTATCACGTCGGTGCTGGGCGAGGACGGACAGAGTGTGGAGATTGTCAACCGCCCGCCCTCACGCTCCAAGCCACTCTATATGAAGGTGTGGGAGGCAAGGCGTGCCGACGGACTCGACTACGACCCCGAGGACCCCAACCAACAGATTTATGTGGCACAGGTAACTAAGTATGGACTCAAAAACGTGGACTAAGCAACTATGAATAAGATTCTTATAACGGCTGCCGAGGTTGTGGAATTGGCTTTCGGTGGCTCCAATAACCTGCACCCCGAGGAGGTGTCGGAGGCTGTCATTGTGGCGGCGCAGCGCAAATATCTCCTACCGGTCTTTGGCGAGGCTCTCTTGGAGGAGTTTCTTGCGGGGGAACACGCCACTCTTGTTGAGGAGTATGTGAAGTTGGCTCTTGCGCTCTATGTCAAGAGGTTGCTGTTGCCCGTGTTGGCTGCTCGTGTTGGTGTGTCGGGAGTGGTTAAGTATGTTGGCGAGGGCTATACCTATGTGGACTCGGCAACGCTCCACCGACTGATGCGTCGCACCAAGGCCGATGCCGATGTGATTGTTGATGCGGCGGTGGACTACGTGGAGCTCAACCCACAGAGTTTCCCCTCCTATGATGCCTCCTCCAACATTCGTCGCAGCGTGAACATCGATTCGGGCATTGTGTTGTAGGCGACAGGAAATTCAAAATTCAAAATTCAAAATTGACAGACGGTCGACGGTTGACGGTTGACGGTCGACGGTCGAAGACAAGAAAAACAATGGAAAAATACATTTCAGGAATCATTGCCGGGGTGATGTCGTTCTTCGCCCCTGTGGAGCCACTCCTACTGTGTGCAATGACCTTTGTGGCGGTTGACTTCCTCACGGGAGTGTTGGCCGACCGCCGTAGGGTGCGCACCGAGGGTGGAGAGTGGCACTTCGAGAGCTGCAAGGCGTGGCACACCATCACCAAGTTGTGCTTCGTGATGGCTGGCATTGTGCTGGCGTGGATGATGGACTCGCTACTGCTACCCATCGCCAACCTGCGACTCGCAAATATCTTCACAGGCTTTGTCTGTGGTGTGGAATTTTGGAGCTATCTGGAAAACGCCACCATAGCCAGCGGGGCCAAAACATTCGCAGAGTTTGCCGACTATGTCAAAAAAATGGTGAAAAACATATTAAAATAGGTGGAAATGTTTGCAATGTCAAACAAATGTATTACCTTTGCGACAGCAAAGCGTTATTCGGGGACCAGATGAGTCCCCGAATTTCGTAGTATGATAGAGGTCTAACGACCAACGACCAACGTCAACAGTTGCGGCCTGTGGCCGAGAGTGTGATTGAGTAATAATGCAATGGCTTGTGAGTAATAATGCAATGGCTTGTGAGTAATAATGCAATGGCTTGTTGTGAAATCGCTAAATACTAAAAGTCGTTAGTCGTTAGACGTTAGACGTTAGACAAAAGAGTTATGATTGACGTAAAGGAGATAAGGCAGGCCGCCGAGGCCGCATTGGAGGGCACCGACCGCTTTGTGGTCGATGTTAAGTGCTCGCCTGCAAACGAGATTGAGATTGTGATTGATGCCGACAGTGCTGTCGACTTGGACGCTTGTGTGGAGTTGAGCCGTGCTGTGGAGTCGCACTTCGACAGGGAGGTTGAGGACTTCGAGTTGAGTGTCTATTCGGCAGGCGTAGGCCAGCCACTCAAACTTCTGCGTCAGTATCATAAGCTCATCGGCTCCACCGTGGAGGTGCTGTTGGTTAGCGGTGTGAAGGTGTTGGCTACCTTGAAGGAGGCCACCCCCGAGGCCATTACCGTTACCTACACCGAGAAGCGACTCTTGGAGGGCAAGAAGCGCAAGGTGGATGTGGAGGTTGAGGAGAGTTACACCTTTGGGCAGATTAAGTGGGTGAAAGAGTATTTGGATTTCAAGTAAGTCTAAATAATCTTGAATGGCTAATGGCTTAAAAAAAAGAGAAGCGAAAAACTAAAAACATACAAAGTACAACAATGGAGAATTTGATTAGCAACTTTGCGGAGTTCAAAGAACTGAAAAACATCGACAAGAGTACGATGATTGGCGTGTTGGAGGATGTGTTCCGCCACCACCTCCAGAAAACCTATGAGACAGACGAGAATTTCGATGTCATCATCAACCCCGAGAAGGGCGACCTTGAAATTTGGCGTAATCGTGTAATCGTTGAGGACGGTGCAGTGGAGAACCCCAACCAGCAGATTTCTCTCACCGAGGCACGCAAACTCGACCCCACCTATGAGGTAGGTGAGGAGGTTGCAGACCAGCTCGAGATGTCGTCGTTTGGTCGTAGGGCCGTGTTGTCGCTCCGTCAGAACCTCGCATCGCGCATCCTTGACTTGGAGAAGGCAAACCTCTTCGAGAAGTATAGCGAGAAGGTGGGCGAGATTATCACCGGCGAGGTTTACCAGGTGTGGAAAAAGGAGATGCTTGTGTTGGACGACGACGACAACGAACTCGTACTGCCCAAGAGCGAGCAGATTCCCAGCGACTTCTTCCGTAAGGGCGATCCCATCAAGGCTATCGTGTCGAAGGTGGAGATGCGCAACAACAACCCCGTGATTATCCTGTCGCGTACCGTGCCCGAGTTCCTCGAAAGGCTCTTTGAGCAGGAGGTGCCCGAGATTTTCGACGGCCTGATTACCATCAAGAAGATTGTTCGTATCCCCGGCGAGAGGGCCAAAGTGGCTGTGGAGTCCTACGATGACCGCATCGATCCCGTAGGTGCTTGCGTGGGTATGAAGGGTTCGCGTATCTACTCCGTTGTTAAGGAGTTGCGCAACGAGAATATTGACGTTGTGAATTGGACCAGCAACACTTCGCTCCTCATCCAGAGGGCACTTAACCCCGCAAAGATTACCTCCATTACCATCGACGAGGCCAAGAAGACCGCTTCGGTTTACCTCAAACCCAGCGAGGTGTCGTTGGCTATTGGTAAGGGTGGCTTGAACATTCGTTTGGCTGTGATGCTCACCGGCTATGACATCGACGTATTCCGCGACAGCGAGGAGGAGGATGTTGACCTCGACGAGTTTGCAGACGAGATTGACCAGTGGATTTTGGATTCCTTCAAGAAGGTGGGTTGCGACACTGCCAAGAGCGTGTTGGAGCTCTCCAAGGAGGAGCTTGCAAAGCGTACCGACCTCGAAGAGGAGACCATTGAGGAGGTGATGCGAATTCTGCGTGCAGAGTTCGAGTAGCGAGCACATCTCGTGGGTAAATTTTGCACCAACCTGCGCCTCGCAAGTTCCTCATTTACCGCTTGTAAACTGCGGACTTGCTCGCTTGCTTGGCACAAAATTTCCTCCACGATATGCACTCGAATTGAAAATTGAAAATTGAAAATGGAAAATTACCCTTCCCCTGATTAGGGAAGGTGCCGTAGGTGGAGGGGTTTGTTGAAAGGGCAGAAAGGGAATTTAAAATTATTCCCACACTCCCTAATCTCCTTAAATTCCCTAACCTCACGGGTATTAAAAAAGATACCCGTGAAAAAAGGTAAATGAAAATAGAAAACTGCGCCAGAGGCGCACCCTAATTTTCAATTTTCAATCTTCCATTTTCAATTCAAAAAGACGTTAGACGTTAGACGATAGACATTAGACAAAAAAATAAAGATAGCAAATGGAGAAAAAACTGAGACTCGTACAGGTTGCAAGAGAGTTCAAGGTGGGTTTGGGAACCATCACAGAGTTCCTCAGCAAGAAAGGTATTACGGACGTAGCCCCCAATACATTGGTGGATAGTGACGTGTATGCTTTGTTGGAGAAGGAGTTTGGTGGTAACCGCCTCGGTGGTGAGAGGGACAACATCCGCGAACGCATCAACCTCAAACAGGAGAGTGTGTCGCTTCACGACCGCAAAGATGCTCCTGCACAAACAGAATCATTCAAGGAAGAGGTGGTTATCAAGAGTACCACGGTTGCCCCTGCGGCTACCACTGTGGCTACTCCTACCGCTGCGCCCACAACACGCGTAGAGGTGGGTGGCCCCAAAGTGTTGGGTAAGATTGACCTCGAACCGAAGAAAACAGCTCCTGCCGAGCAGGCAAAGCAGCCAGAGGTGAAGGCTGCCGGTGAGCAACCCGCCGCACCTGTGAAGGAGGAGAAGAAGATTGAGGAGCCCAAGGTGGAGGCTCCCAAGGTGGAGAAGGTGACCGTGGAGGAGAAACCTAAAGTGGAGGCGGCTCCTGCACCTGCTAAACCCAAAGTTGAGTCTAAGCCTGCACCAGCCAAGCCCGTAGCTCCCAAGGTGGAGGAGAAGGCCCCCGTGGCAAGTCAGGAGGCGCAGACCAAGACCTACGACGAGAGGGTGGCAGAGAGTAAGGACGTATTCCGTGTGGAGAGCACCGAACTGTCGGGTCCCAAGGTGTTGGGTAAGATTGACATCGACTCCTTCCGTAAGGGTGGCGACTCGCACCGCGAAAAACGCAAACGCATCAAAGATAAGGTGGATGTGAACAAACCCCAGCAGGGTGGCGGCAAACAGCAGGGCGGTAAGCCCCAGCAGGGTGGCGGCCAGCAGCAGGGACAACCCACCAGCAAGAAGGATAAGAAGAACAAACAGAAGAACGCACCCAAACCCGTTGTGCGCCCCGAGGTAAGCGACGAGGAGGTACAGAAGCAGATTAAGGACACCCTCGCAAGGCTCACCTCAAAGGGTGCCAAGAGCAAAGGCTCGGTCTATCGTAAGGAGAAACGCCAGGCCGTTGCCGAGCGTATGGAGGCCGAATTTGAGCAGTCGATGAGCGAGAGCAAGGTGCTCAAACTTACCGAGTTCGTAACCGTTAGCGACTTGGCTACAATGATGAGCGTGGGTGTTACGGACGTTATCACAACCTGTATGAACTTGGGCCTTATGGTGTCCATCAACCAAAGGTTGGACGCAGAGGCACTCGTGATTGTTGCCGAGGAATATGGCTTCAAGGTGGAGTTTGTGAGCGTGGATATTCAGGAGGCCATCGAGGAGGCTGCCGACAAGGAGGAAGACCTCATGGAGCGTCCCCCGATTGTTACCGTTATGGGCCACGTTGACCACGGTAAGACTTCGCTGTTGGACAACATCCGTAAGACCAACGTTATTGCCGGCGAGGCAGGTGGTATCACCCAGCACATTGGCGCATACAGCGTGAAGTATGAGGGCAAGACCATCACCTTCCTCGACACCCCTGGTCACGAGGCGTTTACCGCTATGCGTGCTCGTGGTGCACAGGTTACCGACGTTGCAATCATCATCGTGGCTGCCGACGATAGGGTGATGCCCCAGACTGTGGAGGCTATCAACCACGCAGTGGCAGCAGGCGTACCTATGGTGTTTGCTATCAACAAGATAGACAAGCCCGCTGCTAATCCCGAGATGATTAAGGAGCAACTTGCAAATATGAACTACCTCGTGGAGGATTGGGGTGGTAAGTACCAGTCGCAGGAGATTTCCGCAAAGCAGGGTATCAACCTCGACAAACTCCTTGAAAAAGTGCTCTTGGAGGCCGAACTGCTCGATTTGAAGGCCAACCCCAACAAGAAAGCTGTCGGTACGGTTATCGAGTCGTCGCTCGACAAGGGCCGTGGCTATGTTGCCACCATCCTCGTTGAGAGCGGTACGCTCCGCACGGGCGATGTTATCCTGTCGGGTACCCACACTGGTCGTGTGAAGGCTATGTTCAACGAGCACGGCAAGAAGGTCGCCGAGGCAGGCCCTTCGACACCCGTATTGGTGCTCGGTCTTAATGGCGCACCCCAGGCAGGCGATAAGTTCAACGTGATGGACGACGATAGGAGCGCAAGGGAGATTGCGACCAAGAGGGAGCAGTTGCAGCGTATTCAGGGTATCAAAACCCAGAAACACGTTACCCTCGACGAGATTGGTCGTCGTATTGCCATCGGTAACTTCAAGGAGCTCAACATCATCGTTAAGGGTGACGTGGACGGCTCGATTGAGGCTATGACCGACTCGCTGTTGAAACTCTCCACCGAGACTGTTCAGGTGAACGTAATCCACAAGGCTGTGGGACAGATTACCGAGGGCGACGTGCTCCTCGCTGCTGCCTCCAACGCCGTAATCGTGGGCTTCCAGGTACGTCCCAGCGCGGGCGCAAGGAAGATTGCCGAGAACGAGTCCATCGAGATCCGACTCTACTCCATCATCTACGATGCCATCAACGATATCAAGGACGCAATCGAGGGTATGTTGGAGCCCGAGATGAAGGAGGAGATTATGGGTACTGTTGAGGTTCTCGAAACCTTCAAGATTAGCAAGGTGGGCACCATCGCAGGTGGTATCGTGCGTGAGGGTAAGATTACCCGCACCTCGCCTGTGCGTGTCATCCGCGACGGTATCGTTATCTTCACCGGTCGTCTGGGTTCGCTCAAACGATTCAAAGACGATGTTAAGGAGGTTACACTCAATATGGAGTGTGGTCTGAACATCGAGTCCTACAACGATATTAAGGTGGGTGATATTATTGAGTCCTACGACCAAGTAGAAGTGAAAAAAAAGTAAGATAGCGGGTGCTTTTTGCACCAAAATGCAGAGAGCGAGTTCCTCACCTACGTCAAAGTAGGCTGCGGACTCGCTCCTTTTTTTTGCACAAAAAACCCCTCGCTCTTTTACTTTTTTACGGCTTTCGAACGTTTGATAGCACCGCTACCAAAATGGGGGAAGCGTCATTCTGACGCTGGTACAAAATTCCCCTCGCACTTTGCGTTTTTTTAGTCTAACGTCTAACGTCCAACGTCCAACGTCTTTTTTTAAGGGCCTTAAAGCCTACCAGGTCTACTGTGAGTGATAGGAGTGATAGTCTATCCTTTCCGCCTTTCCTATCCTTCCTTTCTTCCCATCCGCCCCTTAAATTACCCCTAATTTTGTAATTATTACAAATTTTTTGCCGAAAAACTTGCAAATCGTCTAACAAATTCGTACCTTCGTAAAAGTAGTAAAACAGAAGGCCGAATGGCTTGTGTATTGATAGCTGAATGTCTTGTGTGTTGATAGGCGACAGAAACATTAGAAAACCACAATATTAATATCTAAAACCAAACGACTATGAAAAGAAACATTTTTACTATGATGGTGGCGGCCCTCGTGTCGCTGTTTGCACTCACCTCGTGTGAGAAGGACCCTGCGGAGCTCATCGTTGGCAAGTGGACTGTGACCTCTGTGAGTTTTACGGTGGACGGTGTTACACAGGAAAAAAATCCCATAGAGGAGGGGGTAGGTGCTACCTACACCTTCAAAGCCGACGGCACCGGCGAGACTACAGAGGAAATTGGCGATGAGAAAATGAGTTATACCTTCACCTACTCGGTTTTCACCAGTGGCGACAAGCAGATTTTGGGTATAACGCTTGAGGGCGACACTGTCAACTTCGAGATCCAGACCCTCGATGAAAACACCCTCGTTTTTTTCAGAGAGGCAGTAGAGTCTGGTCACACTATCACGTTGACGACGAGGCTCAAACGCTCGTAGCCGAGTATGCTGCCAACCAACAGAAGGGCCGACACGCAAATTGGGTGTCGGCCCTTCTTGCCCTCGCAGCCCCCTAATTTTGAATTTTATCACTACATTTGCCCGCACTATTCAAAACTTAAAGAAAAAATAGACTTATGTGGATTTGGTTGGCGCTCATTTCGTCGGTTCTGCTTGGCTTCTATGACGTGGCCAAAAAGCGCTCTGTTACGGGCAACGCCGTGTTGCCGGTGTTGACTATTGCCACCTCCATTTCGGCTCTTATTTTCTTCCCCGTAATACTCTCGTCGGAGTTCTCGCTCGGGTGGTTTGAAGGCACTACGTTTGCCGTTGAGCCAATGAGTGTGGAGCAGCATCTTTTGGTGGCTCTGAAAGCGGCCATTGTGGCTGCTGCGTGGCTGTGTGGCTACTTGGCGGTCAAATACCTACCGCTGACCGTTACCTCGCCCGTCTATGCCTTGCGCCCCGTGTTGGTGTTGCTCGGCTCCATTCTCATCTTTGGCGAGAGGCTCAACATCTATCAGTGGGTAGGCGTGGTGGTAGCCTTTGTGGCCTTCTATCTGATGAATCGTTCCGGACTTAAAGAGGGCATCAAGTTCACCAACAACAAGGGTGTTATGTATCTCTTTGCGGCGGTGTTGTTGGGTGTGGGTAGTGCGTTTTGCGACAAGATACTGATGAAAGGTATCGAGGCGGCCTCTATGCAGTCGTGGTGCAATCTCTACATTGCTTTGCTCAACTGCCTGCTGATGTTTGCGGTGTGGTGGCCGCACAGAAAAGAGCAGCCGTTCCATTGGACGTGGAGCATTGTACTCATCTCGGTATTCCTCTCCATTGCCGACTTCTGCTACTTCAATGCCCTTTCGCAGGAGGGAGCATTGCTGGCGGTGGTGTCGCTCATCAGGCGTGGTTCGGTGATTGTGTCGTTCACGCTGGGAGCAATATTCTTCAAGGAACGCAATCTCAAATCGAAAGCCATAGCACTTGTGGTGCTGTTGGTTGGACTCTACCTGCTTCTCCACGGCAGCTTGGTGTAGGACAACGCACCGATTGTCTCGGTTTTAATCACTCGGTAAATAGATAGTAATTAGTAAAGAGTGGGGAGCGATGTTTGTGTCGCTCTTCACTCTTGTTTTGTCTTGGGTATCTTTTTTAATTGTTATCTAAATTATAAACAAGAAGTTATACAGACAAAATGTAATTATTAATGGCAACAAATAGTATGGTCGAGC
>JAGBGK010000056.1 GCA_017936005.1 Tidjanibacter sp.
CCAACAATCAAGCAGATTTCGGCTGTTCAAAACTCTGCTTTTTTCTTCTCCTGCAATCTGATGGAGTTTGAAAAAGTGGTTACAAAGCGCATTTCGGCGCAGAAGGCTGTGCGAGTTATTAACATATCCCAAGGATGTAAACTCATTGAAAATAAGGAGTTTGTCCACGATGAAGAGTGCAATCATTCACATTCTCACGCTCCCCACTCCAACGCCCACAACGAACATTCGCACCATCATCACGGAGCCATTGATCCTCACGCCTGGATGTCGCCATTTGAACTCGAAGTTATGGCACGTAATATTGGCGAGGCGATTTGTGAAGCGTATCCCGATTCGGTAAAGTATCGCACTAATTTAGAGCAACTTATGGGTGAAATTAAGGGGCGACAGGTGGCTTACGCAGAGCAGTTGGCCGCTGCTGGACAGGGGGTGTTTTTAATCTATCACCCTGCCCTATCCTATCTCGCTCGCGATTATGATTTACAGCAAATTTCGCTCGAAAGCGAGGGTAAGAACCCCACACCCGCAAGCCTTGCTGAGGTTGTGGACATTGTTAATAAGTGCGAGATTAAGCAGATGATGTATCAAGTTGAGTATCCCTATGGGGTTGTTAAACCAATAGTAGATATACTTGGTGTTAATGTGATGCAAATCAATCCTTTGTCGGCGAATATTTTGAGTGAGTTGGATGTGGTTATTAACACAATCTCTGGCAATAATTAAGCGGTATGAGTGCAAAAGAGATTATAAACATTTCAAACTTGTCGGTTTATTACGATGGTGTACCTGCGTTGGAGAATGTTAACATTTCGTTCTTCGCAGACGACTTTGTGGGCATAATTGGCCCTAATGGCGGAGGAAAGAGTACCCTTGTGAAGGCTGTTTTAGGCCTTGTTCCTCACAGTGGCGAGATTAATATTGCTCCTGAAGTAATTAAAGGTGGTATTGGATATATGCCTCAGCAGCATCTTTTTGACAAAGACTTTCCTATCTCTGTTGAAGAATTGGTGTTGAGCGGCCTACAGCGAGAAAAAGGCGTATTTGGCAGATGTACAGCAGATGACAAGCAAAGAGTTAAAGTAATACTTGAAGAGTTAGGTGTTGATAACTTGGCTCGTAAAACCGTTGGGGAGTTGTCGGGTGGACAGTTGCAGAGGGCCTTATTGGGGCGCGCTATCATCTCCGAGCCGAAGTTGCTGATTCTTGATGAGCCGGCCAACTTTGTTGACAACCGCTTCGAGGGCGAGTTATATGCGCTGCTGACTAAACTCAATAAGCGTATGGCTATTATTATGGTGTCGCACGATGTGGGCACGATTACCACGGTAGTTAAGAATGTGGTGTGCGTTAATCGCACCGTCCACCGCCACCCCACTGCTGAACTTACCCCCGAGTTACTTCTGAACTACAACTGCCCCATTCAGGTACTTTCTCACGGCCCTGTGCCCCACACCGTGCTGGGACACCACGATTGTGATTGTGTAGCAAACATAGACTAATGTTTATATTAATATAAAGAAGGCTATCGCTTGCTGACACAAAAAAAAGTTAGGACGGAACCCGCAAAGGTTCCGTCCTACTCATTTACTTCGTGCGCCATTGTGGTTATTGGAGCTGGCGACGAAAAGGTGCTCCTTGGCTTATTCTGTGTTTTCGATTACTCAAACTTGCAAATCTCGCTCAGTTTGCCCCAAATCTCCTCGGTGCGCTCAACGAGCTGCTGACGAACATAGGCGTAGTGTTTGCGCACCAACGAAGGGTTGTGTTTCTCCGCAGGGTTGTTCACCAACTCCATCAGGTTGTTGCGCATATCCACAGCCTGCTGCATCAGAGCTATAATCTCATCCTGCTTATCCGAGTGGAAACCAAGCGAGAGGTAGCAATCGTAAACCACCTCGTTAACTACATAGTCAATCTGTTTTTTAATCTGCCTTAAACTTGCCATAATCGTATATGAATTAGTTTGTAAACGTGTTCTATGCCGTAAAGTTAGCAATAAATTTGATACACAGCACTCTTTGTTGTGAAATTTTTCGCCAACGTGCCAAGAGTGCAGTGGACTACTCCCCTACTTGCCCTTCTTCTTACCGTAGTCGTTGTGCATCTTGATAACAAAGATGATGGTGCTCATAGTGGCCGTGAGTCCGTTAGCGATGGCGAGAGGCACATTACCTGTGAGAATGCCCTGCACAAAGAAGCAAGCCGCACCGAGAGCCATCAGCACAAAAGAGCCGAGGGCTATGTCGTCGGTCTTGCGTGTACGAATGGTCTGGATGGTCTGCGGAATGTAGCCCAGCACCATAAGTATCGCTGCGCTATAACCTACAATGGTTGTAAAGTTCATAATCGTACGCCTTATTTTGTTTCAACTTCGTAAAGTTACGAAAAATTTTCGTATATTTGTAAGCAAACCGCACAGGATTTGCACCAACTTAAAGACAAAAACGAACAAAACTATGAGCGAAAACAAATTTATGCGTATGGCCATAGAACTTTCCAAGGAGAGTGTGGCCAAGGGTGGAGGCCCCTTTGGTGCGGTTATCGTGCGTGATGGCGAGGTGGTTGCCTGCGGCTCCAACAGCGTTACGATACTCAACGACCCCACTGCGCACGCCGAGGTGAGTGCCATTCGTGCTGCGTGTCAAGCAGTTGGCAACTTCGACTTGAAGGGTTGCGAGATATACTCATCATGTGAGCCTTGCCCTATGTGCCTGAGCGCAATCTATTGGGCCGGCATCGAGCGCATCTACTATGCCAACACGCGCGAAGACGCTGCGGCCATTGGTTTTGATGATGCGTTCATCTACGACCAGATACCCCTTGCCCCCACCGCCCGCACCGTTCCTTCCCTACCCCTGATGCGAGCCGAGGGCCTCGAAGCCTTCCGCCTCTGGGAGGCCAAAGAGGACAAGGTGGAGTACTAAAAAAGGTTGCCAAATGTTTGGCAACCTCTTTTAGTAAATTGAAAATTGAAAATTAGAAATAGTATTTGAAAGTAACGGAAGGACTTACACCCAAAGATGCTGCAAATACAGCGGTACTCAAACCAATACTATCACCTTGATAATTTGTTGCTCCACCCACCGATGCAAGTGTTGCATAGCCCAAATTTATTGCTGTCGAGAAATGTTCGGTAGGCTTAAACTCTAATTGGAGCAAAGACAAACCAAGATAAATGCCCGAAAGTGGGAAAGTTGCTGCGTCAACCTGCATATCGCCATTTGCAAAACCAATCTGAAATTCAGGAGCATAGTATAAGCCATTGGCGATTTCTTTATAATATGCAAACGAACCATAGAATTGGCCCAAAATGGTTTTAGTGGTATTATCTGATTGATTGCCAGACTTCTCATAGCCAAAGCCAATCCTAACTTTGTCCGTCAAGAAATATCCTATGTTTATTCCATAGCCTAAATTTGCTTGTACGGTAGCGTCGCCTATTGTATCATATCCATCATTCAATGTCATTGCTGCTCCCGATGCAGAGAGTCCTGCATATCCTCCAATGTAGAATTTTCCTTGTTCTTGTGCTTTGACACTCATTGATACGAGCATTACACTTGCTAAAAGAGTTACAAATTTCTTCATAGTTCTAAAATATTTAAGTTAAACATAAAAAGGTTGCGTGGACAAAACCTGTCGGTTGAAAGGTATCGCCAAACACCCACGCCCCAAACAGGTAATGCCCACGCATAGCGCAGGCATTTCACTAATTGTGCCGTGGGGCGTGATTAAATTTGGCGATTTTATCAACCCACTACAATAAGCAAAATGCTATCTTATATGTCTTTGGGAGCAGTACTCGCCTACTCCACCACAAATATAGAAATTATTTTTCAAAAAGTCGTTAGTCGTTAGACTTTTGACATTAGACAAAATAAGGGACTCCAATAAAGGAGTCCCTTATTTGTTTAACTACCAAAGTTGTCATACATAATGTTCTCGGGTGGAACGCCCAAGTTGTCGAGCATATTTACCACTGCCGAAATCATCATAGGAGGACCACACAAGTAGTACTCAATATCCTCCGGTGCGGGGTGATCTTTGAGGTAGTTGTTATAAATCACATTGTGGATGAAGCCAATATAGTTGGGGTCCCAATTATCATCGGGCCTTGGGTCGCTCAGACCAATAGCAAACTTGAAGTTGGGGAAATCTTTGGCGAACTCCTCAAACTGCTCCTGATAGAAAATCTCCTGCTTCGAGCGTGCGCCATACCAGAACGAGATGGGAAGGTCGCTCTTAACGGTTTTGAAGAGGTGGAAGATGTGCGAACGCATAGGTGCCATACCTGCACCACCACCGATAAACATCTTCTCATTGGGGGTATCCTTGATGAAGAACTCACCGTAGGGACCCGAAATGGTTACCTTATCGCCGGGTTTGCGTGAGAAGATATACGACGAGCAGATACCCGTAGGCACGTTCATAAAGCCACCCGTAGCCCTATCGAAGGGAGGAGTTGCGATACGCACGTTGAGCATAATGATATCATCCTCGGCGGGCTGGTTAGCCATTGAGTAGGCACGGAAGGTAGGCTCGGGGTTGTTGGCCACAAGGTCCCACATCTTGAACTTGGTCCAGTCGGCGTGGAATTTCTCGTCGATATCCATATCCGAGTACTTGATGCCCTCATACTTGGGAATATCAATCTGGATGTAGCCACCACTCTTGAAGTTAAGTTTCTCGCCCTCGGGCAACTTGACAACAAACTCCTTCATAAAGGTCGATACGCTACGGCACGATACAACCTCGCACTCCATCTTCTTAACGCCCAAAACGCTCTCGGGAACGCGGATGTCCATATCGTTCTTAACCTTCACCTGGCAGCCCAAACGCCAGTGGTCCTTCTGCTGTTTGCGGGTAAAGAAGCCAACCTCGGTGGGGAGAATCTCGCCACCGCCATCGAGCACCTGTACCTTACACATACCGCAGCTACCCTGGCCACCACAAGCCGAAGGAAGGAAAATCTTCTCCTGTGCCAGGGTTGTCAGCAACGAGTTGCCGCTTGCAACTTTGAGTTGTTTCTCGCCATCGTTGATGTTGATGGTAACCTCGCCCGAGCTGGTCAGTTTAGCCTTTGCTACAAGCAGCAGAGCCACAAGCAGCAGCAGCGACACGAGGAATACCACGATGGCAACTGTAATAATCAGTGTGTTATTCATATTCTCTTTCTATTGCCTTAAAAAAGTTCTACAATTGGAAGCCCGAGAAAATCATAAACGCCATACCGAGCAAGCCGGTGATGATGAATGCGATACCGGGGCCACGAAGTCCTGCGGGGATGTTGGAGTAGGAAAGCCTCTCACGAATGGCAGCCATCACAAGGATAGCAATCCACCAACCGAAGCCCGAGCCAAAACCAAACACGGCAGCCTCGCCCACTGTGGGGAAGTTGCGCTGCTGCATAAACAGTGCGCCACCCATAATTGCACAGTTTACAGCAATCAGAGGCAAGAAGATACCGAGCGAGTTATAGAGCGAGGGAGAGAATTTCTCAATCACCATCTCCAACAACTGAACAAATGCAGCAATCACTGCAATAAAGAGAATAAAACTCAAAAAGCTCAAATCAACACTTGCCAACTCGGGACTAACCCAAGCGAGTGCGCCTTTTTTGAGTACGTAGTTTTCGAGCAAGTAGTTCAGGGGCACAGTCATAAGCATTACAAACGTAACTGCCAAACCCAAACCATTTGCAGTCTTTACGCTCTTCGAAACGGCAATGTAGGAACACATACCGAAGAAGAACGAGAATACCATGTTGTCTATAAAGGTAGACTTAATAAATAGGTTCAAAAGTTCCATATTCTATGCTCCTCCAAATTATTTTTCCTGTAAATCTTTGTTAGCGTTGCGGTGTACCCAGATGATGATACCCACGATAATCAGTGCCGAGGGAGGGAACAACATCAAGCCGTTGTTCACATAGCCTGCCTCATAGAGGCACTCGGGTATAACCTGATAGCCGAACAAGGTACCGCTACCGAAGAGCTCCCTTACAAAGCCAATAATCACCAGCACAGCACCATAGCCAAGGCCGTTGCCGATACCATCCAACAACGAGGGCAGAGGTTTGTTCGACAGAGCGAAAGCCTCTACACGGCCCATGATGATACAGTTGGTGATAATAAGGCCTACATATACAGAGAGTTGTTTGCTTACATCATAAACGTATGCCTTCAACACATCGTTCACAACGGTTACCAGCGCAGCAATCACAACCAACTGCACGATGATACGGATGCGGTCGGGAATGGTGTTACGCAACAGCGACAAAATAAGGTTCGAGAAGGCGCACACAGCCATAACCGACAGGCCCATAACGAGTGCGGGTTTGAGCTGGGTGGTAACTGCAAGTGCAGAGCAGATACCCAGAATCTGAACCAGAATAGGGTTATTCTTTGCCAACGGATTAGTCAGCGATTGAAAAGTCTTGTTTTTCATAGTGTTACTCTGCATTTACGGTTTCAACAACTTCAACATTTGCCTCTGCCTGTCGAGCCTTGAAGAAGGCATCGTAGCATTTGAGGCAATCCTTAATCATCAATTCCAAACCATCGGAGGTCTTGGTACCACCAGTAACGGCATCCACAGAGTGAGCTGCGCCCTTGGCACCGCCCTTAACAACCTCAATACCAACAAGGTCTGCGCCCTCATAGATGGTCAGGCCGGGGAATTGTGCTTGGTACTTGGGAGTTGCAATCTCGGCACCCAAACCGGGGGTCTCGCCTGCGTGGTCGAAGATAACACCCTTGATGGTATTCATATCGGCAGCCAGAGCCACATAGCCCCAAATGTCATCCCACAAACCCTTACCGGTCAGAGGAACAACCACCTCGCCATTCTCCTTGTTCTCAAAAACGATATACTCACCTGCGGCATAGTTCTCGGGCAGGTTGCTAAGGCGTTTGATAATTTCACCCTCCACAGCCACTTTCTCACCTGCGGCATTAACCACATAGGCATCAATGACTTGGTCGTAGGTACCAGCCTCCAATCCAAGCGAAGCAACAATGGCATTTTTCTTTTCGTTGAGCTCGTTTGCCTCCTGTTTGTCCTTCAAAGAGAGCGATGTGAAAGCAAGCAACAATGCAACGATTACAACCATAACGGTCGAATAGAAAACAATGTAGGCGTTTGAGTTCTTACCGCCCAAAAATCCTTTCTTACTCATATCTCTATCCTCCTTATGCTTTAATGGTTTGTGCTTTCTTTGCCCTGCGGTTGCGGCGAGCCACATTTGCCTGAACAACGTAGTGGTCCACAACGGGTGCAAGAGCGTTCATAAAGATGATGGCGAGCATCATACCCTCGGGATAACCGGTGTTGAACACCCTCACGAGGATTGCCAGCGCACCAATCATAAAGCCAACAATGTATTTACCTGTGTTGGTTTGTGCCGAGGTGACGGGGTCGGTTGCCATAAACACAGCACCGAATGCAAAGCCACCCAACAAAAGGTGCTGCCAAGCGGGAAGACTCATATACACTTCGGTTGCAGTCTGGGGCTCGGCAGGGGCAACGAGGTTGAAGATACCGCCCATCACAAGGCCACCCACAAATACGCTCAACATAGTCCTCCAACTTGCCGTGCCGGTTGCAAGCAACACAATGGCACCCAACAAGATACACAAGGTGGATGTCTCGCCAATGCTACCGGGAATTGTGCCCACAAATGCATCCAACATCGAAACACTTGTGGTGCCCGTGTTGGCCAACTCTCCAAGAGGAGTAGCACCGGTGCGAGCGTCGGCAAACCAAACAGCCTCGCCCGAGATGCTCGAAGTGTAGGAGAAGAAGATGAACATACGGGCCAACAGTGCGGGGTTGAAGATGTTCATACCCGTACCACCGAAAATCTCCTTACCGATAACCACTGCAAAGGCGGTGGCCAATGCGGTCATCCACAGCGGAGTGCCGATGGGGATAATCAGCGGAATGAGGATACCCGAAACGAAGAAACCTTCGTTGACCTCCTCTTTACGAATCTGTGCAAAGGCACACTCGATGGACAAACTCACAACATAGGTTACCAAAATCGAGGGCAACATCTTCCAGAAACCAAACCAGAAGTTCTGCCAAATGGTGAAGTCGGCGCCGTCAATCCTCTGGAAACCAATGTTCCACATACCGAACAGAATGGTAGGTATGAGAGCGATGATTACCATAAACATCGTGCGTTTCATATCGTTACAGTCACGCACGTGGGAGCCCTTTTTAGTTACATCGGTAGGCACATAGAAGAACGTCTCCATTGCCTCATAGAACGAGTGCAACCAGGGAAGTTTACCGCCCTCCGAGAAGGTGGGAGCAAACTTATCGAGCAGTCGTTTGGGAAGTGGTGTATTGTTATTCTGTTTCATAGGACTACATCTCTTTAATCATAAGGTTAATACCATCCCTAACGAGAGCTTGAAGATTCTGCTTCGAGGGATCCACGAACTCACACAATGCAACATCCTCTTCCACAATCTCATAGATGCCGAGATTTTCCATCTTCTCTATATCACCTGCCATAATGGCTTTGAAGAGATACATTGGGTAGATGTCCATAGGAAGGTATTTCTCGTAGAGTCCGGTAACAACAAAAGGTCTTTCACCTCCATTAAGACCGGTCGAGAGGTTGTACTGCTTTTTGGGCATCAGCCACGAGAAGTAGGTGCGGGAAACTGAAAGTTTGTGCAAACGAGGAGCCAACCAACCGATGAGTTCCAACTCACCACCCTCGGGAATCACAGTTACCTGCGAGGAGTAGAGGCCCATATAGTCGTTAGCTGTAGCCTTCTTGCCGGTCAACACATTACCCTCGATGAGGCGGAACTTGCTGCCACCACTCTGGGGTTTGATGCGACAAGGCATCAGTACCTGCACGAGCGATGCGCCAACCATAGCCTTGACATATTGGGGATGAGCTACCTGCGAGCCACAAACAGCATAGGTTTTGGTCATATCAACCTTACCACCCAGCACCAAACGGCCAATGATTGCCACGTTCTGGATACCTACTGTCCATACCTTCTCGCCCTTGTTGATGGGGTCAATGTGGTGAATCTGAACACCCACATTACCTGCGGGGTGAACACCTTTGAAATAGTGTTTCTCAACACCCTCAATGCCTTCCAAAATGCTCTGCTCACCGGCACGGAGGCCCAGGTGAACATTAGGACACAGCACTTTGAGTGCAGCAAAACCTGCTTTCAGAGCCTCCACATCGTCCTTCAATGCCACATTCATATCGGGAGCAAGAGGTGCGCTATCGAAGCCCGAAACAAAAATAGCCTTGGGAGCATCTTTCGCATCAGCGATAATTCCATAGGGACGCTGAATGATCGAAGCCCAAAGGCCGCTTTCGAGCAACACTGCAACCAATTCCTCGCGCGAAATCTTTGAAAGGTTGATGTTGAAAGGTTTGTAACTCTGTTGAGCATCGGCAGTTACCTCAATGGCAAGCAATTTGCGCTTCTCGCCACGACGGATTGCCGAAACAGTACCGCTGACGGGCGAAGTAAACATTACCTCGGGGTGTGCTTTGTCGTAGAACAATGCACTACCTGCCAAGACTTTGTCGCCCTCTGCCACCAACAGTTTAGGCACAACACCCTCGAAACCGAGAGGAGAAATGGCGTAGCGCTCGCCCACGGGCAATTCAACTACCACCTTTTCAGCCTCACCTACGAGTTTGATGTCGAGACCTTTTTTGATTTTAATGACTTTCGACATAATCTGTTAAGTGTGTAAAAATTTGATTTATTTTGTGTTGTTGTATGTCCAATTCTGCATTTTACCTAAAACGCGCACAAATATACTCCTTTTTTACTAAATAGGTATACTATTCTGTTATATTTTTCACACTTTTTTGCTCTCGTTAAATTTCCTACCTTTGTGGGCAAAATTGTTATGAAACCTTTTGTTGACATACACACTCACGGTTCATTGGGTGAGATTGTAGGGCTTCGTTCCTATCGACTCGGGATAGAAAGACCAACGGAGGAGTGCGGGGTGTATTCACTGGGAGTACATCCTTGGGATGTGTGCAGGGTGGAAAATACGCAACAATTGTTGGCTGATTTACACACTGCTGGGTGCGCGGCCATAGGAGAAATTGGGTTGGATAAAGCGTGTGGCGTGGATCTTGCAAGGCAGTTGGAAGTTTTTGAGCAGCAAGTTGTTGTGGCTTGCAGTCGCAATCTTCCAGTTGTAATTCATTGTGTGAAAGCCCAGCAGGAGGTGGTTAATGTTTTGGCCCACTACTCCACCCCCTTTGTCATCTTCCACGGCTTCATTGGTTCTATTCAACAAGCTGAACAATTATGGGAACGTGGATACCACTTATCCTTTGGCTTTGGGGCACTCAAATCGCCAAAAACCGTCAATGTTTTGCGTCACTGCCCTGAGGAGTTATTGTTTCTTGAAAGCGATACTAGTGGTGAATCTATTGGCACTCTCTATGAGGAGGTTGCTATACTGAGGGGGATTGGCGTGGAAAGATTAAAGGAGATTATTTTTAGTAATTATAATAGGATTTTTAGATGAGTTGGACCGAAAGAACAGAGCTGCTTTTAGGTGAAGAGAAACTGAATATTCTTCGCAATGCCCACGTTTTAGTCGTAGGACTTGGCGGTGTTGGAGCCTATGCTGCGGAGATGATTGCAAGGGCCGGAGTGGGTCGTATGACCATTGCTGACGCTGACGTTGTTGGTGAGTCGAACATCAACCGACAACTTCTTGCGCTAACCTCAACTATTGGTAGAAATAAAAGCGAGGTTATGGCTGAACGTCTGCGAGATATAAATCCGCAGATAGACCTTACGGTTATAGCCGAATACATCCGAGATGAAAAGACATACGAACTGCTGGATGCTGCTCGATATGACTACGTTGTGGACTGTATCGACACCCTTTCGCCAAAGGTAAATCTCATTGCTGCATCCCTCGAGAGGGGCTACCCCGTTGTTAGTTCAATGGGGGCCGGAGCAAAAACCAATCCCACGCTCATTGAGGTCAAGGATATTGGAAAGAGTCACCACTGCCCCCTGGCACATATGCTGCGCAAAAGACTCCACAAACTCGGTATTCGTAGTGGTTTTTGGGCTGTCTTTTCGCCCGAACCTGTGCGTGAAGGCGCAATGATTATCGCCGAGGAGACCAATAAGAAATCCAACGTAGGAACCATCTCCTACATTCCCGCATCGTTTGGTTGTGTGTGTGCCAGCGTTGTGGTGCGTGACTTGCTTGGAGAGTTTGATGCGTAAACTTAAATACTTGATAATATGAATATTGTATTTCTTGACGAGTATACTCTCGGTGGTGCAGACTTGAATGCCATTTGCTCTTTGGGTAACTACAAAGGTTACACTAAAACCACCCCGGAGGAGGTGGTTAAGAGGGCGAAGGAGGCCGAAGTTGTTATTGTCAATAAGGTTGTTATTGGTGAACGTGAGATGGATGCTCTGCCCAACCTGCGCCTCATCTGTGTGGCTGCTACGGGTGTTAATAACATAGACTTGGTGGCGGCAAAGGAACGTGGAATTTTGGTGCGTAATGCTGTCGGCTACTCCACCCACACCGTCGCCGAGGCCACCCTGGGCAGTGTTTTGGCGCTTCTCCGACAGGCGAATTACTACGACCGCTACGTCAAAAGTGGAGAATATAGTGCCTCGGGCGAATGGGTTAATTTCGATCGCCCAACCCACCGTCTATGGGGTAAGAATTGGGGCATTATTGGTATGGGTAATATTGGTCGTGAGGTCGCACGCCTTGCTTCGGCCTTCGGCTGCAATGTTGCCTATCACTCCACCTCTGGGGCCGAACGCAAAGAGGAGTATGAGAGTATGACATTGGATGCTCTTTTGGCGTGGGCAGATGTCGTTTCGGTGCATTGCCCGCTTAATGATAAAACCAAAGGACTTATTGATACAGAGGAGATTGCGAAGATGAAACCCTCGGCCGTTATTGTAAATGTCGCTCGTGGAGGCATTGTTGTGGAAGAGGCTGTTGCAAAGGCTCTTGATGAGGGCCGATTGGCGGGTGCGGCTTTCGACGTCTATCCCTCGGAGCCTATGCCGAGTACCTCTCCCCTGCTCCACACCAAAGACCCTGACAAACTACTTCTCTCTCCCCACAACGCTTGGTCGGCAGTCGAGTCCATCGATTGCCTCGTGGAGTGCATCGCCAATAATATAAAGGTGTATCTCGAGAACAAGTAACGAGCAACATAAATGGGAGGTCACCGGGCCTCCCATTCACATACTATCTATTTATGCAACAATTAATAACAGCGGTATTCTGTGGGGTTGCGGAAGCCGCGTAGGAGCTCCTCGGTTTTCATTCGTTTTTTCCCCGAGATTTGAAGGTCTTTTATCTCAATTTCCCCATCCGAGCAAACAACCTTTATATACTTTTTCTCGTCCGACAAAATGGTGCCAATCTCTACCCCGCCGTTATCCTTTGGAGTAAACTCAACCTCAAAAATCTTGGTCGACAAGTTCTCTGACAGTTGCGCCCAAGCAGCAGGATATGGCGAGAGCCCCCTCACAAGGTTGACAATGTCCTTTCCGCTTTGCGAAAAATCAATGTGACAATCTTCCTTAAAAATCTTTGGCGCGGGTTTCAACTCACCCTCAATCATCTCGGTTTGCTCAATGGGAGTGTAATCTCCCGAAGCCAACTTCTCAACAGTTTCCAACACCAAATCCACGCCGACATTCATCAACTTATCGTGCAGAGTACCAACATTATCACAAGGCTCAATCTCAACCTTTACTTGACCTATCACAGCACCCTCGTCAATTTGTGGATTAAGCAAGAAAGTGGTAACCCCTGTAATCGTTTCGCCATTCATAATTGCCCTATTGATTGGCGCAGCACCCCTATATTGTGGAAGAAGTGATGCGTGGAGGTTGAAGGTGCCCATCTTTGGTGCAGCCCAAATGATTTCGGGCAACATACGGAAGGCGATCACAATGCCCAAGTCGGCATCCAAAGCCTTGAACTCTGACACGAAATTCTCGTCACGCAACTTCTCGGGTTGCATAATGGGCAAACCCACCTCTTGTGCATAGCGTTTTACGGCACTTTCGTTCATTTTCAATCCCCTACCCGAAGGTTTATCGGGTGTGGTAACCACAGCCACAACATTATAACCACCCTCCACGAGTGCCTTCAATGGGGCAACCGCAAAGTCGGGTGTGCCCATATACACAATGCGCAAATCTTTGGCTTGTTTCATCGTAAAATTATCTTCAAAAACGGATTATTTTTTCCTTAAACTGCTCCACGCCGCCTGTACCTTAGCCTTCGCTCTATTGAATTGGATGACGTACCAATCGGTGTTGAAAAGATTGGAGTCATTAGTGGCTATGCGTGTGAGATACAATGCAATAGGGAGTAATACCATGGCCGAGAACCACATACCGAAAGCGGCATTCCAGCTACCCTCTTTGGCCATCTTCTCGCCAGCAATACTAATAACATAGTAAATCACAAAGAACAGCACCGATACCACCACCGGCATAGCAAGGCCGCCCTTGCGGATGATGGCACCAAGCGGAGCACCAATAAGGAAAAAGATGATTACCGAGATTGGCAGCGACACCTTACGATGCCACTCAACCTGCGAGCGATACAACTTATTGAGAGTGTCTTTGGCGGTACTCTCGTTGCGATTGAGCGAGTTTCGAGAGCTTCGAGCAGTGGTCTTTGCTGTCTGTACAATATCGCGCTTTTGCTTGACACTCAGTGTATCAAAGTGTTTCAGCAATTCGACAGGCACCTTGTATGAATAGTCGACCTTAACTGTGTCAAATAGGCCCATACCCGACTTATCCTTTGTTAAGAGGTAATTTTTCAACAACGGCTCATAGGAACGTGCCGAGCCACGGTCGGCCTCCACCCTCAGCGAGTCAATGTCCACCTGCAATTCACTTGTGGTCTTTGTCTGGTGGTTGCTAAATAGATTCATATCTGTTCGCGAGAAGTCGAAACCTTCGATTTCCAGCGCACCATTCTGTACTTTGAAAATTTGGTGTCGAATGGCATTTTCGGTGTTCCACTTATAGTTACGAGTAGTTTCGTGGGTCTCTCCGTTATAGAGCTTAATCATTAGGAACTTCTTGTCGTCCGACATATAGATATATCCCGAATCGGCCACCGTGGTAGTCATATTACCATTGCGGTCGCGCGTGTCGTAGATGAGGATATCGGTCAGTAGGCCAGTGTCGGGATTTTGGTGCCCCACCCTAATGTTCATATTCTCAATGCCATTAAAGAATATGCCATCCTTAAATTCCATCGTTTCCTTCTGCTGACGGATGTCGTAGATGATAGCCATCATCTTCTTATTGGAATATGGCACAAGGTTGTTGACCACAAAGAAACTACTCACAGCTACCACCAACACCACGCCGACAAGCGGACGCAAAATGTTGAGAAGCGACATACCTGCCGACTTCATTGCCAAGAGTTCATTGTGCTCTCCGAGGTTACCCATCGTCATAATGGCAGCAAAGAGTGTTGCCAAAGGAATACCGAGAGGCATCATATTGGCTGTAGCATAGAAGAGTAGCTCCACAATCACGTCAAAACTGAGGCCCTTACCCACCAATTCGTCGATGTAACGCCACACGAAGTTCATCATCAGGATAAACATCACGATGAAGAACGAGAGCACCATTGGGCCCAAGAACGCTTTGAGGGTGAATTTGTGGATTGTTTTCAACTCTATTTACCTATTTTTAGTTTCTTATGCACACTCTTACGAGAGGGCAAAGTTAGCAGTTTTACGATAAAAAGCGTAATTCCAAGCAAAATTATTGTGGTTGCACCCACAGGAAAATCCACCTCATAGGCCACCCAAATACCGATCACATTACCCACAACGGCCAAAAGCGATGCAAGAGAGATAATTTTAGGGTAGGATTTTGTGAGTGACATAGCAATAACCGTAGGCACCGTAAGGAGCGAAATGAGTAGCACAATGCCCACAATGCGTATGGAAAGCACGATGGTAATGGCCGTAAGTACGGTCATCAACATCAGTATAGCATCTGCCTTAACACCTTGACTACGTGCATACTCTCTGTCGAACGAAGCCCACATCACGGGTCTGTACCAAAGCGTAAACACCGCTACCAACACTGCAACCAACACTGCCAGAGCCACAATGTTTGTCTTATCAACCGTAAGTACATCGCCAAAGAGAAAACTCATAAGGTTGGGAGCATAACCCGGCGTGGCGAAGATAAATAGTGTGCCGATGGCCATACCGAGGCTCCACACAATACCGATGGCAGAATCTTCTCTAATACGTCCCTTGGCACCCGCCCACTCAATACCGAGGGCCGAAAGGATGGCAAAGACCATCGCGCCACCTATGGGATTGAGCCCGAAGTGATAGGCAATGCCAATACCGCCAAATGATGCGTGGGTGATACCTCCGGAGAGGAAAACCATACGACGAGTGACAACATAGGTCCCGACAATGCCACACGCAATACCCGACAAAACAGCCGCAAGTAGTGCATCTGCCAGAAATCCGTATGTTGCTATTGCCTCAAAAAAAGTCATCTTTCGCTCCTCTGTTTGCTAAAAGTGTGCAAAGGTACTCAAAAGTAGCAAAAAAATTCATACTTTCGCACCAAATTATGCAGCATAATGAAGGTAAGTTTTCATACTCTGGGGTGTAAACTCAATTTTTCCGAGACGTCAACCATTGCGAGGGAGTTTATTGAGGGTGGTCACGAGCGCACCGAGCGTATCGAGGAGGCCGATGTATGTGTGGTGAATACCTGTTCCGTAACGGAGCACGCCGACAAGAAGTGTCGCAACCTCATCCGCCGCCTACACAAACTCAACCCCTCGGCCATTATTGCCGTAACGGGGTGTTATGCCCAACTCAAACCGCACGAAATTGCAGCTATCGAAGGAGTGGATATCGTGTTGAGCAACAACGACAAAGGCGACCTTTTCCGCAAGGTTGCCGAGCTCGGAGCGAAGGGCACACGCCAAGAGGTAACGAGTTGTACCACCGAGGAGATTACTCGTTTCTTTGCTGCCTTCTCATCGGGCGACCGTACACGCGCTTTCCTCAAAGTGCAGGACGGGTGTGACTACTGTTGTTCCTACTGCACCATCCACAATGCTCGTGGTTCGAGTCGCAATATGCCCATCGCCGACCTTGTGAAGGAGGCCGAGGCGATTGCCGCAGGAGGACAGACGGAGATTGTCATTACGGGTGTAAACACGGGAGATTTTGGTCGTACTACGGGCGAGAGTTTTGCCGACCTACTGCGTGCATTGGACAAGGTGGAAGGCATTGAGCGTTACCGTATTTCGTCCATAGAGCCCAACTTGCTCACCGATGAAATTATTAACATCTGCGCCCAATCGACTAAATTTCAGCCCCACTTCCACATCCCCATTCAGAGTGGCTGTGACAGAGTTCTGGGAGCTATGCGTCGCCGCTACACTACCGCCATCTTTGAGGCTCGCATTGAGGCTGTCAGGAGGGCAATGCCCGATGCATTTATCGGTATTGATGTAATTGTGGGTTTTCCCGGCGAGAGTGACGAGGAGTTTGAGCAGACCTACAACTTTCTCAAAAGGCTCGCCCCAGCCTACCTCCACGTCTTTCCCTTCTCGGCAAGGGCGAATACCCCTGCTGCTGCAATGCCCAACAAGGTGCACGATGCAGTGAAAACCGCCCGTGCAGCACGCTTGGAGGCTCTTTGTGAACAACTGCACAGAGATTTCTACAACCGCTACGTTGGTACCGAAGCCACCGTGTTGTTTGAGAGTTCACCCAAAGCAGGACAGATGGTAGGATTTACGGAGAACTATATTAAAGTGAAAATGCCTTTCGACAGGGAGCGCATCAACAAGTTGATGAAAGTGCGACTTTTGAGCGTGGATGATAGGTGCGAAATGTTGGCAGAAGAGATTTTTTAGTATATTTGTGGGTTAAACGGAAATTTTCAAACGATGAAATCGATTCGCAGAAAGATAAGCGTGGGCTTTGTGGCCCTGATTTTTGTATTGTTTTGTTCGGGTGTGATTGCCTATGCCGAGATGAACCGCTTGCGTCGAGATGCAGAGAGTGTAATTGCCCAAGGCGCACAGGCTACCGACTTTTCCAAGAGAATGCTCGATGCTCTGCAAGTGCAGAATAGTGCCGTATTAAAGATGCTTATCCTCGGCAATCAATCGCCTGCTGAGGAGTACACCACGGGCCTTTTGGCATTCAATACAGCTCTGCTGGATGCAATGGAGAATTCGGACGACACCAAAGATCTTGACAAAATATTCAGTGCCAACGAACACTACCACTCCATTGTGGAGCGTCAGGCTTCGACCATCACAACCGAGGCCGTTGACAGGGATTGGTATATGAGCAGTTATGTGGATGCATACTACGCTCTGGATATGGCCATTAAGGACTATATGTCCTCCCCAAGCAACTCTCTGGCAGTGCGCACTAGTCGCATTGAGGACAGCATTTACAGAACAATCACACCGAGTATTCTCACGCTGATTGTTGCTATTGTTATTGTGTGTATGTTCTATTTCTTCATCGACACATACTACACGAGTCCGGTGCAACGCATCAGTAAAGCGCTGGGCTTCTATATGGAGTCCAAACTCCCCTACAAGGTGAAGATTGACGAGAAGAGTGAACTGATGGACCTGAACAACAACATTGTTGAGCTTATAGAACAGAACAAGAAGCAATAATCCACTCGGGCAACTATGAGATTACAGGTAGTATTCAGATATATTGGTATGGTGCTGCTCTTCGAGTCGGCATTTATGCTGCTATCGGCCGGCATTTCCTATTGGAATGGCGTGGATGGGGGCTTCACTCCCCTATTGCTCTCGTTCCTGCTCACGGCTCTGCTGGGTAGTTTCCCGCTGATATTTGTCAACAAGGGTGGTACGATGACCTCCAAGGAGAGTTATGCCATTGTTATTGGTGCGTGGTTGGCTTCGTGCTTTGTGGGTATGTTCCCCTACCTGCTGTGGGGTGGCGAGTTTTCGGTCGTGAACGCTTGGTTTGAAAGCGTGTCGGGCTTCACCACAACAGGAGCATCCATATTGAACGATGTCGAAGGGTTGCCCAAAGGACTCCTCTTTTGGCGTAGCGTTACGAATTGGATTGGCGGTGTGGGCGTTGTGATGTTTGCGCTGGTGATTTTGCCCCTGATGGGCCGCAGCCGAATGACCGTGTCGAGCCTTGAAATATCCTCGATGGCGAGGGACAACTACCGCTACCGCTCCTCGAAGATTATGCAGATTTTGCTCTCCGTCTACCTCGGAATGACGCTCCTCTGCATTGTTGCACTCAAAGTGGCCGGTATGGGGTGGTTTGATGCTGTGAACCACGGTTTTTCGGCGATGTCCACGGGTGGTTTCAGCACCAAGAATGCCAGCATTGGGGCCTTCAACAGCGTGTGGATTGAGTTGATACTCATATTCTTTATGTTTGCCAGCAGTTTGCACTATGGTATAATTTATGCCACCATCATCGGGCGCAAGAACAACATTTTCCGCACCGAAGCGGCCAAGTTCTACATCGGCACCACGCTGGTCATCTGCCTTGCCACCTCGCTCGCCCTTTGGGCCGCAGGCAACTACGGAACCCTTTGGGAGTCGTTGCGCTATGGTTGTTTCCAAGTTGTGTCGATTGTTACCACCTCCGGCTTTGCTACGGCCGACACCACCGTATGGCCCGCACTGGCTGTGTGCCTGCTGATGTGGGTTTCGGTGCAGGGCGGTATGGCAGGTAGCACCTCGGGTGGCCTCAAAAGCGACCGAGTGCTCATTGCCGGCAAGCTAATCAAGGCTCGCATCAAACAGCAACAGCACCCCAACGCCATCATCCGCATCAAAAACAACGGTGTGGTGCAGGAGAACGACCTTGTGAATTTCGCAATTCTCTATATCGTGGTCTACGGTTGCACCATCCTTGGTGGCACCCTGCTGAATGCCGCCTGCGGTGTGGACCTTATGACGGCCTTCTCGGCATCCATCGCCTCCACGGGCAACATCGGTCCCGGCTTTGGTGAGGTGGGCTCGCTGGACAACTTCTCCGCAGTGCCCGCCACGGTGCGCATTGTGAGCACGTTGCAGATGCTCTTGGGCCGTTTGGAAATCTTCGGACTCATTCAATTCTTCTTGATGAAATGGTGGAAATAAGGACTCTCACACGCACGTTGGTTGCGTTGGCAATGGCACTCACGGTGTCGCTCACCTGCTCGGCTCAACAGATATTTGTTGAAAGACAACTCAAACAACTCGCCCTGCGCAGTGAACGTGTGGAGGCAGCCCTTGCGTCCACAAAGGAGGCTTTTGCCGCCACCCCCACCGATTCGTTGGCAAAGGTTGTCTTTGAGCTCGAAAAACAGAAGGAGGCCATCGCAACCGCTATCGTAACACTATCGACCTCGCAGGAAGAACAAGAACGAGCAAAGGAAGAGGTCAACGAGCCACCCGTATTGACTCCCACGGAGGAACGATTCAAAAAACTCTTCACCACCTCCACTCGCCGCTATGCTATGATTGAGAGCGAGGTGGAGAACATCATTGCCGAGTATGCCGAGGTCTATAAGGCGGCTGCCGCAGCCATTGAGGCCCACGACGTGGCCGAAACGATGAAGGAGGCCAATGCGCACCATAAGACCTACACCGCAAGTGTGGAGCGTATGAAGGCTCTGGCCGACCAGATAGCCGACCGTAGCGACCGCTTGTTTATGAGCAAATCGGCCGCCTATGTGGGGTTTGCCGACTCGCTCGATATGAAGGAGGAAAAAGAGTTCTACATTCGCAGTGAGCAAGAGGTGGAAAACTCTATGATAGAGAAGCTTAAAGGCGAGTGTACGGATATTGATGTTGCAATGTACCCTTACCGTAAGGCGGTGCTGATGAACTTGGAGGTTAAGATTGCCCGCCGCCTGTGCGGCAATAAGTGGGCCGATTCGCTGTTGCAACAGATGGCCACCATCAACCCCGAAGATGCAAAATTTGAACCTCTGGATGGTCCCAAACGCTCAAAGGCAAAGTTTGCCGATGTGGTTATCGGGGGTAAACAGAAGTATGCTTCGGCTGATAACATTCCCCGCATTAAGGTACCTGCCGATGGCGAGATGTACTCCATTCTGTTGGGTAACTACTCTTCGTTGCCCCAAATGAAGTCTTTCCGTGGTGTCTCCCCACTCTACTCCGAGCGCAGAGAGGACGGACGTACCTATTTCTATGCAGGCCTCTATGCCACCATCCAAAGCGCACGCACGGGTGTGGATAAACTACGTAAGGCAGGCTTCAAACAACCAACCATTGTGCTGTGGCGTGAGGGTATCCGCAGGAACGATTGGGTGGATAGAACTGCCACGCCAACCACCACAACCACCTTCTACCGCTTGGAGATTGTGGGCCCAGCCGAGGGGTTGAGCGCAGAGGTCAGGGAGGCCATCAAGTCGAAGGCACCCAACAAGGAGATTTCTCGCTACACGGCCCCCACAGGCGAGGTTGTCTATACGGTGGGTATCTTCACCAAACGCAACCAAGCCGATGCGGTACTTGCAGCAGTTCAGGCTGTGGACTCCTCCACCAATGCCAAAATTGCCGAAATCAAAAAATAACAAACACAAAGCACGGGTGTCGATTTTGACACCCGTGCTTTGTGTTGAATTTGAGTCTTAATTAGAAGCACCAGCCAATAGACATCTCATAACCATAGAGGTGTGGATCTTCCTTACCCTGAAATGCGTGTATTATACCATAGGTATTCTTGAAATCCACCTGTTGCATAGTAAATCCCATTCCAAAAACCATACGAGATTTCTTCGGCATGAAAACATGACAGACGAAACCAATATAATTTTTCAGCACAAACTTATTTGCACTAACATTATATCGAGGTGTAACAATCATTTCCATTCCCATATCTGCCGGAATGTCTTTAGGAACTAAAGGTAATAGCCATCCACGAATACCTACATGTAGGTCTGCGACCACATCCCACGAGGAACTTGCAGTGGCTGTTCCAATAGTTGAAACACCGCCGCCCACAATAAGAGAAGGAAATTCAAACTTGAATTTGTCAGTATCGATTCCTAAATCCGGGGAAATCAACATCTTATAACTCACTCCCACTGTTCCGACATTAAACTCACTACTTGAATTTAATGTAATTTCGTGCATACGGCTATAACGGATTTCATCCTCTTCTGTTGTTTCTTGCGCATTGGTATATCCGAGACTGAATAATACCATTACAATCAACAGTATTGTCTTTTTCATCGTGTAGGTCTGATTAGAAAGTGATTGCGAGTGTCATACCGGGAGCAACACCAACGCCATTGCTTTGAGTTGTGAATGTGTTGAACGAGGGATACATATCCACCGACACAGAAGATTGCAACGAACGCAAGTCGTTCTCATACATATTCTTAACCTTTGCAACACGGGTTGCATCGACGATGGAAAATATACCTACACCCAAGTTTGCGAGAGATGAAATTACCGCAACTCCATCTGCACCATTAGCAAACATAGATACAGTTACAACATTACACAATATAGACAATGCCCATTGGCCAAAACCACGACCTGCTTCGCCGCAAATCAACTGTCCAAGACCGGGAATAAAGAACGAACCAACACCACACCAAACGGGGCTGTATTTTTCATATCCACCAGAATTGTACATACGGTAGTCATAAATATTTTTAAGTTCATTATATTTCATACCATATCGGATTTGGTTGTTGGACTGATATGGAGAGTAACCGGTAGTATAAGACCTCTGTTGTGCGGGGGCGGTGCTTCTCTGATTGCCAAAAATCTCAAATACCTCATTACGGCCCGAAGCGTAGCGAATCATCAAAATCTCCGATTTGGGCATGGTGTAAAGTACTCCATTGGGCTCGCTGAACAGCACATACTTAACGTTGTGTGCGTCAATCTCCTTTACGATAACTTTGATGTCCTCGCCATTGTTTTTTGTGAGTAAATCTTGTGCATTCATTGCAACTGCACTCATAACCAATGCAGCAGCCAAAAGTAAAAGTTTCTTCATAGTTAAGTTTTTGTTTTGTTATTGTATTAATTATTTATGGGTTATATCGTTCTAAAACGCCTGATGAGCCATCTTTGACAAGTCCACCATTCACGATAGTGTATATATCACCGTTTGATAGAAACAGTTTGTTGTCCAATCGTGAATACGTGTAGGTATGCTCCGTGTAAACAGCATATACAAGATTACCAATATTCTCACCGCCATAGACGCCTCCCAGAGTCTTGGTGCCACTGGATACCTTACTCGGATTCCACAACCAAGCACTATATTTTATGAGTGTGTTTTGGTTTACAACCTCTAAAACATCTATGCTGTAAGTGGAAACCGAGCTGCTGTTCTTGGGCATATAGCGACAAGCTCCAAAGCGAGCTGCAGAGCTATACCACCTGCCATCGCTCTCAAAAAAGAGACTTTTTGTGGCATAGTATTTTGTACTGCTATATGAGGACAACAGTTCGTGGTCGTCAATTGCCTGGTTGATGCGGTTGAATTGGGATGTTTTTGCAAGTTTGTCCAACTTTGTGTAGTATCCGACCAAGCTATCTCCGCCTACATCACCCAACCCATCAATCAACGCCGTGCACGCCGTCAGCGATGCTGCCAATACAAGCGACATCACCAACAACACAATTTTGTTAGTTGTTTTCATCTGTTCAACACTTTTATTTAGAGGATAATTACCACAGAGGATTGAAATACAATATCCTCATTTAAAGAATAAACATGACCATCACCATTTACATCAGCGTATATTGTTACGCTGAATGTTTGAGGAGTTCCAGTGTAACTGCCGCTGAGCCTATCTTTAATTGTAAACGAAAAAGATGTTTCCGAGCCGGCAACTACGATAGATTTAGATCCATCTATTATTCCTTCAACGTCAATAAAAGCTTTTCCATTAAAGCCTCCGACCTTGCCAGAACAAAGAATTGTGTGGGAAGTATTAGGATAATCTATTTCTTCCGCAATACACTCCAACTCCACTTCGGCACTAACCAACGAAAGGTCTATGCTTTCTATGCTTTCTTTTTCACAAGCTGTCAAAGTCAAGGCACACAGCCCAATGATAATAAAAAATAGTTTCTTCATCTGTTATTTTATTTTTTAGGGTTTAACTTTCCTACTCTCTTCGGGATTTTCGGATTCTTCCCGTACCATTTATGTATTACAATCCTGACTCTTACGCACAAAAAAAAGAGCATGGTACTTTTTTAGTGTACATTGCTCTTACGAGGTGTTTGGCGAACCCAAGATATACAATATAACGACAAAAAGCCCACGCTCAATGCGTGAGCATTCTACCATTATCATTCCATACCTTTACATTCAGTCGCCAAACTTTCGTAAGAGGAATAATTATGCTAAAACGCTATTTTTCAAATATGTATTTTTACGATGTGCGCAACATTCTCACGCTATTTCATCATAGGCAAATATTTTATACAGTGGTTAAACTTTGTGCAAATATACTTAAACTTTTACAAAACCTCCTCGGTAGCCTCCAAGAGCCCTTCGTACATTGTGGGGTGCGAGTGGACAGTGGTGGCAATTTGGTGTGCCGTTAGGCCCAAGCGTTTGGCCAATGTGGGCTCGCCAAGCATCTCCGTAACGGCTCCGCCAATGATGTGTGCGCCAAGCAGTTGGTCGGTTTTTGCATCATAGACGAGTTTCACAAGTCCATCCCTATCGCCCGCAGCCGTAGCCTTACCCGAGGCCATATATTGATACTTGCCGACCTTAACCTCGTAGCCCTGCTCGTTGGCCTGTTTTTCCGTAAGGCCCACCATTGCCACCTCGGGAGTGGTATAAACACACGAAGGTATCGTGGTGTAGTCAATCGGCTCGGGCGTACCGCCACAAATCGCCTCCACACACACCGTAGCCTCGGCCGATGCAACGTGAGCCAACGCAGGAGTGGCTACAATGTCGCCAATGGCATAAACGCCCTCCACGTTGGTACGGAAGTAATCGTCCACCACAATCTTGTCCCTCTCCACTTTCACACCGAGCTCCTCCAAGCCGACTCCCTCTATGTTGCTCTTCACGCCAACAGCCGACAGCACAACATCGGCCACAAGTGTCGTTGCGCCCTTTTTGCCTTCGACATCCACCTCGCAACCATTCTCATTCACCCTCACGGCCTTAACTGCCGTGGAGGTCAAAACGGTTGCCTTCATCTTGCGGAACGAGCGTTCCAATGTGCGGCTAATCTCCTCGTCGGCAAGTGGTAGCATTTGTGGCAAATACTCCACCACCGTAACCTGCACCCCCAGAGCCGCATACACCCACGCAAACTCACAGCCTATGGCACCCGAGCCAATGATGACCATACTCTCTGGCAAATGCCTCATCACAAGGGCATCCTTTGAGGATATAACCCTCTGGCCATCAATGGGAATAGTGGGCAACTCTCGTGGGCGTGAGCCCGTAGCGAGAATGATATGGTCGGCCTCCACACGCTCCACCGAGCCATCGGCAGAGGTAACCTCCACCACACCCCTCTCGGCAATGCGACCTCGGCCTGCAAGCACAGCCACACCCGCCTTCTTGAAAGCAAAAGCAATGCCCTTGTTCATCTGCTCAGCCACGGCCCTACTGCGCTCAACGATTTTGTCGAGCGAAGGCTTAACCTCGCCCTCGAACTCTATACCATAGGCAGCAGCAGAGGTCATATAGTGGTACACCTGTGCGCTTTTTAGCATTGCCTTTGTGGGGATACAGCCCCAATTAAGGCACACACCGCCCAACTCGGCCATCTCAACAACGGCCACACTCTTCCCCCTCTTAGCTGCTTTGAGGGCTGCAACGTGTCCACCCGGGCCACTACCTATGACAACAATATCGTATTTCATATTCGATTGATTACCCTATCGTTACGCTTGCCTATATTAAGTTCTTATTTAACTTTCAGCACCTCGCCATTATCCTCGGCAATGGCACGGAGGAATTTCTCCGAATAGCCGGGCTGGTCGGGGAATGCAGGCTGTGCAGGGTGGTGGCCGTTATTGAGAAACTCGCCATTCTCGCCCTGCTTTTTGATGTTGCCATCAATATACTTAACCATCAGGTAGTCGTCCAAATCGCTCCACTTCTCCCACAGTTCCTGTGCGGTATTGACGGAGAATTTGGTTGCTGCCTTCTTCATACCTGCAATAGCTTTGCGAGAGAGTTGCTCATCGGCAATCTGCACTTTGAGCAGCTGCTCATTCTCCCAATCGTCAATCACCTTGCGCACCTCGGCACCAATGTAGTCGTAGCGCAGGTAGGCAAATTGGGCGATGCGATTGGTTACCCAGAACATCGATTTATCGCTATAAGTTAGGATGTTAGCAGTCTTCTCGTCCAAGCACTCGGGCACTTTGGTAGAGCCACAATAGATGGGTGTGAGGGGCGAAGTTGCTGCATCGTCGGTACCAAACCAAATCACGCCGCCAATGGGGTCGGGCAACTGCTGGCGAGCCTGTGCCACAAACCAGAAGCCGGTCTGCTGGGTGGCAATGGCCCTCTCGTTCACATACTCCACACCATCAACCTCAAAGCCCATAGGCCTCCAACGGTAGGGGCACTTGCTTCCGCCTGCACCAATGTCGGTGGTCATATCCATAACGGTACCCTCGTAGTGGTCCCTCATCATATCGAACACATCCTTGGGCGAAAGTTTCTTGGTGGGCTTAACCCACAGAGGCATAGGATTATTAGGATTGTGGCCCAGAGCATAATCCTCATAGGCATCCATACCCTCGGCAAACCTGCGGAAGAAGCTCCACACCCTTGCCTCACAACCACGCATCGCGCTGAAATCCAACGGAGCATAGGCTGCGCAGAAGCTAAACTCCTCGTCTGCACCGCTAAAATATCCCTTCTGCCTTGCAAACTCAATCACATCCTCGGCATAGAGGCAATTCTCGGGGTCGTTCAGAGGGAAGGTCGAGATGCGGGCCTGATTGGCGTGGGCAGAGATGTAGCCATCGGGGATGCGCCTTGCCACCCACACGATGCCCTTATTCTCGGGGCCCTTGCCAATGAGTTCCATAATCCACGCCTCGTTCTTGTCGGCAATCGAAAAACTCTCACCGCTGGAAGCGTAGCCGTAGGTGTTGGCCAGCTCCACAATTACATCAATAGCCTCACGGGCGGTCTTTGCCCTTTGGAGGGTGATGTAGATAAGTGAGCCATAGTCAATTCCTCCCTTGGGGTCCTCCAACTCGTGGCGGCCGCCAAATGTGGTTTCGCCAATGATGAGTTGGTGCTCGTTCATATTACCAATGGTCGAATAGGTCTTCGCAATCTGTGCAATCTCGCCCAAATATCGACTTGTGTCCCACTCGTGTACCTTCATCATCGAGCCGGCTTTGTGTTTGCCTGCGGGTGTGTGGTAGAGTGCGCCATAGAGTTGGTGCGAGTCGGCTGCGTAGGAGACCATCACCGAGCCATCGGTGGAGGCACCACGGGTAACAATCAGGTTGGTACAAGCCAACACGCTACCCCACGCACAGAGGGTTGCCAGAGCAAGAGTAATAACTTTTTTCATAATTTATTTATCACGGTTTGAATTAGTTTTTCTCACAATCGAACAAATATAAAAATTATTCCTAAATTTGTCAAACAAACAACAAAGAAAATGTCTATAAAATCAGAAATAGTACGTCTAAACAAAGAACTCCCCGAGGGAGTTACCCTCGTGGCGGTATCGAAATTCCACCCTGTGGAGGCCCTTCGTGAGGCCTACGATGCGGGGCAGCGAATCTTTGGCGAGAGCCGCCCACAGGAGATGTGCGCCAAAAGGGAACAGATGCCCGCCGATGTGGAGTGGCATATGATTGGCCATCTGCAAACCAACAAGGTGAAGTATGTTGCGCCCTTTGTAAGCCTCATTCACTCGGTTGATAGCGAGCGACTTGCGGAGGAAATTGAGCGTCAGGCTGCTCGTTTGGGGCGCACCATAGACGTTTTGTTCGAGATACACCTGGCCGAGGAAGAGAGCAAGAGTGGCTGGGATGTGGAGGAATTTTCGGCGTGGGTTGAGAGTGCCGATTTTGCCACTCGCCTACCCCACATTCGCCCACGAGGGCTTATGACCATTGGTACACTTACGGAGGATATTGAACTAAATAAGAGGGAGTTTGTGCGCCTGCGAGAGTTGTTCGACACCCTGCGCCCGAAGTTTGGGGCGGAGTTCGACACCCTTTCGATGGGTATGACCTCCGACTACCACGAGGCCATAGAGTGTGGCAGCACAATGGTCCGCATCGGCTCGATGATTTTCGGCGAGAGAGGATAACCACGTCAACCGACTACCGACTACCGACTACCGACAAAATCAAAGGCGAGTGAATTTCACTCGCCTTGTTTCATTCTACAAAACCCTAATTAGGTTGATGCCATCACGCAGGGGGACAATCACGCTCTCCACCCTCTCGTCGTCGTGGACAAGTTGGTTGAACTCGAATATGCCACGAGTTTGGCGGTCGGAGTTCTTCACCACATCGGCAGTAACCTTGCCATACCACAGAATGTTGTCCGCAAGGATATAACTCCCCGAGTGTACGTGTCCGCCATCGAGCAGCATACGGAAGTAGTCGGGGTACTCCCTCTTGTCGCCATCAATAAAAACAAGGTCGTAGCACTCCCCCAGCCTCGGCACCACCTCCAACGCACTACCCGTGTGGCGGCGAATTTTGTGGCCGTGGGGCGAGCGAGAGAAAAACTCGGTCTGTATGCCCTCCAATTCGTCCTCAATTTCAATAGTGTCAATAATACCATCCTCGGGCATACCTGCCGCAAAGCATAGGGTTGCATAGCCCGTAAAGGTGCCAATTTCGAGCACCTTTCGTGGGGCAATCATCCTCGTTAGCATTTCCAAAAATTTGCCCTGAACGTGGCCCGACACCATTTTGTGCTGCACCACACGCAGGTTGCTCTCCGAGTCAAGTTCGGTGAGCAGGGAATCCTCGGGCGAGGATAGGTTGCGGATATATCTTTCGAGTTCTTCGTTCATAGTCCGTTATATCTTATAGGTATGTCAGCGAGGAGAGGTTACCAAATATCTCCCTCGCAACGTTCTGTATCTCTTCGGCCGAAATAGCCTCCACTCTCTCGTAGATTTCGCCAATGGTATCCACCGAGCCAAACGAAAGATAGCTCTTACCGACACCCAACATATAGGCTTCCCCATTTTCGGCTGTGATGGTAAATTGACCAATAAACTGTTTTTTTGCCTGCGAGAGTCGGCGAGGGCTCAATGGCTCCTCCGCAAGTCGTTGTAGTTCGTCACGCACAACCTCTCTACACTGTTCCAAATTCTCCTTGTCGCACGAGAAATAGATGGTGAAAATACCCGTATCCGAAAGTGGCGTATAGAGTGCTTCGGCACAGTAGGTCAGCGCATTACGTTCCCTTAGGGCCACATTAAGCACCGATGCAGCCGTTGGGCCACCAAGCAGGTTTGTGAGTAGTATCAGAGCCACTCGTTTGGGATTATCAAGCGCATAAGCCCTGCATCCCATAACTGAGCGCACCTGATGCGTAGCCTTATCCACAACCTCCCTATCAAACCTCCCCACCGCCACAGGGGCCACACGGCTCTGACTCTTGGTGGTGGCAGGCTCCGCGCCAAAATATCGTTCCACCGTGCGCACAAATTGGGCCTCTCCGATGGGGCCACACACCGCAAAGACCATACGGTCGGTGGTGTAGTTGCGCTCCACAAAAGCCCCAATCTTCTTTGACGTGTGTCGCCTGAGAGCTGCACGAGTGCCGAGAATAGCGTGGCCTAGTTCAGAGCCCTCAAAGAGGAGCTCCTCAAACTCGTCATAGATGCGCTCCTCGGGCGAATCCTTGTAGATACCAATCTCGTCGTAGATGACCTTTTTCTCCTTTTCCACCTCGGCAGTGGGGAATGTGGAGTGAAAAATAATGTCATCCATCAACTCCACAGCCTTCCCAAAGTCGCCTTTCAGCACCGTGGCGTGCACCACTGTCTCCTCTTTGGTGGTGAAGGCATTAAGTTCGCCACCGAGATTTTCCAAGCGGCAGTTCACTTGCCAAGCCTTACGTTTTTCGGTACCCTTAAAGAGGGTGTGTTCGAGCAGGTGAGCCATACCAATCTCGTCCGCCCTCTCATCACGGCTACCCGCACCAATGGTCATCGAGCAGTAGCACACAGCACTCGTGGGCACACGTTTGAGTATGCACCTGAGGCCATTCGACAGGGTGTGAACAAAAAAGGTTTCCTTTGTTTTAGCCATACACTCTTACACCTTATTTCTCTTCGTTTCTTGCTTTTAGGAATTGTCCCGTGTAACTCTTCTCACACTCCACAAGTCCCTCCGGTCGTCCCTCAAAGACCACCTCGCCACCGCCTGTGCCCGCTTCGGGGCCGAGGTCAATAACCCAATCGGCACACTTGATAACATCCAGATTGTGTTCAATGACAACAATCGTGTGTCCCTTTTTGAGCAGTGCATCAAAGGCACCGAGCAGTTTATTGATGTCGTGGAAATGAAGGCCCGTAGTTGGCTCGTCAAAGATAAACATCGTGCCATCCGTAGTGTCCTCACCCATCAGGAACGAGGCGAGTTTTACCCTCTGAATTTCGCCACCCGAGAGTGTGGATGTCGATTGGCCGAGTTTGATATATCCAAGTCCAACGGATTGGAGGGTGCGTAGCGAGGTTACGATGCGTTGATTTATGTTCGCCTCTCTATCTTGACCGAAAAACTCGATGGCCTCATCCACATTCATTTCCAGCACCTCGTGGATGTTCTTTCCACGATAGCGCACCTCCAACACCTCTTCGCCAAACCTCTTACCGCCGCAGTGTTCACACACCAACTCCACATCGGCCATAAACTGCATTTCCACCCTGATAACGCCCTCGCCCTGGCACTCCTCGCACCTACCACCCGGGCGGTTGAAGGAGAAGTGGGATTGGGTGATACCATTGTGGCGTGCATAGGGCTGTGCAGCAAAAAGTTGCCTGATGTCGTTGTATATCTTGGTGTAGGTCACTGGGTTGGAACGCATCGACTTACCAATGGGGCTTTGGTCAACCATCTCCACCGAGCGAATAAGCCCGACATCGCCACCCAACGATTCAAAGCCACCGGGTTTATTGCCTGCCTCATATATCTCTCTGCGCAATGCAGGATAGAGAATGCCCTCAATGAGCGACGACTTGCCGCTACCACTCACGCCCGTAATGCAGGTCATCACTCCCAACGGAATTTTCACATCCACTCCTTTGAGATTATTCTCCCTTGCACCCTTAATTTCGATGTGGCTACTCCACCCCCTACGGCTCTTGGGCACAGCAATATGTCTGCGGCCAAACAGATAGTCGGACGTGAGGCTTCTCTCACACCCTTTCATATCGGCAAGTGGACCATTCCAAACCACCTCGCCGCCATTCACACCCGCCTTGGGGCCAACATCCACGATGCGGTCGGCAGCCCTAATGACCTCCTCTTCGTGTTCAACCACAATGACGGTGTTGCCCAAATCACGCAGTTGTTTGAGCACACCAATCAATCGGTGGGTATCTCTCGGATGGAGTCCGATGCTCGGCTCGTCGAGAATGTAGAGCGAGCCGGTGAGGTTGCTACCCAATGAAGTCGAAAGGTTTACCCTCTGACTCTCGCCACCCGAAAGTGTAGAGGAGAGTCTATCGAGCGAGAGGTACCCGAGGCCTACATCGGCCAGATATCCCAATCTTGTACGCACCTCAGTAAGGAGTCTTTCGGCCGTCTTGGTATCATAGTCGTCCAACGACAGCGTATTGAAGAACTCCACGAGTTCATCCACCGACATCCTTACCAATTCGGCTATATTCTTTCCGCCAACCTTAACCCACAAAGCCTCCTTACGCAGCCTTGCGCCCTCACATTCGGGGCACAAAGTCTTGCCCGTAAAGCGTGAGAGCATCACCCTATACTGCACCTTATATCGTTCTTTTTCAAGCGACTTAAAGAAATAGTCAAGGCCTTTGAAATAGGCATTTCCCGTCCACAACAACCTGCGTTGTTCGGGCGAGAGTTGGTAGTATGGAACGTGAATGGGAAAGTTGAATTTGTGGGCATTTTGCACAAGTTGGTCCCTCCACCAACTCATCGTAGCACCACGCCAACAGGCAATGGCATTCTCAAAAATGCTCTTATTTTTATCGGGCACCACAAGATTTTCGTCAATACCCGTAACCTTGCCATAACCCTCACACAGCGGGCAAGCACCAATGGGGTTGTTGAACGAAAAGAGGTGTTCGGTAGGCTCCTCAAAGGTGATACCATCGGCCTCAAAGCGAGTGCAGAACTCTTCCATTCCAC
>JAGBGK010000057.1 GCA_017936005.1 Tidjanibacter sp.
ATTGAAAATTTATGTGAATTTTGCAACTCCCCAAATGACAATACACACTAAATCAGTGTTTTAACCCTTGAAAAACAAACCTAATTTTTTACACTATTTTCCTTTGTTGTTGCTTCATTTTGGCTTGTGATTTGCATTTATTGCGGTGTGAATCAATTAGAGTTTTATGACTATGAAACGAGTTTTCTTTGTTTTGGCCGTGGCACTTGTGGCTGTGGCCTGTGGGGAGCACAAGGGTAAAACTGAGGCCCCGGCTCCACTCCTTACGGTCGAGGTGGCAAAGGCTATCAGTGAGCCGGTGGTGATGCCTATGCGTTTCCAAAGCCTCATCTACTCCAACTACGATGCAACCATTCAGCCACGCACACAGGGATACCTACTCACCAAAGAGTTCTCCAAGGGTATGCCCGTGGTGAAGGGGCAAACACTCTTCACCATCGACGCTGCCGAGGTGCGCCTGGCGGTGGAGGCCAACCGTTCGGCCCTCTCCTCGGCAAAGGTAGCCCTTGCCGAGGCCACCAACAACTATCGTCGTGCGGTGCCCCTGGCGGCCATTGATGCCATTTCCCAGAGTTCGCTCGACCAATACAAAGCTGCCTATGCTGCGGCACAAGCAAAGGTTGAGTCGGCACAAGCTGAGCTCGACAACTCACTCTTGGAGTTGAGCTACGCCACCGTCAAGTCGCCCATTGACGGTATTATCGACGACACCGGAGCCACCATTGGCGATTGGGTGGGACAAGGTACGGCCTATTCCACCCTCGCCACGGTGTCCAACACCGAGCAGGTGGGTGTGCACCTCCAAATACCCTTTGCCCGCTATCTGCAACTGCGAGGCGAGGGTAGGGATGGTGCGCCCTCCTACGATAACCGAGGCTTGCTGTCCGACATCTCGCTCATTCTCTCCGACGGCAGCGAGTATCCCTACAAGGGCACCTATGGTTACACCGAGCGCAACGCAGGCGACCAGACGGGTACCATTATCATCGTGGCCAACTTCCCCAATCCTCGCCGAGAGCTCAAAATTGGCCAAACTGCCACGGTGGTTGCCAACGTTGGCTCGCCAAAAGGTGTGGTGTTGGTGCCCCAAAGGGCCGTCTTGCAACAACTCGGCACGGCAGGTGTGTGGGTGGTGGGCGCGGACAACTCCGTGAGTTACCGCCTTGTAACACTTGGCACTACCTTTGGCGATATGTGGATTGTGGAGAGTGGACTCTCGGGTGGCGAGGTGGTCGTTACGGGAGGCACCCAAAAACTGCGCTCCGGCCAAAAGGTAAAAACCCAGTTCAAATCCTAAAACAGACGCTCTCTTATGGAAAAGTTTTTTATCCGTAGGCCAATATTTGCCATTGTCATCAGCATTGTCATTGTCCTCTTCGGCCTGCTATCCCTGCGCACTCTGCCTATTGAGCAGTATCCCGACATCACACCTCCTGTGGTGGAGGTGAATGCCACCTATGTGGGAGCCGATGCGGCTGCGGTGAGTGATGCGGTGGCAACGCCCATTGCCGAGAATGTGATGGGTGTGAGCCAAATGCTCTATATGCAGACCACCTCGGCCAACGATGGCTCAATGAGTCTGCAAATACTCTTCGACATAGGCTCCAATCCCGATTTTGACGAGGTCTTTGTGCAGAACAGGGTGTCGTCGGCCACCTCCCTCTTGCCTGCCGAAGTGGCACAGCAGGGCGTTACCACCCAGAAGTCCCAAACGGGCTTCCTGTTGGTCTATTCGCTCTACTCCGATGGCCGCTACGATGGGGCCTTTCTCTCCAACTATGCCTATGTCAATCTGCGCAACGAACTCCTCAAAATCGACGGAGTGGGCAAGGTACAGATTATGGGTGCGGGCAAATACTCAATGAGGGTGTGGGTGAACCCCGAGCGTATGGCTCTCTTTGGGGTGAGTGTCAATGATATTGCCTCGGCCATAGAGTCGCAAGCCACCACTTTTGCAGCTGGTAAGCTCGGTGCCGAGCCGCTTACGGAAGAGGTTGATTTCACCTATACCATAACCACACCGCCCGCCCTGAACACCCCCGAGGAGTATGAGAACATCATCGTCAAAGAACTCCCCAACGGACAGACCCTCCGACTTGGCCAGATAGCACGCCTCGAACTCGGGTGCCAAAACTATGGCGTTCTCTCCGACTTTGGGGGCAATCCAGCGGCTATGTTGGTGGTCTATCAGACTCCCGGCAGTAATGCTATGGAGGTGGGTAGTAGGGTGAAGGCAACGATGGCATCGCTCGAAGAGAAGTATCCCGAGGGTATCTCCACGGCAACGGTGGTGGATGCAACGGAAACAATCGAAGAGGGTGTGAGGGAGATTTTCCTCACAATGCTCTTCACGCTGCTGTTGGTCGTTGTGGTAATATTTATTTTCTTGCAGGACGGGCGTGCGGTGCTCATTCCGATTATTGCCGTACCAGTATCTATTATAGGTGCATTTGCGGTCTTTCCTCTGCTGGGATTTTCCATCAACATCATCTCGCTGTTGGGCCTTGTGTTGGCCATAGGCTTGGTTGTTGACGATGCTATTGTGGTTGTTGAGGCGGCGCAGGTGGGCATCGAAAGCGGCCTCTCGCCACGCAAGGCAACCACCGAGGCTATGCGTAGGGTGGCTTCGCCCATCATCGCCACCACCATCGTACTGCTTGCTGTGTTTATCCCCTCGGCACTTGCGGAGGGAATCACGGGCAAACTCTTCCAGCAGTTTGCCATTGGCATATCCACCTCGGTTGTTATCTCGGCATTCAATGCGCTCACCCTCTCGCCTGCATTGTGTAGCCTGCTGTTAAAAGCAGGTAAGCCACGAGCGACAAAAGGGCTCTATGGCACTTTCAACAGGTGGTTTGACCGCACTTCAAACGGATATTTGCGAAGTTCAGAGGTGTGGGTGCGTCACTCGTTGCGCTCGATACTGTTGGTTCTTATCACGGGCGGAGCAACCTTGTGGCTCTTCCACTCACTCCCTACGGGTTTTCTCACATCCGAGGACCAAGGCTATCTGATGGTGTCGGTAAGCCTGCCCGATGCAGCTTCGGTGGAGCGCACCGAGGAGGCTATGAGGTTGGCACAAGAGGCTATTGGCGAGATTGAGGGTGTGAGATATGTGGCCACCACTGCGGGTTTCGACCTCCTTTCGGGCGTGGCTTCCACCAACAAAGGGGTGATTTTTGTGGCCCTCCAACCATACTCCAAGCGCAAAGCCTCGGCTTCCGAGATTGCCGATCAAATCAACGCAGGGCTCTATGTGGGTGTGCCTGATGGCGAGTTCTACGCCTTTGAGCCACCCTCCATCCCGGGGTTGGGTGTAACCTCCGGCCTTACGTTTGTGCTCCAAAACAGGGGAGGTGATGATGTGGGCTACTTGTCCGAGCAGACCAATAAATTTATGGATAAGATGAAAACTCTCCCCGAAATTGCATCCGTGAGCACACCCTTCAACGCGGGCGTTCCCCAACGTCGTGTGGAGATAAACGAGGAGTTGGCACTCCAACAAGGGGTGTCGCTTGAAGAGCTACGCACCACACTATCCACCTTCCTCGGCGGTACCTATGTGGGTAACTTCAACCGCTTTGGGCAACTCTACCAGACCTACATTCAGGCCGAGAGTTCCTATCGTAGGGAGGAGGACGATTTGGCTCTCTACTATGTGAGCAACTCTCGTGGCGAGAGTGTTCCGGTGAGCAACTTTGTGGCCTTGAAGGATACGGTGGGTGTGGAGTTCCTCACCCAATTCAATCTCTATGATGCCATTGCGGTCAATGCCTCACCCAAGGCGGGTATCTCTACGGGTACGGCTATGGAGGCTCTCGAACAACTCGCTTCGGAGGAGTTGCCCGACGATATAACCCTTGCGTGGAGTGGGGTGTCCTACCAAGAAGCCGAGGCGGGTAATAGTGTCGGCACCTATCTCTTGGCAGTGCTCTTCGTCTTTTTGGCCCTTGCGGCACTCTATAATAGTTGGTCGCTACCTGTGAGTGTGCTGTTGGGTGTGCCGTTGGCCATCTTTGGAGCGATGTTGTTCCTGTGGCTCGGCCACATTGTCAACCCCATCTTTATCGACAACATCTTTGCTCGCATCTCGCTCATTATGCTCATCGGTATTTCGGCTAAAAACGCCATCCTCATTGTGGAGTATGCCGACCGCATCTTCATCGAAGAGGAACGTACGCTGGGCGAGGCGGCACTCGGTGCTGCGAGGTTGCGCCTACGACCAATCCTTATGACTGCCTTTGCGTTCATCATCGGTGTACTGCCCCTTGTGTTTGCGTCGGGAGCCTATTCGGAGGCTCGCAACATTGTGGGTGTGTCGCTTGTGGGCGGTATGTTGGTGGCAACCCTGTTGGGCATCTTTGTCTATCCTTCGCTCTACTATCTTGTGGGGCGTGTGGCCAAGTTTGAACGTCGTCGTGAAAAAGTCAAACAAGAATCAGAATTATGAAACGCACTTTTTTAGATAGATTATTTCCCGTAGCAGTGGCGATGATGGTGGGCGTGGTGGCCGTTGGGTGTGCTGTGGCACCTCCCGTCATAGAGCCCGTTGCCACTCCTGACGAATACATTTTTGCCCAGAGGGGCGACACCACAATTGTTGTGGGTGTGGGGTGGTGGGAGATTTTTGGCGACACCACTCTCAACCGCCTCGTGGCACTCGCCGTGGAGAACAATACCGATGTGAGGGTGGCCGCATCAAGGCTCCTGCAAGCACGCTCGTCGTTGGCCGCCACCAAAGCCTCTCTGCTACCCTCGTTGGGGTTGAGCGTGGGGGCACAAGGCACCTATGCCGAAGGCTCCGAGGGACGCAAGGTCATAGGCCAACAATATTCCATTCTGCCATCCGTGTCGTGGGAGGCAAACTTGTTTGGTGGTATTAGTGGTTCTACGGAGGCGGCTCGGGCCGAACTGTTGGCCACCGAGAGGGGCTACCGTGCCACTATGTTGGCCCTGCAAGCCGAGGTTGCCGAGAGCTATTTTGCTTGGTTGCAGTATGTGCGCAGCGAGGAGATTTGCCTCCGTAGTTTGGCCTTGCGTGAGGAGTCGCAAGCGAGGGTGGACTCGCTCTACTACTATGGCTTTGCCTCTGGCTCCGACCGACAGCAGGCCCGTGCACTCACAGCCACCATCGCCGCCGACATCCAATCCTACCGCCGTGCCAAGGAGCAGACAAACCTTTCGCTCTGCACCCTCATAGGCATACCACCAACACAATTTGACCCTCCGGCCCACTCGAAGGAGTGCGCACACTCCCGTGCAGCCAACCTCGATGGGCTCTACTGTGGCCACCTCACCGCTGCGCCCCTACCCGTGTCGGTGGCGGCAGGACTGCCCAGCACCCTCTTGGAGCGTAGGCCCGATGTGATGGAGGCGTTCTATAATGTGGAGGTGGCGGCAGCCAAAACCAAGGTGGCACACGCCCAACGACTACCTTCCATTTCGCTCACGGGCGAGGGAGGAGTGCTGGCCTATTCGCTCAAAGGACTCACTGCCCACAACCCCTTCTATTGGCTCGCTGCGGCCAACATCACACAGCCGCTGTTCCAATTCGGACGGCTCAAACGCGAGGAGGAGATTGCGGTGGAGAATTGGCGACAAGCCTCGCTCAACTATCGCCAGAGTGTCGTTGGTGCGCTTGCCGATGTGGAGAATGCACTTGTGGCCATTGACACCTACAATGGACAGGTGGCCGAAAACCTCCTCCTATTGGAGGCCGATGCCAAGGTGCAACAGATGACCGCTGCGCTGCAACGTGATGGTATGGTCAGCTATTTCAACTATGTGGATGCCGAGTATGACCTCTACTCCGCACAACTGAACTATATCGCCCTGCTTGCCGACCAGCTCACGGCCTATGTGTCGCTCTACAAAGCCCTCGGCGGAGGGTGGTGATGACCGTCGACCGTCAACCGTCAATCGACAACCGTCGACCGACAACCGTCTTTTTTCAAGGGCATCGAAGTCCTTAAATCCCTTTCTGCTCTTTCTGTCCTTTCTCGCTCACGGGTATCTTTTTTGTTACCCGTGAGGTTGGGGGCATCACAAAAACACATCCATTTCGGAAATTTGTGCTATCTTTGCCGAAAGGAACAAATAAGCAGAGAGAATGAAGCGACCCGTAATATTCATAAGCAACGACGATGGTTATCGTGCCAAAGGTTTCAACGCCATTGTGGAGTGTGCAGCGCAGTTTGGCGATGTTATCGCCGTGGCCCCCAACGACACACAGTCCGGCAAGGCACACGCAATAACAATGTATGACCCACTCTACCTCACCCTGCGTCGCAACGAGGAGCACATCAAGGTCTATTCGTGCAACGGTACCCCTGTGGACTGCGTGAAGATGGCCTACGATTGGTTGCTGCCCAAGTTGGGCGTGGAGCCTTCGTTGAACATCAGCGGTATCAACCACGGCAGCAATGCCGCAATCAACGTGCTCTACTCGGGCACTATGGGTGCCGCCATCGAAGCAAGCTTCTACGGAGCACCCTCCATTGGACTCTCGCTCGACGACCATGACCCCGATGCCGACTTTGATGCCACCATTGGGTTTGCCCAAAAGATTATCCCCGCAATGTTGGGAGTAATCACCACCGAGCCCTTGTGCCTCAATATCAACGTGCCCATCGCTCGCCCCGAGGAGATAAAGGGCCACCGCATCTGCCGCCAAACGAGGGGTTTTTGGAAGGAAGAGTTCTTCTGCCAGCAGGACCCTCGTGGGCGTGATTATTTCTGGCTTACGGGTAGTTTTTGCAACCACGAGCCCGAGGCGGAGGACACCGACGAGTGGGCACTCAAAAACAACTATATCGCCGTTGTCCCCATCAAGGTCGACCTCACCGACTACACCCGCATCGAACAACTCAAAGGGTTGTTTTAGACGTCAACCGTCAACCGACGACCGACGACCGACAACCGACGACCGACAAATTGCAATAAAATAGGTGTGCTTACCAAAGCACACCTATTTTTATGTTTTGCCCTCTTATTTTGCAGTCTTGAAGAGTTTTTCTTTTCCGTAGCGGTATTTCTAATTGACCGAGGTGTCAACCATTTTGCCCTCGGCCTTACCCTCCATCTCTATTTGCATCTCCACCATCGTTACGGCAGCCCTTGCGAGCGACATTCCGTCGGGGTAGGAGATGGTGGTTACGATGGGCATATTCCAATCGAGGACAATGTCGGTGAGTCCTTCGAGCGCAGCGGTCAGCACTGCGGGATGTTCTTCGTGGGGTAGGAACACCAAAACGGCATCTACGCTGGTGAGTTCGGCAAAACACTTGGCGGCCAAAACGGTTTCGGACGTTCCGGGCACGGTGCGATACTCCACTTCGCCCTCCACCTCGGTCAGTCGCCTGAGGGTGTGCTCGGCAACGGAGGAGTGCTCACCGCATCCCTCCACAATCACAAATCCGAATTTCAGTGCTGTCATTGCTTGTCTGTTTTGTTTTGGCAAATATAATATTTCTAAAATGGAAGTTCAATAGTGTACTCCGTTGTTATATCCGATAGAACTCCATGTTGTTTCACCTCTTTGAAAAGGCCTGATTGTTTTTCTATTTTGTGTATATATTCGTCTTGTTTCTCTGGTATTAATATCTCTTCTTTTCGAGCCTTACTGATATTCAAAAAGTCTTCTACTTGTTCAATACCCAAGAAACGCCTCCCTAATAGATTTGCGGCAATCCCCGTTGTGCTACTCCCCGAAAACGGATCTAAAATCCAAGCGTTATGTTTTGTTGACGCCTGAATAATGCGTGATAGTAGACACAGAGGCTTTTGAGTTGGGTGCTTGCCACATAACTTTTCCCATTTGGAAATTGTTGGCAGTAGCCAAACATCCTTCATCTGCTTTCCTCCATTTATTTCTTTCATTAGCTCATAATTGTAGAAATGTGGAGTTTTGGCCTCTTTTCTTGCCCACAAAATATACTCGGTAGAATGAGTGAAGTATCTACAAGAAACGTTTGGCGGAGGATTAGTTTTAACCCATGTTATGCAGTTGAGAATCTTAAATCCTAATTCGGTAAGGCATCTGGCAATGGAGAACATGTTGTGGTGTGTTCCACTTATCCATATAGTTCCATTCTCTTTGAGTTTATCTCTACATGCGGAAATCCACGACTTGTCGAATATATAGTCATTCTCAAACCCATTGGAAACATCCCATTCTCCCTTGTCAACACATACAATTCTCCCACTTTGTACACTTATACCACCATTCGATAAGTGGTATGGAGGATCGGCAAAAATCATGTCAAACTTAAACTCGAACGAGCGCAAGAGTTCAACACAATCGCCTTTGAGCAAAGTGAAATTTCGGTCAGGAGATTTGTAGAATGGAACAATCATTTTAACTGCTTAATCTCGTCAATAAATTCTGCTATTGAGGTAAGATTGTACACCTTGGGGATAATGTGAAAAGCCTCTTCTAACTTATTTTTGGCAGAGAGCCAACCCTGCCCATCTGTTATCCACACAAATTCATATTGCGGATATTGGTTGATTTTGGGAGCCAATTCAGAGTAAGAACGTGCTGTTTCGTTTAGTTTAGATCCTTGACTATTATAATAGTTTGTTTCTATTAAAAATGTTTTATTGCTTGTTCGAATAACAAAGTCGAAGCGTTTTAGGTCTGCGCCAAGGGCGGTTATCTCTGGGAATGTAGTGCTATTAACCTCCGCTTCAAAAGAAATATTGGCACTCTTAAAGCTATTTGCAACTGCTTTGGCCATTGTGTTACCACCTCTGTTTTTTCTCGCATTTGTGTCTAAGCCGACTTCAATACCAAAAACATAGTCAACCAAATTTGTCACCTTTTTAGATGTGAACACCTCACAAAGTCCAGTGTCTTTGATAAATTTGCAAATTATGTCCGTATCTTGAAAATAGGAATCAATAAGTACTGGCTCATATTCCTCATTCAACACTTTCTTTTTGTCGTTTTTTCTTACGGCTACCAAAATGCCAAGGACATCGAATGTTTTTGGGTTCTCTTCAAAAAGTTCAATAACCGCCTGTTCCCAATTTGTTTTTCCTAAAAGGTAATTTAATTGATTTAACTTAATGGCTATTTTAGATACGTTTTTATGAACCTTATCAAAATCCGTAAGAGAGTCAAGTGTTGCATTTGTCTCGCTAAGTTGCGATATAAATAATTTAAAATCTTTCATAGTACCCTATAAGTTTGTTACATTTGAAATCATAATTTCAGGCACCACACCTCTGTTATTTGGGTTTGCATTGATGAAACGAGGAGCACAAACTCTTTTTATTCTAAATTGATAATACAGTTGATCAAAAAACGGCTTCCCTGTTTTTTTCTCTATTGGGTCTGAATTGCTAGCAACAAATAGAGCTCGTTGTTGTGATAATTGTTTGCAAAAATCTCTTAAACGCACTTGATCTTTGTCGTCAAAACCACCAATGGCGTAGGAAGTGAATGATGAAGTGTTTGATAGGGGCTTATATGGAGGATCTAGATAGAATATGGTGTTTTCTCCCGCAAATTTTAATGTCTCGGAAAAATCACCACACAGAATATCAACCTTTTGTAATAATTTAGAAACAGCCAAAAGGTTTTCGTTGTCGCATATTTTAGGATTGGTATACTTCCCATGAGGAACATTGAACTCCCCCTTTGAGTTTACACGATACAATCCATTGAAGCAGGTTTTATTCAAAAATATGAATAGGGACGCTGTTGTAATATCGGAGTTTTGTTTGGAATTAAACAAACGCCTCTTTTCCAAGAAGTAGTTTTTGCGTCCTTCTGCGTCCAATCGAATGTACTGCATTTGCATTATTTCGAGTTGGTCAATGAGTTCTATGGGACTATTCTTTATAGTCTGATATGTGCAGATTAATTCGGGGTTTATATCATTTATAATGGCATGAGTAATATTAGGATATTCTTGCAATATCCAAAATAAGACCGCACCTCCGCCAACAAACGGTTCAATGTAAATGACATTGGTGCGTTGACACAGGTCAGTGGGCAGAGATTGTTTTACCTCGTCCAAAAGTTGGGTTTTGCCACCAGCCCACTTAATAAATGGTTTTGCAAGTGTTGTTTTCATACTAGCACAAAAGTAAGAAAAAACAAAAAGAAAACAAAAAACGAGAGCGACAAACCATCGCTCTCGTTTGATTATCCTTTGTCGATTGCCTATTTCAGGCGGCCGATGTAGGTGTCAATATCACGAGCCTCCAACGAGGTGTAGAACTCGTCGGCAATGCGCTGGTAGGCCTCCAAAGCAGCAGCGGTGTTGCCCAACTGCTCCTCTGCCAAGCCGAGTTTCTTCAAATAAACGGGGGCAGTCAGCGAGTTGTCGCTTGCCTTCACTGCCTTGCGGTAGAGGGCTGCTGCCTTCTTGAAGTCGCCGTTATTAGCGTAAACATCACCCTGCAAACCTGCGTTCTGTGCGTTCACAATCTCTGCGGGAGCACCCTTTGCATCGCGGTACTTGCGGAGATATTTTAGAGCGTTCTCGTTGTCGCCAAGTTTGAGGTAGGAAACACCTGCGTAGTGAGCAGCAAGCGAGCCCTGAGGAGTGGTTGCGTAGTTCTCAACAACCTCCACAAAGCCTGCGTTGTTACCATCGCCATCGAGAGCAACCTGCCACTGCTCGGCGTTGAAGTTCTGAATTGCTGCAAACATCTCTGCCGAAGCCTTCTCTGCACGGGGCTGTGCAATGAGATATTTGTTGGCGAAATAGCCGCCAATGATTACGAAAACTGCTACGAGTACCCATACGATGAGTTTCTCGTTTTTCTCAAAAAACTGTTCGGTTTTGCTCACTGCCTCGGTTACTACCTCCTCGTGAGTAATCTCCTGATTCTTTTTAGTTGCCATAGATTTTATTGTTTTTATATTTGTTTCCTCTTTGGGTTTGAACCACAAAAGTAAACCTTTTTGTGTAAAAATCGCAGAGAGTGGCGAATTTTTTTCTCTATTCGTGCAAAATTGCTACCTTTGAGCCAAGCAAAAAGGAGAAAAATGCGTTTAGGAAGACTTTCGATACTCAATTTCAAGAACATCACAGAGGGTGAGATTTCTCCCTGCGAGGGTATCAACTGCATCGTTGGCAGCAATGGTGCGGGCAAGACCAATGTGGTCGATGCCATCCACTACCTCTCGATGAGCAAGAGTTCGCTTTCCCACACCGACGGACAGAGTGTGCGCCACGGCGAGGAGTTTTTTATGCTCTCGGGCGACTACTTTGCCGACAGTGGCAGGGCTGTGGGTGTTACCTGTGGTTTTGGCAAGGGTAAGGGCAAAACGTTGAAGTTTTGTGGCAAGGAATACGAACGCTTGGCCGACCACATCGGAGCCGTTCCGGTGGTTATGGTGTCGCCTGCCGATGGTGCGTTGGTGAGCGACTCGGCCGACGAGAGGCGCAGGTGGCTCAACGCATTCATTTCCCAACTCGATCACCCATATCTCGACAACACAATGCGTTACAACCGAGTGCTGGCCGAGCGCAATACTCTCCTCAAACAGGGCGAATACATCATTCCCGAGTTGCTCGATGTGTTGGACGAGAGGCTTGCCGACTTGGGTGAGAAGGTGGCCGCAACCCGTAGGGATGTTGTTGGCCGTCTGGCCCCATTGGTGGAAAAATACTACGCTTTCATTGCCGACGACCACGAGCCCGTGGAGTTGATATATCGTTCCGACCTCAATGAGAGGCCCTTCTTGGAGGTGTTGCAGAGTGTGCGCCAGAAGGATGTTGTGTGTGGGTTTACCAACTCGGGTGTCCACAGGGACGATGTGGTTATGAAAATTGGCGGCTATCCTCTCCGTAAGTATGGCTCGCAGGGGCAGCAAAAGTCTTTCCTTTTGGCTCTCAAATTGGCCCAATACACCCTTCTGTATGAACGCTTGGGCGAGCGACCTCTGCTGTTGCTCGACGACCTCTTTGACAAACTCGACGAGAGGCGATTGTCGAGGCTTATGGAACTGACGGCAGGTGGCGACTTTGGGCAGATATTCATCACCGATTGCAACCGAGAGCGATTGATTTCGGTGCTGAAAAACAATGGTTTACCATTCCGCCTGTGGGATGTTGCCGAGGGCGATATTGTCCAAACCGAGTTGCCAGAATAGACTCCACAAATAGTTATCCCCCCACCCGTTATTACCCCAATGAGAAGATGCAGACCTATGTTGCTCGGCGAACTTTGGAGCAACTACAAGAGCGAACATCCCGAGATAGAGCGCAGGATTACCGAGGGCTCCATTCCGGACGTGTGGGCTCGTGTGGCGGGTGAGCATATCGCGGCGGCCACGCAGGTCAACTTTGTACGTGGGGTGCTCTATGTGAAGGTGGGCCCGAGTATGTTGCGCCACGAGATTTTCATCAATAGGGAGAACTTCCGCTTTGAGATGAACTCCATTTTGGGCAGCGAGTTGATTGGTACAATCATAGTGAAATAGCCTTTGGGTAAGGCCATAACAACAATAAGGAGTGCTTCACACGAAGCACTCCTTATTGTGTAGGGGTATGGGTTGATTTAGAAATTCTTGCGGATACTGATGGCGTTCAGCACGGGTGCGCCTTTCTTGGGGATGAACTCTACGATGAGACTTTCACCACCCTTTACATCCACCTCAAAACGCTCCATAAGAGGTGTATATACGCCCACGCAAGCGGCAATATCGAGGTCGGTGAGTACCTTCACACCGTTGATTACCACGTCGAACACCCTCTCCTCGCCCTCGCTACCGATGGCCTCATTGCCGAGGTTATAGATGGAGGCTTTCACCTTACCAGCCAACTCTGCAAAGTAGAGATATACGGAGTAGTTACCGGGTGCAACGTCGGCACGGAAAGCCTCAATGTTGCTCCTCTGGGTCTGATAGAGGGGGTCGCAATCGGTCTGGTTGATGGCAGCTGCGGAGGCAGGCTGTGAGCCGTGTTTCGAGCGTTGACGAGCCTGCTCACCACCGATGTAGCCCCACGAGCCTTCGGTGTAGGCTTGTTCGGGAATCCACGTTACGCCCGTGCGGGGTTCCTCGAAATATCGGTTGGTACCGAGCAGAACGTTGAGCCTTTGGGGTGCGTGCTGTTTCACCACCTCAAATTCCACAGAGTAGAAGTGTTTGGCCTTTGCGGTGAGTGCTTCGAGGGTGTTGGTGCCGTCCACGAATGGCACGTCAAATATTGCGTGGTAATTATCAACTTTCTGTGTGCCGAGCGACTGTCCGTTGTGGAGAAGTTCCACAGTGGGCTGGTTGGTATAGACCTTGATGCGCTGGGTGGAGACACCTTTGCTTGTTTCGGCACCTGCGCGGTTTGTCCAATCGTAGTTGCAGATGTGAACGATGGGCTCACTACGGAGTGCGGCTTTGTAGTAGTAGAATATGTCTTTGTGCTGACGGTCGTGTGTGTTGAGGCCTTTGAGGTTGGTGTGTGGGATGGCATCGCCACGACTCTCAGAGCCGAAGTCGTTGAGGTTCCACACGTTGCCCGACGCGATAAAGTCGCGTTTCATAATCTCGGGCAGATAGTGCTCGTGGTAGAGTTCGGAGTAGTCGAGCGTGTAGTCGAACCTCTCCGATGCGGAAGAGTGGAGCCTGCTGTCGGCATCGGCACCATACTCACTGACGGTGATTATTTTGTCGGGGAACATCTTGTGCAACTTGTCGAGATCCCCACCAAAGTCCTTGAACTTACCGCCGTACCAACCGGAATAGATGTTCCAGCCGAGCATTTGTGGTACCGCTGCGATACCGCTCTCGATGTAACGTTGGGGAGCGTAGTGGCAGGGTAGTAGCGTGTAGCGTGTGGGGTCGAGTGTACGCAACATATCGTCCACCTGCTGTGCAAGACCTGTCAGATAGGGGAAGTATTCGTTTTTGAGCCACTCATTGTCGGTAGAGGGGTGGCGGAGCTGAATCTCGTTCATATAGGCCCAGATGAAGACCGAAGGGGAGTTGAAGTTCTGGTAGAGCATCTCTTCGGTCATTACGAGGGTGTTGTGGGTGAAGGCCTCGGAGATGGTTACGGCGTTCACAAGGGGAATCTCCACCGAGGTGACGATGCCGAGCCTGTCGCAAGCCTCCATCACCCTTTCGTGCTGTGGGTAGTGCGACACACGCAACGAGTTACCACCCATCTCTTTGAGCAGCTCCACGTCGGCGGTGTGCCTTGCGTCGGTGAGAGCGTTGCCGAGGCCGGGATAGTCTTGGTGACGGTTGGTGCCTATGAGCTTAACGTGGCGACCATTGAGGATAAGACCATCGTTGGGGCTAAATGTGAAGGAACGCACGCCGAAACGGTCGCTCACGCAGTCGATAACCTCTTTGTCGACCACCACCGAAGCCCTTGCGATGTAGAGATTAGGAGCCTCCACGTCCCAGAGTTTGGGCTGTTTCAACTCGAAAGCGATGCGCTCGGAGTGGTTTGTTGTGGGGGCTTTGAACTTAACTTTGCGGCTCTTGGTGGCAACCACTGTGCCATTGTTGTCCACCAACTCCACAACCACTTCGGCCTTTTGCTTGGCCTCGCTCGACAAGAGCACCTCCACCTCCACGGTAGCTTTCTCGGCACTCACCTCGGGGGTACGGATGAAAAGACCTTTGGTGGCGTGGAATGTTGTGGAGATGTTGGTTTTTGGGGTTTCTATAAGCTCCACGTTGCGGTACAGACCGCCGTAGAAGGTAAAGTCGGCCGAGAGGGGGCCGATGTCGTCATTGTGCGAGTTGTCGACCTTGATGGCGATGATGTTGTCGCCACTTTGGAGTTGGTTGGTGATGTCGAAGGAGAATGCGAGATAACCTCCTGTGTGTGAGCCAACGAGTGTGCCGTTAACATAGACCTCTGCATATTGGTTTGCTGCACCGATGCGAAGGGTGTAACGGGTGTTGTCGGCCTTGTTGATATGTAGTGTGCGACGATACCAACCGATGGTGCGTGTGTATCCGTCCACGTCGTCGAATGCGTCTTGTGCGTTCCACGAGTGTGGGAGACTCAACTGCTGCCAATCTTTGTCGGCAAAGTCCACAGCTGCGGCGTTTTCGGCTGTGAGTGCGAAACGCCATCCGGAGTCGATTGTGCGCACCACACGTGCGCCTGTGGCTGCCTGCGCTACCAACATTGCGGCGAGAGCCACAAGGAGAGTTCTGAAAAGGTTTTTCATAGTAGGGGTTATGTTTTTATTGTTTGTTTGCTTTGGTGCAAATATAACAAAAGTTTAGCGAATTTCAACACGTGTTGAAACCCGCTAAACTTTCTAATCTATTTGTTCAAAACGGTTGCCCTATTTTGTCAGGTCAACAACTTTGATACAACGAGCAGCACGACCTGCTTTTGCGTATTTGGCAAAGCCATCACTCTTCTTGAACTGGGTGAAATAAATGCCTTTTGCTTTTTCACCATTACCGGTCTCTGTAGAGCAAAGCACGTAGATATCTCCTGCACCCTCTGCCAAACCAACGCCATCTGTGATGGATTTGAGCGCATTGTCAAAATTTTCACGCTGTGTTGCATAGTCACTCCAAGTTGTTGAGAAGAGGGAGTCGTATTTGGAAGAACTTGGGTTTTCAGCACCAACGTAGGCGGCCACAATTGTTTTGAGTTCGCTCCAAGCGGGGAGATACCAACCCTCGCCCAAACTCTCGCAGTAGGCAGCAGCGGGGAAATAAGAGGTGAATACTTTTTCGTATTCAGATGCGTATGCTTTCATTTTTGTAACATTCGCAGTTCCGTCATTTGCATCAGTAGCCCTATATCCCTCAGGGCTGGTAAATACCTCCGAAGAATAGTTGATTGTAGAACCCTTTTTTGCAAAAGGAGAAACAATCTTTGCTTGCTGCTTGTCTGCCGATATCCAGAAGATAACGCCCTCGTTATTAAACACATCGCCAATCTTGTAGGCGCTTGTGGGAGCAGCCTCAATGGTAATCGACTTCGATGCGCGAGCACCATAGCCGATGTTGCCACCTTTGAAGGAAACCGTGGGGTGAATACCCTGGTCGCTGGTTACGGTAACGGTGAAATCAACATCCGAGTAGTCTTTTGCACTTACCAAGAAGCGAACATCAATAGACTCGCCTGCGGCTACCTCACCATTGGTAATAGCCAAAGGAATAGATTTCTTCTGATTTTGAGTGTACACAATGGGAGCATTGGGAGTTGTCAGGTCAATGGAGTGGGTACCAACCATAAACTCGGTCTCGTTGGCGAGATTTACCTCAGAAATGGTGATGTCCTTACCGGTGTTGTTGGTGATGTTCAGACGCAACATTCCAAAGTATGGAGCAATAGCATCAAAGGCAATAGCCTGACCATATTCAACATCTTTGGCTTGACCATAGGCAAAAATGTAGTTGCCGAAGTTATCCCAAGCGGAGAGGTCGGTGTTGTATTTTTGTGCCGATGTGAGAGTTTTTAGCAAAGCGGTGGGGGTTGCATCTTCGTTGTTCCTGCGGGAGTAGTAGATGTAGAACTCGTGGGTGTCGTCTTCATCGCCGCTCCAAGTTGCATCGCCGGTGATGGTGGCAGTCTTGCCATCCTCGGACACTTTGGTAACGGTGTAGGTCGAGTTGTTACCGGTGGGCGACACCTCGCCATTGATTACGTGGAAAAGGCCAAGAACATCGCCCACTTTCCAAGTGATGGTCTCACCATCTTCGCCAAGCATCACACGGCTCTCGTCGCCGATGGTGATTTCGATGGGTTTGCCGGTAGCGTTGGGGGTTACGTTGCCCTCGGGGGCATTTTCGCAGGCTACAAAGGTTGCAGCAGCGGTGAACATTGCGAGGTATGCAAATATCTTTTTCATAGTCTTTCTCATTCTTTAATAGGGTTAAACATTCAAAAAACTACTACCACTCCTGCTCCTCGCCGAAGCCGCCAATAACAAGGTCGAATTCGGATGGGTCGGTAAGAGATGTCGCAATACCGTGTTCTACTTCAATTAGGTCCACAAATAGTTGTGGAGCAGAATAACGTGTTTTCATAGATTCTGTTTGATGTGTTTTTGTAGTTTGTTTTTATAAATTACTATTCTTGCACAAGTGGAAAAACTAATTCAGAATTTTGAATTTTCACTTGCCATAGACCATCTTCAAAATCTTCTCGGCATACCTTTCGCCAATCAGAAGTTGTCCGTTACGGCCAAAGTGGGGGTCGCTCTCGTCGATGAGCATATCGCAACCCTCGCTTGACACCCAATCCGAGTAGGGAATCTCGGTGGTGATGGTGTGGATGATGGGGTTAAACTTGTCTTTGTTCTTGTGCCAGGGAGCAATCTCGCCCGCAATGAAGGGCACAGTGGGAGCGTTCAACTCGCCACGCAAGCCACTCACAAGAGTTTTCAGTTTGTCCATATAGCCCGTGGGGTTGCTGCTGTTGGACTCGCCTTGGTGCCAAAGGATACCCTTCAACTCGCCATACTCCTGTGCCTGCTTGGTGCGCCTTACGGCCTCGTCGTAGAACGAGAGGCTCACACTCGACTTGACGCCCGCAGCGTTGGTGTAGTCGAAGGTGGTTGCCTTGCCCTTAGCCCACTCGTTGATGTTGGAGCCACCACGAGCATTCACCACCAACAAAATCTTGCGACCCGTGGCAGCGTGTACCTTCTTGGAGAAGCCCACGCCGGGGTTGATTTGTTGGTGTTTCATCTCCTTGCGGATGGTGGAGTATTGGTTCAGGGGGCTGGTGGCAGGCACCACGTTACCCTCGGTGTTGAGGATGTAGACTCCCTCGATGGGTTGCTCGTCGCCGGCAATCATCGTACCTCGCCCTGCCATATTACTCTGGCCGATGAGCAGATAGACATCATACTCACCTTCCTGCTCGGTAGGCGGAGGGGTAGGGGTGGGTTTATGGGGCTTGGGAGGCTCCATCTTCTGATTGGCGCAGCCTCCCAAAACCACCATAGTGGCTACAATAAGCGATAGGAATCGTTTCATTGTCGCTCTCATCTCTCTCTTGTCGGTAAAACTACAAGTTTACAACTTTGATACAACGTGCATAGCGCGAAGTGCTGTGTTTGCCACCGTGGTTGTTGTCGTATTTTCCCCAACGAATGTAGTAGGCATTAGTAGCACTCTGCTGTGTACTTGAGAATGCACTATCACCAGAGGTCTTCTTGATATCCAAAACTACACCATCGGCAGCGCAAGCCAAGATGTAACCCTCAAATGCCAGACGTGCAGCCAACTCGGCAGCGGTAATGTTCTCGTGGTTGTCAATGGTAGCATCACCGATTTCGGGAGTACCGTTGTATACCTTAAACAGGGTAACCAACTCGTTTCTTGCGGGCAGATACCAACCGCCACCTGCAATAGCGTCGCAGTAGGCAGCAGCGGGGAAGGTGGCAGCAAAGTCAACGTTGTTGGTAGTTGCAAAGGCCTTCATTGCAGCCACGTTGGGCACACCATCATCGGGATTGTTTGCCTCGGGTACGTCGGGACAAGCACCATTGATAACCTTGGGTGCCCAAGCGAGCTTCTCACCATAGGGATAGAGCACTTTACCCTGCTTACCGTCCTCCGAAATCCAGAACAGTACGCCACCCTCAACGGTTGCACCAATAGCAATGGTGCCTTCGGCTGCCTTCTTATCTTGGGTTACAGCGATGGTCTCGCTCACTGTGGAACCCTTGGTGTTCTTGGCAGTTACGGTAACGGTGGTGCTACGCTCGGCGCCACTCTCGTTGGCCGACAAAGCAGTCAGAGTGATATTCTTGTCGTCCATCTCTGCCTTCAACCAAGCCTTGCCATCCTCGGCAACAGCAACGGTTACATCGGTCATATTGCTCTCATAGCTGATGATTGCCAAAGCAGCCTCGGCGCTGGTCAACTTAGCCTCTTTGGCACCAAGAGCAAGGGTGGGAGCAATGTCATCCTCCAAAGCCTGGGTAACAGTTACGTCAATGGTGGTGGTGTTGATACCCACACCTGCGCTAACGTGAACAACGCCCACACGAGCAACAGGCTGTGTGTTGGCAGCGGTGGTGGTAACGGTCAGAGTGGTACCATCCAACTTGGCGCTCAACCACGCAGCCGCCGAGTAGTCAACCTCTACACTCAGAGTCTCACTGTCGGAAGTTACGGTAGCGGTGGCTGTTGCACCTTTGGTTTTGGCCACATTCAGAGCCGAAGGCTCAACGGTTACAGTTGCGGGGGTGTATTCCTCCTGCTGGATTTCGTCACCCTCCCCACTTGGGGTACATCCCATTACCAATGCAGCAACGGCGATGCTTGCCAAATAGAAAATCTTTTTCATAGAGTTTTGTGTTTTTGATTAGTTGATGATTAGTGTTTATTTGTATGTTGTTTGTTCTCTATTTCTCCTTCACAACAACACCGCTTTCGGTGATGCCGTTCTCGTTGTAGGCATCAACGGTGTAGTAGTACTCCACGCCTTTGGTGAGGATGTGGATTGCCAACGACGACTTGTCGCCACCCTTAACCTGAACGGTCTGGTTGAGGTAGTCGGGGGCAATGCCGAAGCGTACCAAATAGCCGCTTGCGCCCTCTGCGGGAGTCCACTTAACGTCGGCAAACCTCTCGTCTTTGCGGTAGCGTACAGCCTCTACACCCTCAACCTGTGCGGGTGCTTCGCCACCACCGTGGCCAAAGACCCTCAAATCCCTCACACCGAACTTGCCACCACCAATGGCGTGGTAGTTAACCACTTTGAGGTAGCGAGCCGTGAGGGGCTCTTTGAGTTCGAGGTAGTCGTGTGCATTGGAGGTCTTGTTTTTGCTACGGTCTGTTACGAGGCTCCACTTCTCGCCATCCAGCGAGTAGTAGAGCTTGTAGGCGGTGTAGTCCTCGCCTCCCTTCACAAGTGCCATATCCCAATCCTGCTCGGCAAAGTTGAGCTGAATGGCACGGATGGTTTTCTCCTTTCCGAGGTCCATAGTCATCCACTCGCCCTTGTCGCCTGTCTGTGCCGACCACCAAGTGCGCACGTTCTCATCCGATGCGTTCTCCACGCCAAAGCCCTCCAATGTGGACGAAGCCTCGCAAACTGCACCCTCCGAGAGTACCCACCAGCCTGCGCAGTTGCCCTGCGAAGCGTCGAAGTTCTCCTGATGCATCACCATTGGAAGGTCGCCCATGGTGGTCTTGACGCTCATACGGCCCTGCTCATCAAAGTGTACGGGGAACAGACCAAGCCTACGCTCGAAGGGGTTGTGGTTACCAACCCACATTGTGGAAATCTCCCACCAATTTTCATGGCGGTCTTTGAATACGCAGCTATGACCCGCACTGCCAATGAAACCACCCACTTTGAGCGATACGGGGTTGTAGGGCTCAACTTTGAAGCCCTCGTTGGGTGTGTTGCTTGTCATCACAACGTCGCAGTACCACACCGACAGAGTACCGGGGGTGGCAAACTGCAAGTAGAACGTGTCGCCCCTCTTTACAACCCATGCGCCTTCGGGGCAGGGGAGCCATTTGAACTTACCCCTCCATTCGGGAGCCTCAATCTCGTCCCAAATCTCTCGGCGACCGAAGTGGTAGCCTGCATCGCACTTGTTGACATCGGTGATATAGTCCATCAGCAGGCGCTCCGAGCCCTCAATCATAGTCATCGTTGCAGGGTCCAACTCGAAGCACTTGATGGATTGGTCGGTGCCCAAGCCGTGATATACAAAGTAGCGTCCGCCTTCAATCAGCAACGAGGGGTCCGAACAGCGAGGAATCTCGCCACACACCTCCCAAAGGCCCTTGTCGGGCTCTGCCGAGCGCACAATCTTCACGGTCTTCTCCTTGCGGTCGCGATTAAGCTTGATAAAATAGATGTAGTTCTCATCGGCAGCCACGGCTGGTGCGGTGTAACTTCCGTTGTTGAGAGCAGCCTCCTCGACCTCCTCATTGAAGAATACGTTCTTCCAATTCATCAGGTCGTCCGACACCCTATAACCACCAATATCGTGGGTGGCAAAGAGGTAGTATTTGTCCTTGAAAAAGACAATCACGGGATCGGCCGATGTGCGTGCATCGGGGTCTTTGGGTTTGAACGTACCCCATCCATAATCCAAGTCAATGGGGTTGCAGTAGGTTGTGGGATTGTTGTTTACAAGGTCGCCACAGCAACTGCACAGCAATAGCGCAGCCAATAGTGCAAAACCAAATTTTTTCATACTTTTTTCTTAATGTGCGGTTATTTATATTTTGTCTGTCTTCTACCAAACTTTTATCACGGGTGCCCACTCCGATTTGTGGGAGTGGATGAGTGCATAACGTCCCTTGTCGAGGTCGTCACCGGGCTCACGCAGCTCCCTTACGAGCAGTATGGTGATGTTTTCTGCGCTGATGTTTTTGAGCGCCTTGGTGAGATCCAGCCACCTCCACGAAGCCTCCTGCTCGAAAGTCATCTCGCCCACCACTTTATAATTTCCGCCAACCATTCGGCTCTGGGTGGGGTGGAGTTGGGCAATGTCGGCCCAAGTGGTTGCTTTTGTCAACTCACCCTCCACAACGTAGGCGTGGAGGCGGTAGGGAGCCGTGTCGCAACTCTCTCCGTGGATACCGAGTGCAATGCGACCTGCTTGTGTGGTGTCTATATCTTTGAGATTAAAACCAACTGCCGTAACGGTATTGTCGTTGGCACCGGAGGCGTTCATCTCCACAAAGGTACAGTTGGTACCCACTTTGCCCACCTTGCCAATAGCAAGGCTCTTGCTACCGATGGCTGTAATGGTTTGAATACCACCTTGTGGTGCGTGTAGGCTCAGCAGCATTACACTCTGGGCGGGGATGGTCATATTCAACATTCCATAGCGGTCGGTGGTGAGGATGCGGCCGTCGCCATAGTGGTCGGCGCTTACTTCCTCACACAACAGTGGTACGCCAGCACCGAAGCCCAACCTCCTCAGGTCGAGTTCCAAACGGCAGCTATTGGTGCTACGCTGAACAATCCACACATAGGTGTTACCGTTCTCATCTTGCGAGGTGCAGATGTCCAAATCGGGGTCCTCCACCGACACATCCGTACGGAGTAGTGGTCGCTGCTCCTTGAAGCCTTTGGCAAAGAGCCTCACGGTCTGTGCCGTACGCTGGGTACCTGCCACATCAAAACAACCCTCCTCAACAGCCTCTGCGTTGGGAGCAAAGATTTTCACCTCTCTCACAAGCGCACGTCCTTCGTCACCCAAGGTGAGCCTTACTTTCTCTGCCTTCACGGGCTCTTTGAGCAGGAAGCCGCTACGTGCATAGCGGTTGTTGTCTTGATTGAGTCCCTTGATCACACTCCACTTACCATCACAAAGGGCCTCAGCCTTAAACTTACGCACACGGTCGGGGGCGGTGAATACGCCATAGGAGGAGCCAGAGTAGATGGTCAGCGCACCAATCTCCTTCTCTCCACCGAGGTCGATGGTGATACTCTTGGGGTCTTGCGAGGAGAATGCCCACGCCGAAGAGTCGCTCTTGTCGCCATCGGTCAGTGCGTTGGCCGAGTAGAGATCGTCGGTTCCACACACCTCTACGGGGCAACCCAATGCGATATTCTCCATTGCATCCTCGGCATAACGCACTCCTTTCCAGGTGTAATGGTGTCCCGATTTGATACCCTGTGGATAGGTGCTGCTGGCGGTGTTGGCGAATTTGAACGCCCACATACCATAGCCTCCGCCGAGCATATTCTGTGTGTAGGTGCCAGCCCACTCCACAAACAGCGAGGGCGAATCCATCGTTTCATACTTATCAATAAGGTAGGCATTCATCCAACGGCCAATCTCGGTGAAGATGATGGGTTTGGTTTTACCCTGTGGATGATTTGCTCGGAGAATCTTGTCGATACTCTCCACTTTGCCCTTATATCCCACTGCGGGTATGTTGTAGGAGTGGGTGGAGAAGAGCTGTACGTTCTCCCTATCGGTCATCGGGCGGCCCAGGTAGTCTGTGCCCTCGGAGGCTGCCACCGCTGCCCACCAGTTGGTGTTGGTACCCGCAGTTACGGGGCCTACGAAGCGGCAGTTGAGCGACTTGCCATAGAGTCGGTTGACATCGGCAACGGCGCAGTGTACAGCATCCGAAGCCACCTTCATCAACTCAATGTAGATATCCAAAGGCATAGGGCCCGAATGGCGGTGGTTTGGTTCGTTCTTCATTGCAAACATCGACACGTCACCCCTCTTTGCGGTGTAGAATGCAAGACCATAGAACTGCTGCCAGATGGTCCACTTGTTTCCCCACGAGGTGTCGTAACGCTTCTTGCCAAAGCCGCTTTGGATGAGCACGTCGGCACCAATGGCCTTCATCTGGTCGAGTGCATAGTTGAAAACCATCGTGTTGGTCGAGCGCACGGGTTTGTCGGCCTGCGCCTCCACTTTGCTCCACTGAATGAATTTTTCACTCTCGGGGTTGGCCATAAGTTCAGCTTTCAGCTTTTCAAACTCCTCTGCCGAGCCGACCTTTGTGTGGTCAATCCATTTCTCGTTGACATAGGTCTCGCCATCGGCCCAGATACGCACGGCATTCACGTCGGCATATTCCAACCACGCAGGAGCATTGCCTCCGGGCATAATATAGCCCTGATTGTAGCCCACATATTGCATCGTTCGTCCAACCTCTTCGGGATAGACAGTGGCCTTGATGGTTGTATTTTTCTTTCCTTTGCTTTCGCTCTGCAACGAGGATGTGTTCACAGGTGCAGGCTTGGCCATCTGTTTGTTCACACGGCCCCAGCCCTCAAATTCCATAATACGGATAGGTTCTCCGTCGGTGGAGTGGATGCGGAATTTGAACGAAGTGATGGGGGTCTTAAATGTAAACGCAACCCTATCGAGACGATTCTCGGTTGTAAGCGTACCCTCGATGTCAGTCCAGTTGGCATCATCCCAATATTGGAGGATGAAATTCTTTACGCACCAAAAACCATCGTGTTGTCCCTTCTCGGCTTGTTTCTTCTCCTTCTCCGGAATGCCCGTATAGACCACAATGGAATCGATGTCGCAATAGCGAGGCAGGGTGACTTCCAAGATGTGCGGAGGACGCGAGGTGGGTGCCGACTCCCAAGTGGTGCGGCGGGTAAATTTACCATCCACGGCCATCTGTACCTCGGTACGAGGATTGGTGGTAGAAGCCTCCACGGCGGCTCCGAGGAAAAGGTTTGTTTGGGCCTCCGCTGCGAGGATACCTAAACCTATTGCCACAAGGGTGAGAATGTATCGAATGTGCTTCATCGTTAGTCTGTGTTGTATGATAAAGAATAAATACAAGTGTTGTTTCTACTTAAATTCGGTCATCAGGATTACACACCTTCTGCTACCCTCAAAGTCAACCCTGAGGCAACGTTCCTTTGGTAGGGGCATCTCAACAAGTTTCTCCTCTTGGGGTGCCAGAGTGTAGGTCTGCTTGCCCTCTCCGTTGATGCTGATGCTTACCTCAATGCTATCCTCGGAGGGGTTGGCCAGCAGAGTTGCCATTGTGGTCCTGCCCTCGGGCACACGTGCGGCGAAGTAGCCGCTACCCTGTGCCTCGTCGGCGGGTTTCACTTGGTCGTTACCTCCGAGGCTGTAATTGTAGGGAGCAAAGGGACGGCGTCCGTTGGCCACATACTGAATGCCTGGGCGGGTATTCCACCCGCCATAGCCACCAACGTAGTTGTAGCCCCTTGCGTCCACCATCAAGGGCCATTTCTCCTTTTGGTCGGTGGGTACAATGGGGAAGGTATTGAGAACGAGTCCATTGTTGGCTCCGGTTACGATACCCTTTTCCGAGGTGTAGTCGCCCCACCAGATTGGCTCTTCCACCAACATACAAGCCTCTTCGCTCTGACCGCTAGTGAGGTACTTTACAATGTTGCACAGCAGTAGGTCGGCCATCGGGTCGACACCGCTTCTACCCACAAGGTCAAAGCCACTCAACACTACCGAGCCTTTACCCTTAAACATCTCGCACAAGGCTGTACCCGAAAGGTTGCGGCTGTAATTGGCCAGCACAGCGGTACGGCCCATATCGGCCTTACGAACCGAAAAACCGTTGGTTACAGGGTAAATGGCAGGGAAACCGACTTTTGTCTCGTCATAGCCGGTGTAGTCGCTCCACAGTTTCAGCCTCTCCATATCCACATCCTTAAAGATGGGGTGTCCTTTACGCTCGATGTTAATGTTCATACCATCGCAATATGTATATTCGGGCGAGAGGTACTCATTGGAGTTGTTGCTTTCGTCAAGCATTTCCACCTTGTCGGGTAGCCACGAAGTGTTGAAGTCGGGCCTCTGACGCATCACAAACACACGTCCACCCTTCTCCACAAAGGCTTTGAGTGCCTCCTGCTGTGCTGCGATGTCTGCACCCCACGACTCTTCGCCAATCACGAGGACTGCACCTTTGCGTGCTTTAGGAACGGTGGCGGTGAGGGTGTAATCAATTCCGTTTTTGTCGAACGCATCAGCAGTAGTACCCGTTGTGTCGTAGAGTGCCACACTACCCACAGCCACATTTTTGTCCTTCCACTCGGCACCCGCAACATAGAGGTCGGAGGTGTTGGCCGACACAATCTTACCGTTCCAGATGATTTCGCCAACCAAGCGGTAGTCGCCCGTGGGGACCCATTCTGGCAGGGTAATGTTGATAGCCTGCGACCAAGTGCCGTAGTACTCCACGGTGGGCAACTCAATGGTTCCCTCTGCAACAGCCATCTTGCGCATATTTTCGAGCCTCCACACAACCTTTGCGCCATCCAAGTCGCGCATCTGGTCGTCATCGTTGACAACGTGAGCCACAACCTTGATGCTGTTGCCGGCATAGACGTTGTGATTCCAATTCTCCCAACTGATGAGGATGGGTTGGTAGCTTATGCCATATTGGTATGCCACGGGTTTGGGCCTCATTTCGGCAAAACTCTTCACCGAATCCCAATTGTGGAAAATAATCGTAAAGGGCATCACTCCTGCCAGATAGGGATTCTGGGGGCGGAAGCGGCGGAACATCTCGGTTGCGTTTTTCAGCACCATAGCCTGATACTCCAAAGCGGCTTCGCCTTGGTCGGCGGCGTCGATGTGGCCGGTCCAGCACTTCTGCGAGCCGGGTTGTTTGGTGCGAGAGCAGAGGTTGTAGGCGCCGTCAATACCTGTGTAGTTACCCACACACTCGGTGAAAGTTACTGCCTGTACCTTGCCCTCGTTTTGCCACAAGGCTGCATCGCGAAGATTCATATATGTCAGGAACGAGTTGTAGTACCAGCCCCAATAGCGGTGTACGTCGAAGATGTCTGCCGAGCGGCCCATACCATAGCCGGCATTACCGATGTAGGGCCTTGTGTGGTCCCACTTGATGAGCTCCTCGTAGCAGGCCTGCAAGAAATTGTCCCACTTTTTGCCGACGGAGCCTTTGTAGGGCATCTCGTTACTCATTACATATATAACCACCGAGGGGTGCCAAGTGAGGGGAGTAAACTCCTTTTCTATATAGTAGTCGACATAGCTGTCGATGTTTTTCAAATCGGTGGGAGGGTTGTTCTCGTGGTCGGTAATACGTGGTCGACCATAGCGTCCTCCAAAAATCATCATACCCTCTTCGTCGCACACATCCAGCCAATTCTGGTTGGTGGGAATACGTATGATGTTGATGTTCATTCCTTTGAGAAAACGAACATAGTCGCGAGCAAACTCACGGCTTACCTCCAAATCGTGTGGAATACCTCGATTGGGAGGGTTGATTGCGTTACCTCGCAGAAAGATAGGTTTGTCGTTGAGGTAGAAACGTCCATCGCGCATCTCGAACTTACGGAATCCGATGCGCTTGGTAATGCTACTCTCGCCACACCTGACCTCCAAGTTGTAGAGGTGTGGTGTTGTGGGAGTCCAAAGGTTGGCTTTAATGCCGTTGATGCACAACTCCACAGCCGTTGTGTCGGCTCCTGCTTTGAGGTCAATAGTGCCAACAACGCCATCCCACACAACATCTCCGTTGGAGCAGGCGGTGATGGTTGCTTTGGCCTCGCCGGCGAAGCCTTGGGGTGCTGTCAGGGCGAGTTCCATGCGTGCTTGTGTGTCGGTAACAAATGGGGTGAGTTTGTGGATTGCCACCTGTGCGGTTGCGCCCGCAGCCACCATAGAACATCCAACAACAAGGACAATACGTTTGAGTAGAGTTTGCATAGTCTATATAATGTACATATAAGTGTGACTGTCTTTGCTCCCTCGGTGCGGCCCACGTTGAACCGCACCGAAAGAAGCAACCATATTAACCAAAATAACCTTAACCAGTTATATTGTTAGAGTACCGAAACAACTTGGATTGTTTCGGAGTAGATTCACTACCAGCCGGGGTTCTGACCATAGTCGGCACCAACCACGTCGAGGAACGACTGTGGGATAGGCCACCTCCACCACTTCTCGTTCCAGTTGGTACGAGCGTGGATGTAGTTGCTAGGCAGATTGGGGTCGTCGGCAGTGGTGTCGCCATAGTGAGCCTTCACTGCGTCGGCCAACAGACCAAGACGTTTCAGCAAGGGCCACCTTACACCCTCAAAGTGACACTCGCGTGCATACTCATCCAAGAGGTCCTGCAAAGTGAGTGTACCGGTGAACTTCTCACCCATTGCACGCTCGTAGGTCATATTGTAGTACTCCAAAGCCTTTGCACTTGCGCCACCGTCTTTGTGGAAATATGCCTCGGCTGCCATCAGGTAAGTCTCGGCCAAACGGTAAACGATAGCATCCTTGAACGAAGAGGTACGAGTAGGCTCGTCTGCATTGGTCCACTCGTCATAGAATTTGAGCGAGTGTGGGTGCATACACTCCATATACTGTGCTTTGGTAAATACAGCCTCGTCGCCAACTTTCTTACCTGCGGGCAGAAGAGCCTCGTCCACATAGTAGAATTTGTGGCGGAACATCTGGCTGTAACGATTATCCTTCTCCTGGTTGTAGAGGCCGAACAAGTATGTGTTGGGATAAACACGTCCCCAAGCGTAGCCACCATATTCAATACACTCCTTGAAACCATCAACCTTTGCATAACGAGCGCAGGTGATAAGGCTCAAACGGTGGCCGGAGGCAATACCGTCGCTGATGGTGCAACCGCCACCAAGCTGGTTGGAGAATTGGAATGCATAGAGAACCTCTTTGTTGCGAAGGTCGGGACCATTGAATACGTCGGCCATTGTGGGCATCATACCGTAGTCGGGGCAACCGAAGATGGCCTCGCAGTTGTCGATAGCAGCCTGCCAATCCTCCTCCCACATTGCAACCTGTGCGCGGATGTGGTGAGCAACAGCCTTGGTCAAACGACCATACTCTTTGTTGGGAGCAGTCCAATCGAGATGTTTGATAGCATCCTCAAGGTCGAGTTTGATTTGTGCCAATGTTTCAGCCTTGCTAGAAGGACGGTATACACGGCCTTCCATATTGTCAACAGTGGTGGGTTTGAGGTTCATATAGAGCCTCTCGAAACGCTGGTAGAGCAGGAAGTATGCCCTTGCGCGGAAACATTTTGCCTCACCATATGCCTGACGAACAAGGTCGTTCTCCATTGTGGGGTCGAGCTGCTCGGCGTGGTAGATGATTTCGTTAGCCTTACCAATAATCTGATACCATTGGTTCCACAGTTCTTCAAAGATACCGGTATCCGATTTGGGTGAGTCCAAACGAGCCATACCGGCCTGGGTGCCACCACGGAATACCATAAGGTCGGTACAGTAGTCCATCATCATAACAGCATAGTTACCACTTTCGGTGCTGTTTGTTGCCATAGAGCGATCCTTGGGGTAGAGGCCTACAACTGCGCGGCTCAAACCCTCGGGGGTAGAGTAGATAAATTGGGATGTAATGCTGGTCTGCGACTCAACCATCAGGTCGTCGGTTGTGCACGAACTTGCGCCCAATGCCAATGCCAGCACCGCAATACTATATGTTAAAATCTTTTTCATAGTCTTTTTCTTTGTGCATCAAAGGTTAGAAGTTGAGGTTTGCGCTGAATGCCCACTGACGAGGCTCGGGATAGCTACCTGCACCTGCTTCGGGGTTGTATGACAGATAGTCGGTCATGGTAAAGAGGTTGGTTGCAGTTACTGCAAAGCGGAGGTTCTTTACGTTGAGTCTCTTCAACATTGCTTTGGGCAGGGTGTAACCAATCGACAGAGTGCGCAGACGGATGTAGGATGCATCCTGATAGCAGAGCGACTGCTGGTGGGTCATATTAGAGTTGAATGCAGGACGGGGGAACTCATTGCTGGGATTGCTGGGTGTCCAGTAGTTAACCATAATACCATTGAGTTTACCCTGCAACGAACCACCTTGGTTGGAACCATAGAGGTATTCGTTACGCCTGATGGTACCCGATACCATATACCAATCCATATAGAAATCAAAGCCTTTCCACTTCAACGAGGTGTTGAGCGAAGCGATGAAGTCGGGGTCGCGTTTGATAATCTGACGGTCGTCGGCGGTAATCTTACCATCGCCATTGTGGTCGATAATCTTAACCGAACCGGGTGATACAACAACATCGGTTTCCATTGCTTTGTCCGCTACACCGTCGCCATCGGAGTCGATGGTGGGTTTGATAATCCACTTGCCGGCTGCATCATTACCATCGAAGTCGTCATTCTGCCAGATGCCATCTGCGAGGTAGTCATAGTTAACATTGATGGGGTGACCAATAAACCACTTGTTGTCCACGTCGTCGATATAGTTACCGTTCTCGTCTTTGCGGTTGTCGATACGAACGATTTCGTTGTGGAAGGTTGAGTAGTTAATACCAATGCTCCAATTGAAATCTTTGCTGCGAACGATGTCGGTGTTCAGTGTCAACTCAAAACCATTGGTCTTGGTCTCGCCGAGGTTGTCGAGCATAGAGGTGTAACCGAGTACGCTCTCAATCTGACGGCTCACGAGAAGATCGGTGGTGCGGGTGTTGTAGTACTCAACGGTACCGCTAACACGGCCTTTGAACAGACCGAAGTCCAAACCGTAGTTGGTTGAAGTGGTTGTCTCCCAACGCAGACGGGTGTTAGGAATGGTGTTGCCGGGGAGGTAGCCGATGATGTAGTTGTCGCCAAACTGCATATCGTAGCTTGCGGTGTTACCCAGAGTCTCGTAGTTACCAATACCGTTCTGGTTACCAACCGAACCCCAGCTCAAACGGAGTTTCAAGTTGGAGATAGCCTCCGAGTTCTTCAAGAAATCCTCCTCCGAGATACGCCAAGCACCAGCAATCGAGGGGAACATTGCCCATTTGTTCTGGGCACCAAAACGGCTCGAACCATCGTAACGAACAGCGGCGTTGACAATGTAGCGATCCTTGTAGCTATACTGTGCACGAGCAAGGTAGGAAACGAGAATACTCTCGCTAACCGAGCGGTTAATCTTGGTGGGAACACCATCACCAATCATATTCCACCAGAACGAGTCAACGGGAACGTCGCTTGCCTCGGCTTCGAGTTTGGTCATATAGTCGCGGTCCCAGCTCTGCACTGCGGTGAGGTTGAGCGAGTGGTCTTTGTTTGCGATGGGCACCTTGTAGTTTACGATGTTCTCGATTACGAAGTTGTAGTCGCGGCTGTTGGAAATGCTACCACCTGCACCACCACCGGTGTACTGCGAGGTCTTGTAGGAGCCAACCTCTGCAAAACGTGCATACTGGGTGGCGTTCAACTTGTAGCTGAAACCCTTGAAAGGACGCACCTCCATAAAGGCGTTGATACGGAACATATCTTGGGCCGTTTGGTCCTTAACGTGCTGCATATTATACAAGGGGTTCTGGTCGTTGGTCGAGTTGATGTATTGGGTGATGTTACCCTCTGCATCGTATGCAATGCCATAGGGAGGACGAGTCATAAATTGGTTGAACGAACCATAGGCTGCGTCACGGAGAGTTTTGTTTGCAGAGGTGTTAACACCGATACTCAACCATTTGTAGGCCTCATAGTCGGCATTCACGCGGAGGTTGCCACGCTCGTAGCCCGAACCGTCGATCATACCATCCTGGTTGGTGTATCCAAAGTTGGATGCAAAGCGGAGTTTCTTGTTACCGCCACGGATACCGAGCGAGTATTTCTGCATCACGGCGGGTTTAATCATCAGGCTCTCCCAATCGGTCCAGATAGCCTCTTCCCAGTTTTTCTGCATAATGGGGTCTTGGAATACATAGTCGGCACCGAGGGCTGCGATAGCTTCGGGGTCGTCAATGCCCATATCGCTGGCAACAGCCTGGCGACGCAGCTCAACCCACGACTCGGGGTCGTAGTACTTGAAGTTCCTCCACAAGTTCTGTACGCTGATGGTCGACTCGAAGTTAACCTCGGTCTTGCCACTCTGACCACGCTTGGTGGTTACCATCACAACACCGTTTGCTGCACGAGCACCATAGATGGCCTGTGCTGCTGCATCTTTCAGAATCTCAATCGAAGCAACGTCGTTGTTGTTAATCATATTGAACTCGGTAGAGTTGGAGGGAACACCGTCGATAACATAGAGAGGCGAGTTGCTTGCGGTCAGCGAGCGCGAGCCACGAATCTGGATGCTCGACGAGCTACCGGGAGCACCGCCACCCGAGGTTACCTGTACACCTGCCGAAAGACCACGCAACATCTCCGAGATGTTCGACGAGGGGTAGATGTTCATATCCTCAGCCTTAATCGAAGCAACCGAACCGGCCACGTCGCTACGGCGTTGAACACCATAACCTACCACCACGAGGTCCTCCAATACTTGCGAGTCGCTTGCGAGGGTTACGTCAATTTTGCTGCGTTTGCCAACGGCAACAACTTGGGTTTCATATCCGAGGTAGGAGAACTCCAAGGAGGCCTTGTCGGATACGGTAATCGAATAATTACCTTTAACGTCAGTGGTCGTACCCATTGTCTGGCCAACTACCAGCACGTTTGCGCCAATAATTGCCGAACCATCGTCAGCAGTTACAGTACCTGTAACCTTGTGACTCTGAGCACTCACACTTGTCATACCTGCCATAAGAGCCACGAGGGCCATCAGCAGGATTTTTCCAAACGTAGTGTTTTTCATGGTTTGAAAGTTTTAGTTGATAAGTTAGTTAATTATTAAGTGTGTTATTTTTTGATTGCTTTGTCAACAGGAATATCTACACCACTCCACACCTTCTTGGCGGTCCAATCGGCATCGGGAGCCGACCAGAAGGGGTCTGTCTCGGGCAAACCGAGAGCAACGAATACGGCCGAGCAGAGATATACACTACCGGTGGAGATGTACCTCTCACCGATGGAGGGCTGATAGCCACAGAAGCCAACCCTCAACCAACCATTCTCGGTGAAAGTGCCGGGAGCGTTGATTACACGGTCAATAACAGCAGTAAGTCCGCAACGTACCTGTGCAGGGTTAACCGCCTCGGGCAGCCAGTGGCGCAACGACACGTCACTCAGGGCCTGGAATGCACCAAACCTGTATGCCAACGAGCGACCCACTGCGGGGAAGGTTCCCTCGGGCGAGATGAGCCTCTCCTGCTGCTCTGCATAGCGAGCATAGCGAACTTTCTCCACTTCGTAGAAGTCGGCACCTTCGAGGTTGTGTTTCTTCATCACGTCGAGTACCTGTACCATCATAGGCTGGATTACGAAGCTGTTGTAGTAGTCGAGGTGGAAGTCCTTACCGTCGCCATACCAACCGTCGCCCTTATACCACTCTTTGTGGCGGGTGAATGCGTAGGTGATGCGCTCAAACTCACACTCGCCGGTGAACTCATAGAGGGCAGCCTCAACCATTGCCGAGAAGAACAACCAGTTGGTCTCCGAGGGTTTGATTACCCTCGACGATTTCAACTCCTTCACCATACGCTCTTTGGTAATCTCGTCAAGGTTACCCCAGAGCTGTTTGGGAGCGCGCAGCAGACCGTGGGCCAAGAATGCAGCATCCACGAGGGGCTGGCGTCCGTTGTTGAAGTTGAGATAGTCGGGCGACTCGGGGTTGACAGCATTTGCGATACCCTTAACGGCCAAGTCGATGAATTCTGCACGGAGTTGGCCCTCGGGAGTAGCATCGGGACCGAGTTCGAGCCAGGGAGCAATACCCTCAATCAAACGGCCGAGGCCCTCCAAGTGGGTAACTGCGTGGCGGGTTGCGATGTTCACGTTGTTGGACTCAACGGGCATATTCTTTTTCAGGGTGCCTGCTGCGAGGTTGGTCAAGAAGGGGCGTGCAATGTGCTCCATTGCGCTGAGCCAAACGGCCCTATCCTCGTTCTCCGAGTAGAGAGTGCGTACCTCAACGGCGGGTTTGCCTTTGAGGATATTGTTGTAACGAGCGAGTGCCTCAATGTAGTAGTAGTCGGCATAGGAGAGGGGAGCATCCACGTCGCGATTCTTGGCCAAGAATGCGGTGCAGTGCTTAATGGCATAGTTGCCATTGGTGCCGGGTTTTGCAAAGTATTTCGACGAACTGAGCGAGCGAATCATCTTCTCGGCCATGTCGAGGAAAGCCTGCGAGGTGGCCTCATCCTCAACGTAGGTGCTCAACTCAACGAAAGCCGAAGCCATCAGTGCGGCTGCCGAAGCATCTCTGGGGGTGTCTTTGGTTACGGGAGCCATAAAATCCCAATAGGGAACACCATCTTTGGGCATACCGGGGTGGTTAACGAGGTACTTACCAATCTTGGTTGCGTGGTCCAAGTAGTCGCGGTTACCGGTCTGGCGGTACATATAGGTGAAACCATAGAGACCCCAAGCCTGACCACGGCTCCAAGCGGAGTCGTCCGACAAACCCTGATAGGTGAATTTTTTCACAATGTCGCCACTCTGCGAGTCGTAAACCACAACGTGATAGGAGCTGCCATCCTCACGGAAGTGGTTACGCATCGTGGTGTTGGCGTGAGCCACAGCCACATCGTAGCAAGCCTTGTCGCCACTCAAACCTGCGCCCACGGTGAGCAATTCGAGGTTCATCATATTGTCGATGATAACCACGAAATCGCCACCCTCCATCTTGCGATTCCACGAACGTGTGCAACCAACAGCGGGGTTGAAGCGAGTGGCCAACGATTTGGCACCATTGATAAGCGCGGTACGGTAGGCCTCTTTGCCGGTAAGGCGGTAGCCATTACCAAAGCTGCAATTTACAATGAAGCCCACATCGTGGCTCTCGGTGTTGAACTGCTCGGGGGTGATGCGCTCGGTCATATCCTCTGCCGCAACACGCAGAGCATCGTTGCCGGTGTGCTCCCAGAGGTACCAGAGGCTGCCAGGGAAGAAGCCGCTCTCCCAGCCGTGGCTGGTAACGAGTTTGAGGTTACCCTCCTTGTCCAAACTGCAAGGAAAGCATTTCTCGCCTTGGTCTTTCACCGCGTCATACATGGCAAGTGCGTGCTGAGCACTCTGGGTGAGGCCCTTCTCAATAACCTTTGCCATACTCTTGTCGGGGGTTGCAGCTGTTGCACAAGGGAGTGCAACGAGAGCAGCCAGAGCAAGTGTAAGAATTTGTTTTTTCATTGTTTGTGTTGTTTTTTTGTTGTGATTATTATTGTTTTTGAGTTGTTTCTACTTCGAATGTTTGAATGGTGCCAGAGGAATGCCAGCGTCGTTGAATACGGTCGACAGGTGCCAACTCATATAGCAGTACCTCACGCCTTTGGCCTCTGCTACACTCGCACAGGTTACCTCCATTTTGCCGTTTACGATGGTGGCGGTGGCGGTATGTAGGTTACCTGCGGCATCTACCAACTGAACATAGGGGATTGTGCTACCTGTGGCGTGGAGTCCTTCGCCGTTGCTGAACGAAACGGTCGCTTTGCCGCCCTCATATGTCACACTCTCCACCATAGGAGGAGCCACTTTGAGGTCGGTACGTCCATAGACATCGTGAAGTATAAGATTGCCGAGTCGCTCACCGGGGGTCTTTTTGTTGGGGTAGTGAACACCTTGTACCTGGTCGCCACAATCGGACGAGGTTACAATACCGCTGTTGGGGATTAGTTTGAGTGCATCCCACTGTGCCTGAATGAGGTCGGCACCATATGTGTCGGTGTTTTTGCCTGTGCCACTGATTTGGACATAGTAGAAGGGGATTTGTGCTTCGGTGTCGCCTTTGGCTTTACGCCATTCGTCAACCATTGCTTGCTGCAAACGAGCATAGGCAAAGGAGTTGTCCCTGTTGCTCTCGCCCTGATACCAAGCCCAACCACGAATGGTGTAGTTCTGGATGGGGTGTACCATACCGTTGTAGAGCAGTCCGGGGGCGCTCTTCTTGGCGGCCGACTCGCTTAATTCGCTGGCCTCTTTGTATTCGTCCGGCTTGAAGGTGCGTACTCTTTCGGCAGGCATCCACGCCTCGATGCGGGTGCCACCATAGGGGGTGCAGATGATGCCAACGGGAACGTTGAGTTCGGATGCAATCTTGCGGCCTGCAAAGAAGGCAATGGCGCTATACTCTTTTGCATCAGTGGTGCTACTTGCCTTCCACCACTTGTTCTTCCTCACGTCGTACATTAGCGTGTCGGATGGTTGGTAGCCAACCTTGAAGTAGCGGAAATGGGACATTGATGTGCTCGATGCAATCTCTTTGTCGGCATCAGTTACGGGCTGATAATTGCCATTGGCCACCGAACCGAAACCCCTCATAGGCATCTCCATATTGCTCTGGCCGGCGAAATGCCACACCTCGCCAATCAATATACCGGAGATGTACTTCAAACCACCGTGAGAATCCTTGATGTGAATAGAGTACTCCTCCATGGATGCGGCGGGAGTGGGGATGTCCAACCTCCAACGACCGTCGGCATCGGCTGTTGTTTCAACACTCTGCTCACTCCACGAGGCAAGACCGGTAACTGTTGCGTTGGGATTGGTTGTACCCCAAAAGGTGGCAACGGAGTTTTGCTGTACTACCATGCCATCGCTGAGTATTACAGGCATCCATAATTTGCTAGGGCTGAAATGTTTGTTGACAACGGGTGGCTCCTCGGAGCACGAGCAGGTACCCAACGCAAACAGCGTAATGAGTGCGAGAGTTCTTAGGTGTTTCATTGGTTCTTGTTTAGGTTGTATTCTAGGGTGCTTTGCGCACACACTTTATCTGATGCAAAGAAACCCATTATACTTCTAATAAAATATCAACTTTGTTCGAGAGTGTCGCAAAATAGTACGCCGTTATATTTTGTCCACAAAACAGCACGAGATGCCCATCTGGCGGACATCTCGTGCATAAAAACGAATATTTGTACTATCTTTGGCTATACGCCGCTGAAACAGTTGAAACCACCGTCGATGGGCAACACTGTACCGGTGATGAAGCTTGCAGCGTCCGAGCAGAGGAACTGAACAGCACCGTTGAGCTCGTTGATGTCGCCAAAGCGATTCATAGGAGTTTTGGCAAAAACCTTCTTGCTGCGCTCGGTGAGCGAGCCATCGGGGTTGATGAGCAGAGCGCGGTTCTGGTCGCCAATGAAGAAGCCGGGAGCGATTGCGTTAACTCTCACACCGTCGCCAAACTTCATTGCCATCTCCATTGCCATCCATTGTGTGAAGCACACAATGCCGGTCTTGGCCACCGAGTAGCCAAATTGGCGGGTGATGGCCTGGTAGGAGGCCATAGAGGCGATGTTTACAATGGCGCCTTTGCCCTTTTCGGCCATAATCTTGCCGATGGTCAGCGAGGGATAAACCGAGCCGTTGAGGTTGAGTGCGCACACTTTTTCGTAGTCGGGAATGCTCATCTCAAAGATGCTGCTGTCGTCGGCAATGCTTGCGCCTGCCATATTGCCACCGGCTACGTTGATGAGGATATCAACGGTGCCCATTGCTGCCACAATCTCGTCGGCAATCTTTTTGAGGCCCTCAACATCAAGTACGTTGGCTACGAAGCCCATAGCCTCGCCACCCATAGCACGCAACTCCTCCACGCGAGCGTTGAGTTGTTCGGGGCGGATGTCGAGAATGGCAACCTTTGCGCCCTGCTGGATGAAACTCTTTGCAATGCTGCCACCCAGCACACCACCTGCACCGGTAATTACGGCAACTTTTCCTTCGATACTAAACTGTTCGTTCATAGTTCTGTGTTATTTGTTTTGTGATTTTCGGATAGTCTACAATTTGTCGTAGTATTTCTCAATGGTGGCAATCACGCCAGACATCTCTGCCAATGCTTTTGCCCTGCCCAAGAGCGAGTAGCCGGGGTTGTAGCCCTCTTTGCCATCGTCGGAGAGCATTAGTGGGCCGTGGTCCACACGCATAGGTAGCTGCCAATCGACCATACCGGCCTCTTTGCGCCTCTGCTCCTCACGCAGGAAGATGCGGGTTGTTTCAATGAGGTTGGCTCTGCCGGCAAGGTGGCCTGCCTCTATGAAATTACCACCTTCGAGGGTGTTGGTGCTACGCAGGTGTACAAAATGTGTGCGGGAAGCAAACTGCTCCGCCATCGCTGCCACATCGTTGTGCGCACCCGAAGAGAGCGAGCCTGCACAGAAGGTAAGTCCGTTGGAGTGTACGGGTACCGCATCCAAGAACCACTCAATATCCTCCTTGCAGGTTACAATGCGGGGGAGTCCCAACACCTGGCAGGGAGGGTCGTCGGGGTGAACGCACAAGTTTACGCCATACTCCTCGGCTACGGGGGTTACCTGCTCCAAGAAATATTTCATATTCTCACGCAAAGCGTTGCGGTCAATGCCGTCGTATTGTGCCAACAAGCGGCGGAAAATGCCCACAGGGTCAAACTCATCGCCACGGATGTTGCCATTCACGAATCCCTGGGTCTTAATGATAATGGTGTATACTAGCGCATCCTTCTCGGCCTGGGTCATAGTTTTGTCCATTTCGTCCACCTTGCGGAGCTCCTCCTCTGTGTAGTCGGCTTCGGCTCCTTTGCGTGCAAGGATTTTGAGGTCGAAATATGCAAATCGCAATTTGTCGAAATAGAGGGTCTTGGTGCCGTCGGGGTTGAGGTGTTCCAGGTCGGTGCGAATCCAATCAATCACGGGCATAAAGTTGTAGCACACGGTGCGTACGCCTGCCTCGCCGAGGTTGCGCAGTGAGGTGCGATAGTTGGCCAACAACTGCTCTCTTTCGGGGCCGCCATATTTGATGGCCTCACACACGGGTAGGCTCTCTACCACCGACCATCTCAGGCCGTTGTTTTCGATGTTTGCTTTGTAGGCTGCGATTGCCTCGGGAGTCCAAACCTCTCCGTTGGGTACGCCGTGAAGTGCCGACACAATACCCTCGACTCCGATTTGTCGCAACATTGGTAGGGTGATGACATCGTTCGGGCCGAACCATCTCCAAGTTTTCTCCATAGTATAATTATTTAGGTGTTTGTTTAGATAATTCCTGCGGTTGATGCAAATATATCGACAATCTCGGTCGGGTGTGGCGCACGGTTGAACTATTGAACGATATTGTGATAAGTTTGGATTCCTCTACTATTTTACCTCGGTGGCAGGCCCTACTTTTGTCATATCTGAAAACGCTAACCAAATATTATCTGAATTTTATGAAAATAAAACACCTTTTTATGGCTCTGGCTATTGCTGTGGCCACTTTTGTAACAACTTCGTGTGAAGAAGAAGGCCCTATCGTGAATAAGCATCCGCAACCAGACCCTGAGGAGCAAGAGCCGGGTGAACAAGATCCCGATGCGGTTTTTCCTGAGGGAACATATTACCCGGAGGAAATCCCCACATTGGATGAGTATGTGGGCTTGCCTACCCCCGGTGCAGAGGAAGTTTACAAACCCTCAAAACTGCAAAACAAATATAAACCCATCAGGGTGGATAGGACCTCTTCCAACAGCAGGCCTGTGAGTAGCTGGACCTCCGAGAAGACACGAATTCTTCCCTACCTCACGGGTTTTGTGCGCAACGAGAATATTGAAACCTACAAGGCCAAGACCAACAAATATGGCTCCTCGACCGAGTTTGCCAAGCAGACAGCAACGGGCCGTTTCTATGTTACCAAGATTGGCGAGAGGTGGTGGCTTGTGGACCCCGAGGGCTATCTCCACTACGAGCGTAGTGTCTGCTCGTTCCGCAAGGGTAGTTCTGCTCGCAATGCGGCTGCTTTTGCTGCGCGCTTCCCTGGTGGTGATGCCGAGTGGGTAGCAACCACCCAAAGGGAGCTTGCCGACATTGGCTTCCACGGCACGGGTGCTTTTTCGACCGGTAGCGGAATAAAGGGTTACCAATTGGTGCAGGCCCACAATGCCGTAAATCCCAATGCTCCCCTTACGTTGGCACCTTCGTTTGGTTTGATTGGTTCCTTTGTTAGTTCCATTGGCGATAAGGTTATCAACGGCGAGACACTTCGAGTGTGTGCCGTGTTCCACCCCGATTGGCCCACCTACTGCGAAACATACGCAAAGGCCGACTATGGTTTTGGCCCCTATTTGAGGGATAAGAATGTGCTCGGTATCTTCTCCGACAATGAGATTAACTTCGAGTCGAGTGGTTCCCCACAATATCTCTTGCAGCGCATCCTGGCAGTGTCGGACAAGAGCCACTTTGCCTACAAAGCTGCTGTGGAGTGGTGCTCGAAGAACAACGTTTCGACCACAAGCCCCAACAAGACCGATTGTCAGCGTTTTGCAGGCCACGTTGCCGAACTGTACTACAAGGGCGTGAAGGAGGGTATCCAGAAGGCAGACCCCTATATGCTCTACCTCGGCACCCGTCTGCACGGCTCGCCCAAGTATAACGACTACATCATTGCTGCCGCAGGTAAGTGGTGTGATATTATCTCGATTAACTATTATAGCCGTTGGAGTCCCGAGCTCGATAGCTATGTGTCCAAGTGGGCAACATTGGCCAACAAGCCCTTCCTTGTAACGGAGTTCTACACCAAGGGAATGGATGTTGAAGAGGGTGCCGGAGGCATTACCAACACTTCGGGTGCGGGCTTCCTTGTGAAAACCCAGAGGGATAGGGCCTATGCCTATCAGCACTTCACACTCGGTCTTTTGGAGGCACCCAACTGTGTGGGTTGGCATTGGTTTAAGTATCAGGACGACGATGGTAGTGACAACTCCAGCAAGCCTGCCAACAAGGGTATCTACGACAACTACTACAAAATCATCCCAGATATGGGTAAATACACCAGAGATATCAACATCCACGTATATGACCTCATTCGCTTCTTTGATGAGAAGTTGTAGTTGACACAGACACAGAACAAAATGTAAACAACAAAAAAAATAGGAAACGAAATGAAAACTACTCGACTCTATGCAATGTTGGGCACACTTGCCCTTGCGGTAGCATCCGTTGCTTGTACCCCTGATGACCCTGTGGTTAAACCTCACCCCAAACCCGGACCCGAGACTGTGAAACCGGATGTGGAAGACCCTCTGTTGCCCCAGGCAGGTCCCGAGGAGCCCTTCACCTTTGTTACCAATGCAACTTCTGGTGCAAGTAACTGGACCTATGGCGCTCCCCCAAAGCAGTCATACTATCGCCCCATTGAGGTGGAGATTAGCACCACCGACAAGCCCAAAGCTTCGCGTGCGTGGAAGAAGATCAAAACCCGTGTGTTGGCCAACTTGGTTGGCTTTACTCCCGATGAAACCATCGAAACCTACAAGGAGAAAACCAACAAATATGGCTCGTCGCTTGAATTGCCTCGTCAGACCGCAACGGGTCGTTTCTATGTTACCAAGATTGGCCAGAGGTGGTGGTTGGTTGACCCCGAAGGCTATCTGCACCACCAGCGTGCCGTAACCTCCCTGCGCTATGGCTCGTCGGCTCGCAATGCCACGGCGTTCCAAAATCGCTTTGGTGGCGACGATGCTCTTTGGATTGCAACCACCCAGAGGGAGCTTGCAGGTGTGGGTATCCACGGCACAGGCGCATTCTGCACCGATACCTATCAGAAAATTCAGGCTCACAACGCTGCCCACCCCGATGCTCCGCTGATGCTCTGCCCCTCGTTTGGTTTCATTGGCGCAGCAGCAAGAGCGCTTGACGGTACCAACCTCAACAGCACCAACGCAAAAATTGGTGCCGTGTTGCACCCCAATTGGGAAGAGTGGGTTAAGGACTATGCCAAGACAACCCTTGCAAACTACATCGGCGACCCCAATGTGGTGGGTATCTTCTCCGACAACGAGATTCCCTTTGGTGGCTCGTCCAGCGGTACCAAGGATAATCCTAGGATAAACTACATCCTCTACAAACTTCTCAACCTCCCCGCAGACCACTTTGGACACAAGGCAGCACAGGAGTGGGTTGATAAGAATTATCCCCAGATGGCTCCCGATTACAGCAATATGTGGTGGTCGGTTAACCTCAACTTCACCCAATTCCTTGCAGAGAAATACTACAAGGGCGTAAGTCAGGCCATCAAGGCTGCCGACCCTCAGATGCTCTATCTCGGTACACGTCTGCACGGCGAGTATAAAACCGAGCCTATTGTTACCGCAGCTGGTAAGTATTGCGATGTTGTGTCCATCAACTACTATGGCAACTGGACTCCCGAAATTCACGTGAATGGTCGTGTGTCGGAGTGGGAGAAGTGGTCAAATAAACCCTTCCTCGTAACCGAGTTCTACACCAAAGGTATCAATGACTCCGACCTCAATAACGAGAGCGGCGCAGGCTTTGCCGTGAAGAATCAGGCAGCAAGGGCCTATGCCTACCAAAACTTTACCCTCGGTCTGTTGCAGGCTACCAACTGCGTGGGCTGGCACTGGTTTAAGTATCAGGACGACGATGGTAGCGACAACGACAATAAGCCTGCAAACAAGGGCCTCTACGATAACGGCTATATGATGTACCCATATCTGGGCCGCTATATGAAGAACATCAACATACACGTCTATGACCTGATTGACTTCTTCGATAACCTCGGAGAGGCAGAGGCAGAATAGAACCTTTTGGTCGAAACAAAGACAACCCAAACTATGAAAAAGATACTCTATGCACTTGTTGTCGCAACCCTCTTGTTGGGTTGCGGCAAGGGTGAGGTAGCCTCGCCCAAAGTGGACCACGTTGTAATCATCGGACTCGACGCAATGAGTGCCCACGGTATGCAGAGGGCCACAACACCCAGTCTAAACAGAATGATTGAAAATGGCGCATCGAGTATCAATGGTCGCTGTATTCTCACCCCTGCAAGCACGCAGAATTGGACGACAATGCTCACCGGTGCAGTGCCTGTGCAGCACGGCGTTACGGGTAACCCCTGGCAGCGCGATAACCACCGTATAGAGCCTTATATCTCAAACGAGGACGGACTCTTTCCGAGTATCTTCGATTGGGTGCGTGAGGGTCGTAAGGATGCGAAGGTATATATGCTCCACGAGTGGAAAAATGTCAAGAGGATGTTCTCGTGGGAGAGAGTCAATATTTGCGAAAAGACCCCAACGGGAGAGGCAACATTCGAGCGTGCCGAGGAACTTTTCTTTGCCGACAGGCCCGACCTACTTTATATGCACATACTCGACACCGACCACGTTGGACATAATGATGGCCACGACACGGAGGAGTTCTACTCCTGCATTGAGAAGTATGACACTCTCATCGGGCAATTTGTGGAGCGCATCGAGAAGGAGGGGTTGCTCGACAATACCCTCATTATGGTCGTAGCCGACCACGGAGGTTTCCTCGGCACCCACAGTGGTGAGTCGGAAAAGGCTATCGAGATACCCGTGATCCTCTATGGCGGCGGTGTGCAGAAGGGTGTAACGCTCTCCAAATATTTCATCTTTGATGTTGCTCCCACGGTTGCTTGGGCAATGGATGTGGAGTGGCCGGAGGATGTGTGTGTGGGTAAACCACTGACGGAGGCCTTCGACAAGCGCAATAGGGGAAACCTTGCCTATGCACCCGTTGCTCGTCCCAGCCACAATGGAGCTCTTCTCCACGAGCCTATCGAGTTGACTCTCACGGCCGATTGGCCCACAGCCGAGGTGCGCTACACCACCGATGGCTCCACTCCCACCAAAGAGTCGCCCCTCTATACTGCACCCATTCGCATCGAGGAGGACTGCACCGTGAGGTTTGTTACTTATGTGGGCGATGTGCACAGTAAGGAGACCTTTGAGCACTTCCGTTTCTCCACAGGACAGAAGCGCAAGGTTAAATATTCGCTCTACGAAAATCCGGGCTCGATTTATGTTCCCGACTTCAAAGGGATGCGTGCCGACAAGGTGGGCTACACCTACGATATCTCGTTGGACGAGATTGTCCCCCAAAACGACAATTTCGCAGTGAAATTTGAGGCAACTATCCACATTGACGAGGCGGGTAAATATCGCTTCCACTCGCGCTCGGACGATGGTTGCTGGTTGAGGGTGGATGGTAAGGTTGTGTTTGCTTCCTCCACATCCCACTTCCAAGAAAACTATGGCGATGTGAAGCTCTCAGCCGGCGATCACAAGGTTGAGGTCGGCTATCTCCAAAAAGGCAAACGCAAACACCTCTCGTTGCTCATCAACAAGGTGGGTGCCGACAAGGCTGCCGAGAAGTTCCTTTCGCCTGCCGATTTTAGGTAACCCGGCAAGGGCTATTAAAAGTGGGTGGTGGCGGTTTGTTTTAAGTGAGAAAACAAAAATGTCTAAGCAAAGATGAAAAAACACATATTAACACTTTTGTTTGTCTTGTGTAGCTTGCTTGGTGTTGAGGCACGAGGCATTGCACGTTTTAGGCAAATATCCATAAAGGATGGTCTTTCGAGCCTCTGTGTAGGTCCCCTCTACCAGGATGAGTTCGGAGTGGTGTGGATTTGTACTAACGACGGTCTGAATCGTTTTGATGGCCGCTCGGTGGATGTGTTCAAGCCAATACCCGGCGACTCGACCTCCTTGTATAACAACAACGTTAGGACCGTGTGTGGTAATCGTGACGGCAAGATTTGGGTGGTTAGTAAATATGCTCTTTCGGAGTTTGATATGGCAACGGAGAAGTTCCGTACCATACGTAAGAGAGGTGTGAGAACCATTTGCTACAATAAAAACACCCTTTGGGTCGCAGGTTACCACTGCATTTGGAGTCTTGATGAACAGGGCGTTTTGCAGCCATTCTACGACCTTCCCGAAGGTGTTAAGGTGACCGCCCTCAGGGAACTCTCCGACGGACGTCTTGCTGTTGGTACGGAGTCGCACGGCGTGATGTTTATTGATGACAACCGAAAGGCAACATCAATTCTTAACTCCCAGAACATCTACTCCATATTAGAGGACTCTAAACACAACATTTGGATAGCAACCCGCTACAATGGATTGTATCGCTATGGCAATGATGCAACAATGGCGAACTACAAGGCCTCTAAGGACGAAAATAGTCTGCCCGACAACTTTGTGCGTAGTGTGTGTGAGGACTCACTCGGTCATCTCTGGGTGGGAACTTTCAAAGGACTCTGCGAGCTAAATCCTGAAACGGGAAAAATCAAACGTGTGGATGATGAAGAGGGGTCGTTGAAGAGGGCCTCTGTGTGGCAGGTGATGTGTGATAGCAGCGGTCTGATGTGGGTGGGTACCTATCATGGCGGCGTGTTCCTATATAATAGGGAGTTTGATCGCTACAAAAACCACTCGGTGTTTGGCAATATTGTGGAGGACAATGCGGGCAATCTGTGGGTTGGCGCAGAGGATACGCCGTTGATAAAATACAATCCGACCACCTCCAAAGTGGAAGTTATTTGGGGAGATTTCTTTGCAGACAAAGGTATTACCTCTCTCTACTTCGACTCAAAGAGTAACGAACTTTGGGTTGGTACTCTGCGTGGTGGCCTGGCCAAAGTGAACAGCAAGGGACGCGTTGTAGACCATTTCAGACACATCAAGGGCGATACTCACTCGTTGCCCAATAACCACATACGTAAGATTGTGCCCCTGGGTGCCGATTCGCTTATCTTGGCTCATCTTTCGGGTGTGATTATATTCAACCGACACAATGGCGATTGGCGAGAAGAACCTCGTCTGAACCTCGGAGGACACGCTTCGGACATCTTGATTGACAGTAAGGGAAATTGCTGGGTGTCGGTGTCGTCCGGTATCGTGAAATACAATCCCACAACGGGTGAACACAAAGAGTTCTATGCAGAGAATTCTATACCGGAAATGGGAACAGCCCACGTTCACAAAATCTTTGAGGACAAGGAGGGAAATATATGGCTCGGAACTTCGGGTGCGGGCCTGCTTCTCTATGAGCCCTCCAACGATTCGTTTACTTGTGTAAATAGCAGTAATAGTGCTCTCTCGGGCGACTATATTCTCGATATCGAGCAGGCAGAAAGCGGCTATTTGTTGATTGCCACCATTGGCGGACTTGTGAAATATGACCACGAGAATAGTGTGTTCTATACATACAATAGCGACAACGGTTTCCCCCTGCCTGAGGCGGCGACCTATGGTCTGTTTATGGCATCCGATGGAGCAATCTATTTCTCGGGACACCGTCAAATGGTGTCGTTCCACGAGCAGGACCTTCTGCGTAGGAAGATGTCACACAACATTTGGTTTGTTGATTTGAAGGTGGATAACTCCCCGGTTAGGCCTGGCGATAAAAGCGGCATCCTTTCGAAGTCGCTCTTCTATCAAGACCACATACGCCTCGATAGGAAACACTCGATGTGGTCGGTGGAGTGTGCTACGCTCGAAAATGTGCCCGATGCTATTTCGAGATTGGAGTATAAGCTCGAAGGCTTCGACGAGGAGTGGATTGTGGGTGATTGGAACAAACCAATATCTTATACAAACCTTCCCGGTAAGCACTACACACTTAAAGTAAGACGTATTAACAACCAAACCTCTGAGGTGCTGGCCGAAAGGACGTTGAAGGTTGAGGTGGTGCCTGCCTTCTATGCAACGTGGTGGTTCCCTCTGCTTCTGGCTGCATTGGTGCTTACGTTGGCGATTGTCTATTTCAAATTCTACTCGGGTAGGGTGAAATTGCACGCCTCGCTCGAATATGAGAAGCTCGAAAAGAAGAAAATACAGGAACTCAACGATAATAAGTTGCAGTTCTTTACCTACATCTCACATGAGATTCGCACTCCCGTAACTCTCATCAACAGTCAATTGGAGTCTATTCTCGCACAGCAGGGTGTGCCCCCGACGGTCTATCGCAAGGTGAACAGTATGCAGGACAACCTGCAAAAGGTCAACCGCCTGATTAATGAGCTGTTGGACTTCAAGAAGAAGGAGAGCATGATTGAGCGTATGCGTTTCAGCAACGGCGACATTGTGGCTATGCTGGAAAAGATAGCCATATCGTTCAGGGAGTATGCGGTGCAGAGGAAAATCAAATTTGAGTTCCTCAATCAGACCAACGTGTTGTCGCTCAAATTGTGGTATGATGCAGTGCAGATGGATAAGGTGCTGAACAACCTTCTCTCCAATGCCTTCAAGCACACCCCCGAGGGAGGAAAGATTAAGTTGGTGTTGAGTCAGACGGAGGAGAGTGTTGTTATCAGCGTGCGTGACACGGGTGAGGGTATAGACCCCGAGTATCACTCGGCCATTTTTGAGCCGTTCTCGCAGGTTCCCGACTCGAAGGCAACAGCTCTCGGTACGGGCCTCGGACTGGCCATCACCAAGGGTATAGTGACGGCTCATAGCGGTACCATATCGTTGGAGAGCGAGAAGGGTAAGGGTGCAATCTTTACCATCGTTCTGCCCAAGGGCGATGCTCACATTGCCGAGGAACAGAAGTGTGAGGTGGAGGATGAGGATAACCGAACTATTGAGGTTAACCGACTGATGGATAAGCAGTTTGTTGATGACATTATTCGCACACAGGAGGAGGCAGGCTCTCGTGGGGCCAAGCTGCTTATTGTGGAGGATAACAACGAGTTGCGCCAATATTTGACCGAACTCTTCGACCCATTCTACAAGATTGCGGTGGCCAGCGATGGCGAGGAGGCTCTGCAAAAGTTGGAGTACTACACGCCTGATATCATCGTGAGCGACCTGATGATGCCCAATGTGGATGGTGTGGAGTTGTGCCGTAGGGTGAAGAATAATGTGGAAACGAGCCACATACGCTTTGTGATGCTCACGGCCAAGATGACTGTGGAGTCGGAGTTGGAGGGCTTCCGTAGTGGTGCCGACGACTACATCGCAAAACCGTTCAATTCGAAGATACTTGTTACCAAGTGTAACAACCTTGTCAATAGCCGCTTGCAACAGCAGAAGTCGTTTATGTACTCCCACTCGATGAGCTCGGACGAACTTGCGGGCGACAATACCATCGATAAGATGTTCCTCGACTCGGTTATGAAGATTATGAACGAGCACATTGCCGATGCAAGTTTCGACATTGGCGAGTTTGCAAGGGAGATGGCAATGGGCCGTACATCGTTCTTTATGAAACTGAAAGGTATTACGGGCCAAACACCCAATAAGTTTATGACCAACGTAAGGCTCAAAAAGTCGATGGACATTATGAAGAACGACCCTGCATTGTCTGTTGGCGAGGTGTCGTATATGGTTGGATTTAGCTCACCGAGCTACTTCATCAAACTCTTCAAGGAGCTCTTCGGCGAGACACCAGCGTCGTTCAAGAAGACCCTTGCGAAGGAATCGGAGGAGGAGTAGAGTTCAAAATTCAAAATTGACAGAGCCCTTAGGTATATGCCTGAGGGCTCTGTTAGGATAGCTAACAGTTAATGGTTCAGAAGACCTCTGAGAGGATGCGGAGCGATTGGAGGTTGGGGATGGTGTCGAGGTGGTAGCCGAAGTGGGCCAATAGGCTCTCGATAAAATCTTTACGTTGCACGCGAGACAGTCGGATATTGCCTAATTCCACGGGGCTAATATCCATAAGTGTTGCCAGCAGGCGGCTGTTGTCGGCATTGAAAAAGAGGCCGCTACGGGGTGGGGTGGTCGTAAACGAGCCGTTCTCGATGTCAAAAACTGCCCCCTCGCTATATTCGTCCGCAGGAAAGAAGCCCAAAAAGCGGCTCAGTCCCACCATAAACCACAAGTGGAAGTTAAACACGCCCTCCTCCATTTCGTCCAATGCCACCACCGAGTTGTAGACGTATTCAAACAGAGGCGAGTCGGGTTCTACTTCTCGCACAATCTTATAGAGCAACTCGGCCATAAAGAGAGCAACCGTGCTCTTGCGCACATCAAAGGGTATGCTTTGGAGGGGCCTTGCGAGTGCCACCTCTTTCACTCGGTCAATCTCTGTGCGGCTGCTTTCGAGGGCCATAATATCCACCAGAAACATAGGCTGAAAGAGGGCACCTTTGCCACTCTTGCCACGTCCGCCCTTGCCAATACCCTGTACCATAAAGCTCTTCCTGCCGGCCACATCGGTCAGTAGGTGTGCCACCATAGACGACTCGCCATACTTGATGGTGTTGAGCACTATACCTCGGGCTTTGTATTGTTTCATCGGACGACGGGGTGTTTACTTTGCGGGGAGTCTATACTTGGGAATGGTCTTTCTGCTTGGGGGCCGATTTGCACCACTTGGCAATGCCACACACCTCACACTTGGGTTTGCGTGCGGTGCAGACATAGCGTCCGTGGAGTATGAGCCAATGGTGTGCGATGGGTAGTAGGTGCTTGGGGAAACCCTCTTCGAGCTGTGCTTCGGCTTGGAGGGGTGTTTTGGCACCAATGGTTAGGCCGATACGTCGTGATACACGAAAGACGTGGGTATCGACGGGCATCACCTCCCTGCCAAACAACACCGCAGCCACCACATTGGCGGTCTTACGTCCCACACCCGGCAGGCGTTCCAACTCCTCCACTGTGTCGGGCACCACCCCGCCGAACTCCTCGGTGAGCATACGAGCCATACGGGCGAGGTTTTTGGCCTTGTTGTTGGGGTAGGAGATGCTCTTGATGTAGGGATAAATCTCCTCGGCCGAGGCCTCGGCCATTGCTTGGGCTGTGGGGAAACGCTCAAAGAGAGTGGGGGTTGTGAGGTTCACTCGCTTGTCGGTGCATTGTGCCGAGAGCATCACCGCCACCACAAGTTCATAGGGCGAACGGAAAACGAGTTCGCTCTCCGCCACCGGCATAGCCTCCGAAAAATAGTCCACAAGGCCCTTGTATCTCTCCTCTCTTCTCATTCTCTTCTGTTTGTTATATAAGGTGTCCTTAGATGACCTCCAACTTGGCGTATTTGCCCAATAGAGTCTTGCGGCCCACGGTGGGATTCTCAAAGTTGACCGTAATCTTAACATCGGTGGCCAACATCTCCACCGCTACTATGGTGCCCAATCCGAAGCGTGCGTGGCGTACCCTTTGGCCGGCTGAATATGATGCCGTGCTCGCCGATTGGGTGGGGGCTGCGTTGCCCTCGCTTCCCTGCACCACACGTCTTTCGCCCACGCTCCTCATAGTAGCAAGGTTGGGACGAGTGGGTTGCGGTTGGCGTTGTTGGTATTGCTGTACAGGCGAGGGGCGGCTCTGGAACTCTCGTTTCTCAACCACCGTGCGCCCTGTGCGTGCATCGAAGCGACGTTTGAGTGCCTCAATTTGGTTACGAGCCTCACGCCCCTTCTCTTCCTCCTCGTCTTCGAGAGCAAAGTGCAACTCCACATACTTGGGGTTTATCTCCTTGATGAAGCGGCTGGGGCGGCAAAACTCCGTCTGGCCCCACTTGAACCTCGTTTGTGCAAAGGTTATGGTGGCACACTTCTTGGCCCTTGTGAGCGCAACATAAAAGAGCCTGCGTTCCTCTTCGAGTTGGTCGGGTGAGGCTATCGAGATGATGTTTGGGAAGAGGTTTTCTTCCAAACCCACGATGAATATGTGGTCAAATTCGAGACCCTTGGATGAGTGGATGGTCATCAGCGTAACGTGGTTTTTGTTGCCACCCTCTTTATCTTCGTCCATATCGGTCAGCAGCGACACGTTCTGCAACCACTCCTCAATGGTCGGCTCCGTTATCTCCTCCTTTGCTGCCACCTCAATCATCTGCTGGCGATAGTTCTGCATAGAGTTCAGCAGCTCCTCGATGTTTTGCAGTGCGCTCTCGTTTTCGGGCGAGGGGTTGAGTTTATAGGACGAGATTATGCCCGAACGTGTGGCCACCTCCAAACCAAATTCGTAGAGACTCTTTTCGCTGCGGGCAAGCGACAGTTCAGTTATTAACTTGCGGAAGTCGAGCAGTCGTTTGCTTACGGACGACAACTCCGCCTCCGAAGAGCCTGTGAGTACCTCCCAGATGCTCACACCCTTCTCTGTGGCCACAGCACGCAGTTTGCCTATGGTAACATCACCAATGCCTCGTGCGGGGTAGTTGATGATGCGCAACAGCGAGTCGTTATCCCTCGGGTTTGCAATGGTTTTGAAATATGCCATCAGGTCCTTTACCTCCTTGCGGTCGTAGAAGGAGTGGCCTCCATAGATGCGATAGGGGATATCCCTCTTGCGCAGGGCCTCCTCGATGGGGCGGCTCTGGGCGTTGGTACGGTAGAGTACCGCAATGCGTCCCCAATCTTCTGAGCCCTCGCTACGGTAGGCTGTGCGCACGCCATCGGCAACAATCTGGGCCTCCTCGCCATCGGTGTAAGCCTTGAATATCTCTATCTTCTCACCGATATTATTCTTCGAAAAGACGTGCTTTTTGAGTCTGTGTTGGTTGTGTTCGATGACACTGTTGGCCGCCTCCACGATGGTCTGCGTGGAACGGTAGTTTTGCTCCAATTTGTAAATCTTGGCCGAGGGGAAATCCCTCTGGAAGCGGAGGATGTTCTCAATCCTCGCACCTCGGAACGAGTAGATACTCTGGGCATCGTCGCCCACCACACAAATCTTGGCTGTGCCCTCTGCCAACTTCTTGATTATCAAATACTGCGCAGCATTGGTGTCTTGATACTCGTCAACGAGAATGTAGGTGAACCTTTGGCGGTATTTTTCGAGTATGTCGGGGCGGTCGCGGAAGAGGATGTTGGTGTTAAGCAGGAGGTCGTCGAAGTCCATTGCGTTGTTCTCCTTGCAACGCGCGCAGTACTTTTTGTAGATTTGGTAGAACTGTGGTTGTCGGCGACGTTTGTCCTCCTCAATAAGCGTTGGGTTGCTCTCGTAGGCGGCGGCCGTTACGAGGTTGTTTTTGGCGAGCGAAATGCGTGAGCGCACCTCACGAGGCTTATAGACTTCGTCGCTGAGTTGCATCTCCTTGATGATGTTCTTGACGATGGTGTCGCTCTGCGATGTGTCGTAGATTGTGAACGACGGCTGGTAGCCAATACTCTCGGCCTCGTTTGCGAGGATGCGCATAAACACCGAGTGGAAGGTGCCCATCCAGATATAGCGACTCCGCTCGCCTACCATAGCCTCAATACGCTCCCTCATCTCCTTTGCGGCCTTGTTGGTAAATGTGAGTGCCATAATGGACCACGGGGCAACGCCCTGCTCAATCATCCACGCAATACGGCACGTCAGCACACGGGTCTTACCCGAGCCGGCACCCGCCACGATGAGCGAGGGGTGCTCGAAGTTCACCACCGCTTGCTCTTGGGCCTCGTTGAGCCCCTGTAATATCTTGATTTCGTTGTCTGTCATTCCCTCCAAAGAGTGTTCTATCCCCTCGATAATTTTGAATTTTGAATTTCCACCACCTTCATCTTCCCCTCGTCATCATAGATGAAAAGGGCTCTGATGTTGTTCTCCTTGGCCACCTCTACGCTACGTTCCAAGCCGAGCGTGATGAACATTGTGGCGTAGGCATCTGCAAGAGCGCAACTCTCGGCCAACACGGTGGCAGAGAGAAGATTGCTTGTTGTGGCGGTGCCCGTGCGGGGGTCTATGATGTGGGTGTATTTGTTGCCCAAGCTATCGGTGCGGAAGTTGCGATAATTGCCACTTGTGGCCATACCCACGTTGCTCACCCTCAACACCTTTGTTACGTGCTCGCCCGTGAGCGAGAAGTTGCCCTCAAAGGGGGTTTCCACGCCCACACCCCACGGCTTGCCGTAGGCGTTGGTGCCACGACAATAAATCTCGCCACCGATGTCCACAAGATAGTCGCCGACCGCCTCGCTCTCCACCAAGCGTGCAACCATATCCACCGTTGCTCCCTTGGCTATGGAGTTGAGGTCTATCTGTACACGGGGGTCGGACTTCACGATGCGCCCATCCTTGACGGATAGTTTCTCGTAGCCCACAAACTGCAACAACGAATCGACGTTGACCTCAAAGTTTGCCCTCTTGCCCGCAAAACCAAAGGCCTCCACAAGGGGCTTTACGGTGATGTCGTAGGCTCCGTCGGAGATTTTGCTTACTCCGTGTGCGAGGTTTATGCAATAGGTGATGCACTCGTCGGCGGTGTCGGTTTCGCCACGATTGATGCGACTCAAAAGGGACCCCTTGTCGAAGATGCTCATCGAACGGTTGATGGCCCCAAAGAGGGAGTCGAGCCGTGCGGGGAATGCCTCCGAGAGGGTGCCTTTGACGGTGATTTGATAGAATGTGCCGAGTGCCTCGCCACGCAGTGTTGTGGTTGGTGCGGGGGCAGTGTCGGCCCGACGATTGCAATCGAAGACAAGGAGAGCCACCAGCACAACGCACGCCACTATGGGTATGGTAATGTTTGTCCGTTTCATACCACAAAGATAGGTTTGAAAATTGAAAATG
>JAGBGK010000058.1 GCA_017936005.1 Tidjanibacter sp.
GAAGATGTTTGCTTACAACAACAAATAAAAAACGCAGATAACGAGCGACTGCTGCGTTACATTGCGATAAACCACCTCCTCATTTACGAAAGTAAACTGCGGAGGTGGTTTTCTTATGTGCCTTGCATTCATCTCGTTCTTTGCGTTTTTTACTGCTTACTAACGCTCAATAGAATTTCGACCAAAATGGGGAAAGCGTCATTCTGACGCCCTTGCATTCATCTCGTTCTTTGCGTTTTTTATTGTGGTCAACCGTCGACCGTCAACCGTCGACCGTCAGCATACCCCTCCCTTACCTCCCCTATCGTAGGGGAGGAGTAATTTTCAATTTTCCATTTTCAATTTTCCATTCCCTTTTTGTATCTTTGTGCAAACTAACCTTCGTGTGCTATGAAAAAGTTACTTCTGATTTTGGCATTTGTGGTGGGTGCGCAGGTTACAATGTGGGCGCAGTCGGCTCAAAGTGTGGAAAGTGCTACTCCCAAGAAGATTTCAAGGCTCGGTGATGCAAAGTGGACCGTGGACCTTTCGGCCGGTACGATGGTCTATCAGGGCCTAATGCTGTTGGGTTACAATCCGGAAAATGACGTAGTGCCCGGAGGTACTATGGACCAAGATATATACACCTTCCCGTTCCATTCCAGCGCAGATGTCTTCTATCGCTTCTCGCGTCGTTTCTCACTTGGTCTGCGTACCACGATGAGTTACAAGCGGATAGAGTGTTTTGATGGCCACGGTGAGTTGCTCGGACGCTTTGTGGGCCTTCCTACGACGCTGGTGTTGACGAGCAAGTTCTCCTACTACCTCGGTAGCGAGTTTGAGTTTTATGGTCTCTATGGTTTGGGCTTGTGTATGATGATTAATGTGGAGGACTACTATTGGCGACCATCTCCGTCGGTTAGCGGAAGGTCTTTCATTGCCGAGTTCTACCCCATAGGTTTGCGTTGGGGACGCAAACAGGGGTTCTTTACCGAGTTTGGCTTTGGTAGCAAGGGCCTCACCAATTTGGGTTACTTTGTGAATTTCTAATTATAAACGCAATTATAGCTATGAAACGTTGGGTTGTATTGTTGGCCTTTGTGGTTGTAAACGTGGGCTTGGTGTTGGCGCAGGACTACAAAAACTATGACGATGTTATCTATGGTACCGACGGCACGGTGGTGCGTGGTGTCATCATTGAGCAGGTGCCCGGAGTGAGCTATAAGATTGCCACCAAGGACGGAAATATCTTCCTATATGATGCCTTGAAGGTGGAGCGTATAACCAAAGAGCCTCCCGTGAGAGGTAACTATCAGGATGATGGCGACCGCCACCGCTACGATGAGTATGGTCGTGTGGTCTATAAGAAAAGCCCCCTTTGGTCGGCCGTAGGCTCGTTCTGCATCACGGGTTTGGGCCAGGTTGTTAATGGCGAGACTCGCAAGGGTTTGCTGTTGTTTGGTGGCCACGCAGCTTGTGTTGCAACCTGTGCTGTTGCAGCCACGTTTGCCAATGAGGGTTATGGAGGCGATCCCGAACTCAATGCGGGAGTGGCTGTGGTTTCGTTGCTCGGAGCCATCGGTATAAGGCTCTACTCCATTATTCAGGCGCCCATCTATGCAAGTCGCTACAATGAGCAGAATGGCTTTGCGTTGGGGGATGACAAGTGGCTCAAAGTAGGCCCGAGTGTGCAGGTAACTAATACCTTTGCCACGGGGACTTCCACGAGTGTCGGTCTCGGAGCGACGCTCACTTTTTAGAGGTTTTACCCTACGACTTAATAGACAAACGAGTTGGCACCAACGGGTGCCAACTCGTTTTGCTTTCGTATTGAGGCGTGTGGCGAGTGTTGTTCTCCACTCTACAACTCCTTACCGCCTTGCGCCATATTGTTTATAGAAGAGGGCGGGCCGTGCTTTGGCATCGAGGAATACGCCCTCGTCCAGGTGTTCGCGCAGCCAAGCGACCAATTCTTCGGCTCTCTCTCTGCGTTCCTCCACGCTTGCTCCCTGTGCACGGCGACGTTGTATCTCAAAATCTCTGCGGACAAACTCCACCATAAGTCCCAAATCGTTGAGTGCTTCGCTCTCGGCTCCCTCAATGGTGGTGGCTGTTGCCACCTCGCCACTGTGGAAGTCGAGGCGTGCGATAGCCTCTGTGTACCACTCTTCGCTCTTGACGCTTGTGCCGGGGATGCTACATCCTTTGCGTGCAAGTTGTTCGAGAGTGCCGATGGTGGCAAGTGCGGTGCGCCAGGCGGAACCATAGCGCCCTTGTGCAAACTCGCGTAGGAGAAGGTCTACATCCACATCGGGATTTTGGGCCACCTTACCGAGTGTGTAGAGGTTGACCTCATAGGTACCCCAATCGCCAGGCTCGCAGTAGATGGAGATACCACTTATGCCTTGTTCGAGATACCACTTCACATCCTTCTGCATATAGTGGGGCAGGAGTATTGGGAGGCTGTGCCAGGCATACTTACGGTAGTAGGAGTAGATGCTTATCTCTCCCTCGAAACGTTCCTTCCATTCGGCCATAGCAGATGTGTAGGTGGGGTTACTACCAAACTTTTCGTAGATTTGTCCCTCGAAACTCTGATTTATGGGGCAGAAGTCAACGAGTACGTTAGGAGCGATGGTGTGTCGCTGTGAGGGGTTTTTATAGTGTGAATAGCCAAGACACTCGATTTTTAGGTCGGGACGCAGGGCGGCAATGCGTGTTGCCACCTTGCCCACCAGCAGGGCGTGCTTGTCGGAGTCGTTACCTATGGCCTGACACTTCTCGCACTCGCATCAACGAGCTCCGTCGGGTGGCCAGAAGTCGAAGATGTCAATCTCGGGATGAGCTTCGATGTAGGCGAGTAGGTTGCTGGTCATATACTCCGTAGCCTCCTCCGAGGAGGTGCAGAAGACCCTCTTTTGCTCCTTGCTACGCTTGCCCTCGTGGAGTGCAAACCACTCTGGGTGCTCGTTCCACAAACGCCCATCTTCCATCGTGGCATTGAGGAAGTTCTGATAGCCGTGGCCACCCACCTCAATCACTATGCCTCGCTGGCGCAGGTGGGGAGTGAGCGTGTCCCTTACGGCATCCCATCTCACACGTCCTTTGCCTTGATAGTCAATTGGATATACAAGGGTGTTGTATTGCAACTTGGCCATCCAACGTATGAGCTCGACGGTGTTGGCAGGGGTGTGTGAATGGCCCTCTTCAATGTAGAGCTTACGATACTTCATCACAGGTTGGCCACTTGTGGGGCCCTCGGCGGTGTAGCGTAGGGTGGGGATGTGGGGTACCACTTCGTGCTTACCCTCGGGGTAGAAATCGAAATCGGGCGCAAGCCAACGGCAACCCAACTGCTCCAAGAAGGTGTAGGTGGCATAGAGTAGTCCTCGTGGGCCACCGCCACTCAGGGTGATACCCCTGCGGTGTGGCTCTATGCGCCACTCCTCTGCGGAAAGTCGCTTGTCGTAGCGCACTACAATACGTTTTTTTGAACCTTTGGTGGTGGTGAAATCGGCACCGCTGATAGCTCCGAGGTAGTGCTGCAACTCCTCCACAGCAAGGCTACTTGTGCAGTTGCCACCTCGGTCAACAATGTGGCACAAGGCACGCCCATTCTCGGCCAGCGGAATGGTGTGGGTTTTCGCCGCCGAGGGTGGAGTGTGGAGGACGAAGAGTGTGGCGATGCAAAGTAGTGTCAATCTCATAGTATAGTCCTATAACATCAATTTCCAATTGCCCGAATAGTATGCCTTGTGGAGCTGTTCCAACTCTTGGGTATTGCCCTGCAAGGTGAAACTATGTTCGAGGTCTTTGTAGATGTAGAACTGCAACCACCAGCCATAGTGATACTCCTCACGGGGCGACTTGGGTGTGAGCATCTTGGCATACCAGAATGAGGTGAGGTGGTATTTCTCGGCCACCTTCTGGGCCAGAGCAGCCTGCTTCCACATATCCTTACGCACCTTTTCAAAGAGGCGGGTGTAGTCCTTATATTTCATTTTCGACACGTCGTAGGTCTTACAACCTGCCTTGTCGTCTATACCAAGCGCAGCGAGCGATACGGTTGTTTCATACTCTTTGTCGCCGTTGAGGTCGTAGTTGAAGGTGTCGAAGAAACCGTTGCCATCGGTGTCGAGAGCCTCAATGGTGGCGAACTTTTCGGGAGCGCTCTTCTGGAAGGCACGGTCGTAGCCCTGATAGTAGTTGGTGTTCTGGTCAATACGCCACACACCTCTCTCGGCTCCGAGCAGGTGGATACGACCATCGTAGGGGGCAACATAGATGTCGCCACCTCCCGAAAAATCGGTATCCCACTCGCCCCTATCGCCTGCGGGGTCGGCTTGGGTGTGGTTGTCAACGCCACCCTTCTTGGTACCCTGAATGAAGGCGTCCCTATCCTCGTAGAGCTCAACCCTTTCCCAACGGCCACAATCGTCGTCCTCGTCATAGCAGAAGCGGGCCTCTTCCCACTTACCCTTCCACGCCAAATCGAAAGCCTCATTGCGGTCGGGATAGATAAGCTCGGTGAGCTGGCGTATGCGAGCGTCGGGGAAGAAACAGTCGGCTTCGGGCAGGCCACGCATATTTTTCAGTGGGTGGACATATTCGAGGTAGGTTACGGCATTGGGTGCTTTGTAGTGGAGTGTCATATCAAAGTCGAAGTCGTTGCCGGGGCAGTTGTCGTTGTCCATATCAATACCGATGGAGAACCAAGTCATACCACCATCATACTGTGTGTGGTGGAAGCCCAACTCGGCAGCTTCGGGGTGGGGACGACGAGAGTCGCAGAAACGGAGTGCAATCTCCGAAAGGCCGTCCTTGTCGTAGTCGTAGAAGATGAACGGGTTTTCCCAATTGATACGGAGATCTTGGAACGAGTTGGTTACTCGGTGTGCTTTGATGAAGGTGCTGTTACCGCTGTAGTCGGTGTAGAAGTCGGAAATACCATTCTTCTCCCAGCACTTCAATGTGATGGTTGTCCAATCGATGTAGTTGAACACTCCGTCGCCATCGTCATCAAATACCCACATATAGTGGGGTGCATTCCAACCCTTCGGGCCATTCTCTTTGCCCACAGGGTAGTCCAGAATGAGCTGCACATCGGCCTTGCCGTCGGAGTTCATATCAACGTGCTTCACCACGAGGTCATATTCACCATTAGCATCGCGGTCCACCAACAGACAGTCGTTGACGGTGTCGCCCTCAATGTCGCCAGCCTTCATATTACCGTCATCATCGAGCCAAAGGATGGGCACCTTACCTGCGTGGATTGCACTCTTCACAGCGTCCTGCTTACCATCGTTGTTGAGGTCAAGCAACTGAATATCGACACCCTGTGCAGGCATCGGGATGCGGAAGGGTTGCAACATTGTGTGTTCGTTCCAATAGGTTTTGTTTGCGGAGGGTGCTTGTGCCGAGAGGGAGCCGATGGCTGCCAGAGCGCACAAAATTGTCAAAAATCTTTTCATAATGCTATGTGTGGTTATTTTTTCTTAATTTTATCTTTGAGTGCTTTGTCGAGTTTCACCTCTTTGCTGCCATTCCACGCTTTCAAGCCACTCCACTCTTCGCTCTGGTCGGTCCAGAAGGGGTGGGATGCGGGCAGGCCGAGGGGTAGGAATACGGCGGTACAGAGGTAAAGACTACCTGTTGAAATGTAGGTCTCTGCACAACTCATCTGGTGGCCTGCAAAACCGAGCGTGAGCCAACCCTTCTCGTCAAAGTTACCATCTACGGCCATATGGCGACGGATGACGGCACCGAGTGCTGCCCTCACCGAGCCGTTGGTGAGTGTTGTGGGGAGGTCCTCTAAGAGAGCCGATTGGGCCAACACTTGGAACGCTCCGAAACGGTAGGCAATGGAGCGGCCCACTACGGGGTAGGCTCCGTCGGGCGAAATGAGAAGCTCCTGCTGTTGTGCATAGCGGCGCAGACGTTTCTTCTCGGCCTCAAAGAACTCCGCCTCACCCTTACCGTGGCGTTGCATAACGGCCAACACATCGTAGAGCATCGGGTGGATAACGTAGCTATTGTAGTAGTCCATATGCAACTCCGGACCGTCGGCATACCAACCATCGCCCTTGTACCACTCCTTGAAGCGCATAAGAGCATACTCCACCGGAGCAGGATTCCACTCGCCCGTGAACTCCAACATCGCAGCCTCCACCGTGGCAGCAAACAACAACCAATTGCTTTCGAGGGGTTTGATTTTGCGGATGTTGTTCATCTCCGTTACGAAGTTCTGTTTGGTCTGCTCGTCCAGATTGCCCCAAATCTGCTTGGGAGCACGCAGCATACCCTGACACAAGAAGGCTGCATCCACAAGTGGTTGTCGCCTGATGGTGAAGTTGAGGTAGTCGGGCGATTGAGGGTCAAAACCATTCTTGATGGCCTTGCAGGTCATCTCGATAAATTCAGCCCTAACCCTTCCTTCGGGGGTGTCATCGGGCCCCAATTCGAGCCAGGGGGCTATGCCCACAACAGTACGTCCGAGGGCCTCCAAGTGGGTTGTGAGATAGTTCGTGGGGGTGTTCTTACGCGGAGGAGTCTCCACGGGCATATTCTTCCTCAACTCCCCTCTGCTCATATTATCCAACACGGGGGCTGCAATGTCGGTTATCGTTTTGAGCCAATAGGCCCTCTCCTCGGCTCCGCTGGTGAGGAGCGAGGCGGATTGTCCGTTAGCCGATATGGTGGTGCAGAGAATGGTAGTGAATGACACAACAACAATTCTCCAATAATTTATCCTTTTCATCTCTATTTCTTGGTTTTTTTGAGGAACGAATCAATGGGGAAATATTCGCCAGAGAAGGCTTTTTGTCCGGTCCACTTCTCTGCCGGGCAGGTCCAGAAACTATCGTTGGCGGGCAGGCCGAGGGGTAGATAGACCAATGATGTCAGGTAGACACACGGGGTGGAGAGGTAGCTGTCGCCCAATTCGGGTTGGTCGCCACACACGCCAATCGTTAGCCAACCCTGCTCGTCGAAGGTGCCTTCTGCATCCATCACACGGTGCATTGCTGCTGTGAGGGCTGCCCTGACTTGTCCCTCCGAGAGTCCTTCGGGAAGAATCTTCTCTTGTGCACACTGCACCAACACTTGGAAGGCTCCGAGGCGGTAGGTGATGGAACGACCAATCAGCGGATAGGTGCCATCGGGTGCAATCATACGCTCCTGAATGGTGGCAAACCTGCGGAAGCGGCGCAACTGCTCGGCGTGGAACTCGCTATCGCCCACACCAAACTTATCCATCGTGCGCAACACCTGCATCATCATTGGTTGGATGACGTAACTATTGTAGTAGTCGAGGTGGAACTCCTCGCCGTCGCCATAGATACCGTCGCCAACGTACCACTCCTTGTGGTAGCGTATGGCCCTCTCTACGAGTGAAAACTCCCACTCGCCGGCAAACTCCTTCAAGCCACACTCAACCATTGCACAGAAGAAGTACCAATTGTTGTGTCCTGGTTTCATTGTGCGGGTGGATTTCCATTGTTCAAAGAGTCGCTCTTTGGTCACTTGGTCCAGATTACCCCACAGTTGGGTGGGAGCACGCAATAGGCCCTGAATAAGGAATGCGCTATTGACGAGTATCTGACGTGTGGCGGTGCTGTTGAAATAGTCTTTGGCATTGGGGTCCACCGAGTTGGCGATGGCCTTACAGGTCATCTCGATGTATTTCGCACGCAATTGTCCCTCGGGGGTGTCGTCGGGACCGAGTTCGAGCCAAGGAGCAATACCCGCAATGGTACGTCCCACCGACTCCATATGGGTTATGAACTCGCGACTATTTGCTTTGGCCGAAGCCGAGCGACCGATGGGAATGGATGCGCGAAGATTGTCCTCGGCAAGGTTGCTCAACACGGGGTGGGCAACTTTGAGCATACTCTCCAACCAGTAGGCTCGGTCGCCTGCGGCAACATTCTCGGGGAGGTAGGAATTGGACTTTGCATCGTTCTGACTGCCCAAAACGGGAGCCACGGTGCCCACGAGGAGCAAGGCAGCCAGCAGCAGATTGGTTAGTTTTGTTGGTTTCATTGTAGGAATATTTTGTAGTTTCGTTTTGCGCAACTTGACACGTTACAAAGTAAGCACTTTCTGCACAAAGATAATACAACTCTTGTTCGTTACAATAACCCTAACGTTCAAATAATTTTCAATTCTCAATTCTCATTTCTCAATTCTCAATTTTATTTCCTACCTTTGTAGGGTATGAAGAAATTTTTATTGGTAATGGCTTTTGTGGTGCTGGGTACAGGAGTACTCTCTGCACAACGTGTGAGTGTGGGCAGGTATGTTATGCCCACCCTGGATGCGGTGTGGCTCTCTGACCGCCCCGCGCTCAATGACGGCAAAGCTCTCTTTTTGGAGTTTTTCCACTCTACCAACACACAATGTAGAGCAAGGGTGGATGAGGTTAACGAGCTGGCTTATACCTATAATAATATATTAAATGTGGTGGTTGTGGCACGAGAGCCGGCCGAGCAAGTGGCCTCAATACTACTACACGACTACCAAAACGCCTATGTGGCCATTGACGAGAATGGTGACGTATTCAAGCAGTTGGAAGTTCCGCACGTCCCCTACTCAATACTCATCTCGGCACAAGGAGAGGTTCTTTGGATAGGCAACCCCACAAGGCTCACAAAGGCAACAATAGAGAAACTTTTGCAATTGTAACGCAATGGATACAATCAACCACTACGAATATCACCACCGAGAGGAGCACGAGGATAGTGCTCTGAATGTCACAGCGGGCGTGGAGAGTCAGTCTGTTGTTAATCCCTATTTCAAGCGTGTGAAGCGCAGGACGCTTTCGACAGATGACTATGTTAACGGTATTCTCGAAGGAAACATTTCCATCCTTTCTCAGGCCATCACTCTTGTGGAGAGCAACAATAGAGATCATTATGCGCAGGCTCAGGAGATTATCGAGCGTTGCCTTCCCTATGCCGGCCGTTCTATGAGGGTTGGTATTACGGGTGTGCCGGGTGCCGGTAAGTCCACATTCATTGAGGCTGTGGGTGGTATGGTTACGGAGTTGGGCCACAAGCTTGCTGTGTTGGCCATCGACCCCTCCTCGGAGCGTAGTGGTGGCTCCATCTTGGGCGACAAAACCCGTATGGAGACCATTTGTAACAACCCCAAAGTTTTCATTCGTCCCTCTCCGAGTGCAGGCTCGTTGGGTGGCGTGGCTCGCAAGACGAGGGAGTCGGTGGTGCTGTGTGAGGCGGCTGGCTTTGATGTTATCTTCATTGAAACGGTTGGTGTGGGCCAGAGCGAAACAGCTGTGCACTCGATGGTTGATATTTTTATGTTGCTCCAAATCTCGGGCGCCGGCGATGAGTTGCAGGGTATCAAGAGGGGGATTATGGAGATGGCCGATGTGGTGGCCATCACCAAGGCTGATGGCGACAACCGCCACCGTGCCGAACTAGCCCGTGCGCAGATTTTCAATGCGCTCAAACTCTTCCCTCCCACCGAGAGCGAGTGGACTCCGCAGGTGTTGACCTGTTCAAGTGTTAGCGGTAAGGGTATTGGCGATGTGTGGAATATGGTTGAGGATTTCATTCGCCACACCAAGGCCAATGGTTTCTTCCAAGCCAATCGTAACCGCCAGAGTAAGTATTGGATGTATGAGAGTATCAACGAGGCGTTGAAGAGTAGCTTCTACGGCAGTGAGGAGATTGCCTCCCTGTTGCCTCAATATGAGGCCGACGTGTTGGCCGACAAGGTGAGCTCGTTTGTGGCAGCCAAGAGGTTGTTGGACACCTATTTCAATTCCAAGGAGTAATAGGCCCGCAAAGACAACCGAGGCTATTGGGACAATTAGGTCTATTGGGAGAAAGATATTTACTAATTACTCTCTACTAATTGCTAATTAAAAGTCGGTTGTCGGTCGACGGTCGACGGTTGACGGTTGACGGTTGTCGGTTGACGGTCGACATCAAACAAGAAGCCCCGACCTTCCGAAAAGGTCGGGGCTTCTTGTTTGAATAGTCTTGTAGACTACTGTGCGTTCATCTGTTTGAAGAGTTCGTTGTACTTGTCGAACTTAGCCTGAATCTCGGGGCTCTCGTTACGCAGACGGAAGGTTACAACTTTCAAGTACTCAACAAATGCAATCTCCTGAGGCATCAACTCGTGAGCCTTTTCGAAGGGAGCAATCGACTGGCCGTAGAGGTTCAATACCCTCTGCATATCCTCCTTGTAGGTCTCGCTACCCCAGCTGTTGCTAACCTGGTCGTTGAGCTCGTCGCCCTTCAAAACGTAGAGGTTACCGATGTAGTAGTATGCAAGTGCATTGTTGGGATTGAGCTCAACAACTTTGTTGAAAGCACTCATTGCCTCGTCATACTTCTTCAACTCTTTGTAGATAGCACCCAAACCATACCACAACATTGCGTTCTCGGGCTCCTTGGCGATAGCCTCCTGAACCATAGGAACAACAGCCTCGGGGTTCTCGCCCAATGCGAGGTAGAGGTCGGTGAGGCAGGTGATAACGTTAGCGTTACCGGGGAAGAGTTTCAGACCACGGAGAAGGAACTCTTTGGCCTCTGCCAACTTAACCTTGTCCTCGCCACAAAGGCTACGGAAGGAGTTGTAGAGTACGTTGTAGAGGTCACCCTCCTGATAGTAGCCATACTGCTCGGCAATCAAGAGGTCCTTAACGCTACGCTCATACTGTTTTGCAAAGTAAGCGGTAAAACCGGCATTGAAGATGCTCAGAGTGTCAACGGGCATCTCTGCTGCGGGCATCAACGACACCTCGTAGGCTTTCTCAAAGTAGTCTGCAGCACTTGCAAAGTCGCGCAAGAAGTAGCTGTTGCCTGCGTTTTTACCCAAAGTGTTGGCCACATTTTGAAGACCAAGTTTGGTCTTTTTGAGCATCTTGGCATCCAACTCATAAGCCTTGCCATAAGCCTCGATAGCTTTGTCAATGGCACCCTCGTACACGGGTTTTACAACCTCCCAGCCCTTAACTTTCTGGTCGCTACTGATGTAGAGATTGAATGCGCCGTAGTTCATTTTAAGGTAGGGGGTGTTCTCGATGGTTGCATCCTCCACACCTTTGGGTTTACCGAGCATCAGCTGCACCATATTAGCCTCCATATTGTCGTAAATCTGGCTGGTGTAGGCGTTCTCGGCGGCCATCATAGCCTCTGCACGCTTAACCCAAGTCGAAGCTTTGGCTGCCTTCTTCTCGTTGGCAACATCCAAATCCGACTTCTCAATCTTCTTCTGCAAGGCTGCGGGGTCAACTTTTTGCTGCTGCTGTGCAAAAGTTGGCAAGCACATCACGAGTGCTGCTGCAATGGTAAGAAATGTCTTTTTCATCTTCGTAGTATTATTAAATGGATTATTGTTTTGTATTCTCTCTACTCTGCACTCTCGTTGGTGGAGTTCTCACTGCTTTGAGCAGGGGCCTCTGCACCCTCTGTACCCTCTACACTCTGGGTCAACTCAACAGCCTCATCCTCGTTCTTGGGTACTGCCATTACCGAAGCAATCGAGTCGCCCTCACGCAGGTTGATAACCTTTACACCCTGGGTGTTCCTACCTGCAATGCGGATGTTGCTCACAGAGGTGCGGATGGTGATACCGCTACGGTTGATAATCATCAGGTCGTTGCTGTCGTCCACAGCCTGAATGCTTACCAAGTGGCCGGTCTTCTCGGTAATCTTCATCGTGGTCATACCCTTACCGCCACGGTGGTGGGGAGTGTACTCGCTAATGTCGGTACGTTTACCATAGCCGTTCTCGCTCAACACCAAGATGTCCTTCGTGTCGCCCAGCTCGAAGCAAACCATACCTACAACCCTGTTGCCACTCTCGGTATCAATGCTGATACCCCTAACACCCATACCGGTACGGCTAATGGCCCTTGCCTCCTCCTCGTTGAAGCGGATGGCCTTACCATCGTAGGTGGCCAATACAATCTCGGCCTGACCGCTGGTGAGTGCAACGTCAATCAGCTGGTCATCCTCCCTGATGCTGATAGCATTCACACCGCCCTTACGAACGTTGGTGTACTCATTAAGAAGGGTTTTCTTCACAGTACCCTGTGCGGTACACATCACAATGTAGTGGTTCATTGCAAAGTCGCCACCCCTCTCCAAACGGCGAACATTGATGTAGGTTCTCACCTTATCATCAGGCTCAATTTGGATGACATTCTGGATAGCCCTGCCCTTCGAAGCCCTTGTACCCTCGGGAATCTCATAAACCTTCAACCAATAGCAACGGCCCTTCTCGGTGAAGAACAGCATTGTGTTGTGCATCGAGGTGACGTAGATGTGCTCAATGAAGTCCTCGTCCCTCGTTGCGCTACCCTTCACACCGATACCGCCTCTATTCTGGCTCTTATACTCGGTCAGCGGTGTGCGTTTGATGTAGCCCATATGGCTGATGGTAATCACCACATCCTCGTCGGCATAGAAGTCCTCGGGGTTGAACTCCTCCGAAGAGTAGACAATCTCAGTCCTACGCTCGTCGCCATATTTCTCTTTGATTTCGAGAGTCTCGTCCTTGACAATCTGCAACTGCAAGTCCACGTTGTCCAGCACGTTTTTGAAGTATGCAATCTTCTCCAACAACTCGGCCAACTCAGCCTCCAACTTGCCCCTCTCCAAACCGGTCAGAGCACGGAGCCTCATCTCCACAATGGCGGCAGCCTGCAACTCGCTCAGACCAAACCTCTCAATCATCTTGGCTTTGGCCTCGTCGGGAGTCTGCGAGCCACGAATCATCGAGATAATCTCGTCGATGTTGTCCTGTGCGATCAACAAACCCTGCACGATGTGAGCCCTTGCCTCGGCTGCTGCAAGGTCGTGTTTGGTACGCCTTACAACCACCTCGTGGCGGTGCTCAACGAAGGCCTTAACCATATCCTTGAAGTTCATCAACACGGGCCTACCACCCACAAGTGCGATGTTGTTCACCGAGAAGGAACTCTGCAAGGGGGTGTTCTTATACAAAGTGTTCAGCACAACGCTGCTCACGGCATCCTGTTTGAGGATAATCACAACCCTCACACCCTCTTTGTTACTCTCGTCGTTGATGTACGAAATGCCCTCAATCTTCTTCTCGTTGACCATCTGGGCAATCTTCTGTACCATATCGCTCTTGTTGACCATATAGGGTACTTCGGTGATAACGATGCACTCCCTACCGGTCTTGGTGTACTCAATCTCGGTCTTGGCCCTCATAACCACACGGCCCCTACCGGTCTCGATAGCCTCCTTAACACCCTCGTAGCCGTAGATGATACCGCCTGTGGGGAAGTCAGGACCCTTCACATAGTGGCACATCTCACCGGGCTCCATATCGGGATTGTCAATGTAGGCGCAAATGGCGTCGCAACACTCCGAGAGGTTGTGGGGAGCCATATTGGTCGCCATACCCACAGCAATACCGTTGGCACCATTGACCATCAGCAATGGGATACGGGTGGGCAGTACGGTGGGCTCCAACTCTGTGTCATCGAAGTTGTTTACAAAGTCAACAGTGTCCTTGTCAATATCGGCCATTACCTCGTCTGTAATCTTACGCATCCTTGCCTCGGTGTAACGCATAGCTGCGGGCGAGTCACCGTCCATCGAACCGAAGTTACCCTGGCCGTCAACCAGCGGGTAACGCAGGCTCCAAGGCTGTGCCATACGACACATTGCGTCATACACGGAGCTGTCGCCGTGGGGGTGGAACTTACCGAGCACGTCGCCGACGATACGCGCACTCTTACGAGTGGGCTTGTTGGAGTATAGGCCCAGCTCGTGGCTCATATCGTAGAGGATACGGCGGTGTACGGGCTTCATACCGTCCCTTGCGTCGGGCAGTGCACGCGAAACGATTACCGACATCGAGTAGTCGATGTAGGCTGTCTTCATCTCATCTTCGATGTTAATCTTGATGATTCTCTCCTCCTGTGGGAGTTCTTCCGTAAGGGTTACTTTGTCGTTAATTTCGGACATATCTTTTTGTAAAAATTCAGTTGCTACAAATAACGTGTAAAGATACGGCAAAAAATTGAAAATTGAAAATTACTCATCTTTTGCGCTTTTTTATAAAAAAAGCGAGCGAGCGGAGAATGTTAAAGGGGTAAAATGTTGATGGTGGGTGATAATTAGTCGTGATAATCTTTGCATATATCAGAAATTATACTAATTTTGTAGAGAACAAATCAAATAACCAACTTTCAAACAAACCTAAATACTATGAGTAGCCTAATCTTTACGAAACATTTGCAAAACAGGGTGGGTATGCGTGCTCCACGAAGGCATGGCTGGAAGAGTGAAAAATTCGTGTTGGACGTGTTGGGCGATGTGAGGAGTCTGAAAACAACTTTGTGCTGCGTAGGTAAGGTCGAAGAGTCTTCTACTACCATCATCATAGAAGAGTATTCCTACGAGATGGAATTCAACAAGCAGGGTGACGTTGTGGCGTATAGGGAGTTTGATAAGAATGGAAATCTCTGTACAAGCTTCGAGTATGAATACCACACCAAAAGTGATTGTGTGGAGATGAGGGAGCTCAAAAATGGAGAACTTCGTTGTACCACAGAGTGGAAATACAATTCCGAAGGAGTGTGTGTTGAGGAGAAGTTATATGGCCTTGACACGGATATGGACCGTGTTTTTTGGATTGTTTCTCGCTACGATTCGGAGGGTAAGATTGTGGAGATTGTCTTCTACGATGAGGATAATTGGCCCGATAGCAGGCAGATATACCACTACGATTCGGAGGGACGTCGTGAAGAGATGTTGGTTTATGACGAAAACGACCAACTCGCATATAGAACCACATACAGTTACGACTCCGAAGGTCGTCTTGTGGAAGAGATGTTGGTTTATGACGAAAACGACCAACTCGCATATAGAACCACATACAGTTACGACTCCGAAGGTCGTCTTGTGGAAGAGGCAATATTCGACAAAGATGGCAATCTTGAAGATAAAACTACGCAAGATTACGACTCCGAAGAGGAGACTAACGCACTTCGTACTTACAATGCCGAGGGGCAACTTGAAAGCCTTACCCATCGTGATAGTATGGGAGAGGAGGTCAAAGAAACCTACAAATACAACGAGTGGGGCGACTGCATAGAGAGGTGTGTTTGTGGCGAAAAGTTGCGCGAACGTACTCTTTGGACATACGACAAGGTGGGCAATCTGCTTGAGAGTGTCCACGAAACTTATGTAGCATCAGATGTGCTATCCAGTAGTTTTGTGCGCGAGATAACCTATTGGAAGGAGTAGGGAAATAGAAACCATTTTAAGTATAAACCAATAACCAAATTAGAAACTGATATGGAATTGAGAAACAGACAAGGAACAACGGCCCCATATAGGTGTGGCTGGTATTATTACAAGTTAGGTGAGGAGGCTTTGGGTGATGTTAAGAGCGTGAAAGTTACCCAATATAATATTAACGAGTTAACCAATAAACTCAAAGTCTATGAAGTTGAACTCAACAGAGAGGGGCACGTGGAGGAGTGTAGGCAATTTGACGATAATGGAACGCTCCTTGAACGAGAAGTGTACAACTACGGTCTGCCAGATAACAACGTTGAGGTTTCCGTCTACAACGGGGATGGTGTCCTTCTCGAACAAGATGTTTTTTCCCGTCGAGGCCTCTTTGATGATTTAGATTTTACCTTTGATGTTGAGTCTCCGGAATGGAATGAGGCGATCACCCGCAATGAAGAAACTGAATGCAAATACGACGACAACGGAGAGTTGGCGGAGATGGCCCGTTATGTCAATGGAAACTTGGCCGAGAAGGTACTCTATCAACAAGGTAATATGGTAGAACAGACCTACTATTACAATGGTGTGTTTAGGGTTAGGAATTGCATGAAGTATGACTCGGAGGGCAGGCTGTTGAAGAAGGAGTGCTATGATGTCGATGGTAATTTGTGTGGCCAGATTGTCTACGTCTACACCCCCGAGGGAAAGATAGAGGAGGCAACGGGCGACTTTAATATGGGTGGCAACATTGCTAATGAGAGGTTTGTATGGCGTTACGATAAGAATGATCAAATCTTGGAGGAGTCTGTTTATACGGCAGATGGCACACTCAAGCAGCAAGATATGTATGAATACTTTCCCGATGGCAAGAAGATGTCGGAGAGGAGTGAATTGACGCAGAAAAATAGTGGGGTTAAGAGGAGTTTCTGCAAGTATGACACCGCAGGAAACATAGTTGAAGAGTGGGAACTCAATCCTGATGGCTTCGAATATCGCAACATAGACACCTACGACGAACAGGGCAATCTCAAAGAACGCCGTGCGTTTTGTCCCTCGCTGTGGGATGGTTGCATCCGTAGTATCTGCCAATATGACGAGATGGGCGACTGCGTAGAGGCGATACATTTCAGGGGGACACAGATGAGCGCCAAAGAGTTGTGGAAATACGATTCTGTGGGCAATCTGATCGAGTATGAGTATTACTATTATTTGAGTGAAGACGAAGTACAGTTGAGTCTGCGGGTTGTGCGCGAGATAACCTATTGGGATTAGACTGTTAGCCGACACTTGTCAAGAGTGGTGGGATTAGACTGACAGCATAAAGAATAAGGCTCCGAGAATCGGAGCCTTATTCTTTTATATCGGAACTTTTCTATCGAAAATCAATCACCTCATATCCCTCAGGGATGGTGGGGTTGAAGATGGTAGGAGTGGATGAGGTTGGGGCGATTTTGGCGATGTTTATCCACAGTCCAATGCCCGCCATATCGTAGCCCAAAGCGGTGGGTAACAGGCTTTTTTTGTCCACCCTCACAACAACCCTTTCAATACCATCCAATACTCCTTCGGCAGGCAGCAAGACGAGTTGCCAATCGCCCTTCTTGTTGGTGGTAACACTTTCAACGGCAAAGAGTTCTTCGGAAAAGTCGAAAGCCTTGGTGGGGTTGTCGAAGAGGTTGCGACTATCGGTGCGGGGGGTGTCGAAGGTGGCCTCTCGGTTTTGTCCGTTGAGGGTCCACTGCGTCTGCCCGTCACAGCCCTGACTGAGGTCTTCGATGGATATTACATACCTCTCTCCCTCCACCACACAGTATCCCTTGGAGGTATCGGTTGCGGTGGGCATCTCCAACTCAAAGTCGATGCGATAGGTGCCCATTGCGTTCAGTTTTGCACCCATCTGCGAGAGTATCTCGCCACCCGTTTGCCCACGCCCAATGGTGGCGCAGAGAAGAGTCAAAAGTAGTGTTATTGCTCGTTTCATTGGAGGGTATTATAGGTTGTCGATGTAGATGTCGTTGAGCAGTCGTTCCAGCGCAGAGGGGTCAGTTATTAGCACCTCACGTGGTTTGCTGCCCTCGCTCTTACCCACAATGCCTGCCTGTTCGAGCTGGTCCATAATACGTCCGGCACGGTTGTAGCCAATCTTGAAGCGGCGTTGAACGAACGAAGTGGAGCCTTGTTGGTTGGCCACAACAAACCTGGCAATCTCCTCAAACATACTGTCCAAATCACCCATATCCTCCTTGGTGCCTCCAACGTCCTCTCCGCCTTCGGGAACGTAGTCGGGCAGCAGGTAGGCCGACGGGAAACTTCTCTGTTTGGCCACAAAGTCGGTGATGCGCTCAATTTCGGGGGTGTCGAGGAAGGCACACTGCAAACGTGTATCCACACCGTTAATCTGCACCAACATATCGCCGTCGCCAATTAGTTTTTCGGCACCTGTACCGCCGAGAATAATCTGCGAGTTGATGCGGTTGGTTACCTTGAAGGCGATGCGTGAGGGGCAGTTGGCGCTAATCAGACCTGTGATGACCTTGGCATCGGGCCTCTGGGTGGCGATAATCATATGGATACCAATCGCACGGGCCAACTGACCGAGCCTTACGATGGGTGTTTCCACCTCCTTACCCGCCGTCATAATCATATCGGCAAACTCGTCAATAACCACCACGATGTAGGGTAGGTACCTATGGCCGTGGTTGGGGTTGAGTTTGCGGGCCACAAATTTCTGGTTATACTCGCTAATCTTCCTCACTTCGGCCTTTTGGAGTAGGTCATAGCGTGCCTGCATCTCGTTGCAGAGCGAGTTGAGGGTGTAGACAACCTTCTGTGTGTCGGTCAGAATTGCGCTCTCTTCGCTCTCCATCTTTGCCAAGAAGTGCTTTTCGAGTTTGGCATAGAGCGACAATTCGACCTTCTTGGGGTCAACCATTACGAACTTCAACTCGGCAGGGTGTTTCTTGTAAATCAGCGAGTTGATAATCACATTGAGGCCCACCGACTTACCTTGTCCCGTAGCACCTGCAACCAACAAGTGGGGCATCTTGGCCAGGTCAATCACAAAGGTTTCGTTCTGGATGGTCTTACCCAGCACCACGGGGAGTTCAGCCTTACTCTCTTGGAATTTGGCCGACCTCACCACCGAGTGCATCGACACCATACGGCGTGTGCGGTTGGGGATTTCGATACCAATCGTACCCCTACCCGGCATTGGGACAATCAGACGAATACTGAGTGCTTTGAGCGAGATGGCGATGTCGTCTTCGAGGTTTTTGATTCTCGACACTTTGATACCCATTGCAGGCTCAATCTCGTAGAGCGTAACGGTGGGGCCAATGGTGGCGGTAATCTTCTTTATGGTGATGCCAAACGACTCCAAAGTCTTCTGAATCATCTCCTTGTTGTCGTTAATCTCCTCGCTGGAAAATTGCACACCCTCCTCGCCGTGCTTTTCGAGAATTTCCACGGGCGGACGTTGGTAGCGTGAGAGCTCTTTGGTGGGGTCGTAGAGTGTGCCAATCTTACCCACTTGGTCCTCTTCGTGGTCGGTGCGGATAATCTGAATCTCGCCATCCTCGGTGGTCTCAACCATACCTCCCGTGCTCAACACTGCATCGGGCACAACGCTTGCCTTCTCGCTATTGTCGGGCAGTCCTTCCATACCGCCATCCATAGTGATGACCTCGAAGTCATCGTCGCCACTGCTGTTTGCTGCTATGGTTGTGCCCACGGTGGTCGCACCTACAATGGGGGTGGAGTGGGGCGCAGGATGAACGCTTATGCCATCGTCCTCATCTTCGTCATCCAGAATGTCGATAATCACACCATCGTTGCCACTCTCGGCAGGGATGTCGTTGTTCACAGCCTCCTCCTCGGGTCCGACAATCTCAAACTCAACGTCATTATCGGTCACTTCGGTGTCGGTTGTAGTTGTGGGCTCCTCCTCCTCTACCTCGTCAAACTCTCCTTGCAGACCGTCGTTCTCATCCTCTTCGTCGTCATACACCTCTCTGTGTTTGGGGGTGAGCAGGTCAACACCTTTGCGGGTTACATTGTTAACCGCAGTAATAGTCCTACGGTTGACAAAGACAGCGAAGAGCATCCAGCACATAAATATCAAGAGTGCCACACCCATCTTGCCGATGTAGCCTTGCAGCCACCTGGCAACATCAATACCAACCTTACCTCCGAGGCCCGAGCCAAAGACACTTCCATTGGTGCCGAAGAAGAATCCGAGGGTTACGGAGCCGAGAATCATCAGGGTTAGAGTGATGCGAATGGAGCGTTCCCAGAAGGTTCGCCTATTCAGCATTATGCGTAGCGAGAGGATGATGACCACGATGGGCACACCGAGTGCCAGCAGACCAAACCAATCGCCCACCAGCAGGTTGGCAATCTTATAGCCCACCGAACCTCCGTTGTTGGCCACAGTACCACCCATTTGGTCGGTGCGCCAAGTGAAATAGTAGGATATGATGGACACTGTGACGAACAACGACAGGAAGAGTAGTGTGAAACACACCACCCATCGTTGGTTTTCGGTCGGTTGCCACCTCTGCTTGCGCTCTTTGGGAGCAACTGTTGAGGTGGGCTTACTACTCTTCTTTGCCATAAGTTTTTTTGTCTAACGTCTAACGTCTAACGTCTAACGGCAATACTTACAACACGGTGTGCAACTATTGATGTTTGACCTTTTGACGTTTGACTTGTAAATCTAATTCTTAATTTTCCATTGTCAAAGCCATAGCCTTGTCCGTAATGCGTGCAAGGTATCCGTCATCGGCAAAGGTTATAAAACTATACTCTGCTTTGTGGCTTGTGGAGGCTTTGATGTTGTGTTCCTTCAATAGCCACTCCGTGCGTCTTGCTACCGCGGGAGCAGGGTTAACAATCTCCACCTTACGTTCCCCTATGACCTTCTCGATATGGTGTGTAAGGAATGGGTAGTGGGTACATCCGAGAACAATCCTGTCGGCACCTTCGGCCAATAGTGGCTCCACAGCCCTACGGACAATGGGCTCGGCGATGTGAGCACTGTGCTCCTCGCCCTTCTCAACACACTCCACAAAACCTTCGCCCACAGAGGAGAGTATCCTCACTTTGTCGGCATACTTGGCGCAGGTGTTGCGGAACAGGTCACCCTGCAAGGATGCGTGGGTTGCGAGAATGCCTATCACACCACTCTCAGAAGAGAGTGCTGCGGGCTTAACGGCAGGCTCCATACCCACAAAAGGTATGTCGTATTGCTTCCTCAGCAGGTCGATGGCCACAGCCGTAGCGGTATTGCAGGCCACCACAATCAACTTCACATTGTGCCTCATCAACTCCTCAATGGCGTGCAACACAAAGGCAGTAACCTCCTCGGCGCTCTTGTCGCCATAGGGGCAGTTCTTGCCGTCGGCCAGATAGACGATGGATTCGTGTGGGAGTGCCTGGCGCAATTCCTTCCACACGCTCAGTCCGCCAATGCCGGAGTCGAAAACGCCAATAGGGTTGTTGTTCATCTACTTTCTTAATTTTTAATTCTCCTTGTTAGGTATTTCAGTCGTCCTACGACCACTCCCGGGCTCACGTCGTTACAATTAACAACCACATTGGCCCTACTGTAAAATGGCTCCCTTTGGGCTAGCAACTCCTCAATGTAGGCTAGCAACTCCTCGGGGCTCTTACCCACAATCTTGGGCCTCACGGCTCGTGCGTGGAGCAGTCGCTGTTGGAGTGCCGTGGCCGACATTTTCAGATAGACGGCCTTGCCGTGGGCGAGGATGAAATCCATATTGTCCCCACAGCAGGGTGCTCCTCCACCTGTGGCCACCACCACGTTGTCCCTTTGGGCGACCTCTTCCAGAGCCTTGCGCTCCCACACTCGGAAAGCCTCTTCGCCCTGCGTGGCGAATATCTCGGGGATGGTTGCACCGGCCAATTCGCACACCCTCTGGTCGAGATCCACAAAATTGTAGCCTCCCGCTGTGGCGAGTTTGCGTCCGATGGTACTCTTTCCACATCCCATAAACCCAACCAAGAATATGTTGCTCATTGTCCTCATCACTTATTGGCGAGTGCATCTCGTGTGTAAATTTTGCACCAATCTTCGGTCGCCGAGTTCCTCATTTACGCTCGGTAAACTGCGGACTCTTCGCCCTCGCTTCGCACAAAATTTCCTACACGATAGTGCACTCTTAACCTCTTTTGGTCATCACTTATTGGCAAGTGCATCTCGTGGCCGACTGTTAGCCATCAGCTGTTGGCTGAATGACTTTCACCCTTTCTGCCCTTTTGCCCTTTCTGCTCTTTGTGCTCTTTCTGCCCTTTCTGCTTTTTTAGAACAGGTCAAGTTGCGTTATCTGTGGCCCTTTGCTATCCTCCTCGTCGGCAGGGACGATTATCTCCAACTCCACCTCCGAGGTGGGCTTCACAACCTCAGTGATGCGCTCAACCTCCTCGCCCTCGCTATCGAGCACCACAACCTCCTGCACGATAGGCTCCGGCTCCTCTGTAGTCACGCCTACGGGCTCTTCGGCAGGCTCGCTATTCTCCGTGCCTTCAACCTCCGGCTCCTCCACAATCAGGTCAACAACCTCTGCAATAGGTTCGGTTGGCTCCTCCACGGGCTCTTGCTCCACATCCTCTGTTGGTTGCTCGTCAGGGGTGGGTGCAAAGTGTTGTGGCACAAACCTCACCTTGTCAATCTCAAAGGTGCTGATGCGTTTACCTTTGGCCTTGTAGCCCTTCACTCCGATAAACTCCACAGCGTCAATCAGGTCGCTCGGTTTGGTGGAGTGTACTCCGCCATAGATGACCTCCAATGCGGGCCTCGGCTCGTCGCTGATGCACAACGAGCGGCTCTTGGGATTCTCCTCATCGACAAACGAGAGGAGTTTGTCGGTAGCCTCGGCCATAAACCTCTTCAAATAGAATTTCTTGACCGTGTCATCCCAATAGGCAACCGTATAAACCTTCGAGGAGTCATATTTCTCCACCCTTACGGTATCTTCGGGGAAGTGGTGGCCCACATCGTAGCCCGTGGTGTAGAATTGGTCTTTGGCGGTGAATACGATAATCTTGTCGTCGCCCTCAAACTCGCCCAGCAGTCGGCCGTGGCCGCTGTCGTTGAGTCGTTGCACATCCTCGTCATACCAAATCTGCTGGCCTGCGAGGGTGGATGCACCCTTCGATTTGAGCAGTATCTTGTGGATGGGGTAGCGAGAGAAGATGTTACCCTGCGAGGCACGTCCCTTGATTGCCAGCGTGCTGAAATCGAGGTCCACAATGGCGCGTTTGAGTTTGGCCCTCTGGCGGAAGATAACCTTCAACACCTCGGCCTCGCCATTGGGGTTGACGCTCATATAGAGTATCCTACTCTTGGGATTACCCTTGGTGATGTTATACTCCTTATCCCTTGTGATGGCACTAATGGCACAGCGTTTCATCATATTGGGGCCCTTGTCGCCGTCGCGGTAGAGGACGTTGTAGATGGTCCTCTCGTCGCCCCTGCGGAATACGCCAATGTAGGTGATACCCTGTGCGAAGAATGCCTTGTCGCTCACTTTGGTAATGATGTAGCGGCCATCCTCGGCAAACACAATAACGTCGTCCAAGTCGGAGCAGTCGCACACATATTCGTTTTGCTTCATCGAGTTGCCATAGCCGAAGAAACCGCCCTCCCTATCCACATAGAGCTTGGCGTTGGCCACAGCCACCTTTGCTTGTGCGATGGTGTCGAACTCTCTGATTTCGGTCTTTCTCTCTCGGCCCTTGCCATACTTCTCCTTGATGCGCTCGAAGTAGGCAATGGCATAGTCGGTAAGGTGAGCAATGTTGTGTTTAACCTGCTTGGTCTCCTTCTCGATGGCCTTAATCTGATTGTCGGCCTTCTCGGAGTCGAATCGGGTGATGCGGATGAACTTCAACTCGGTGAGTCGCACCACGTCGTCCTTTGTAACCTCCTGTTTGAGCAGGCTCTTGAATGGCTCCAATGCGGCATCCACAGCCTCGTAGGCCTCCTCGCGGGACTTGCACTTTTCGAGCACTTGGTATATCTTGTTCTCGATGAAAATCTTCTCCAACGATGCGGCGTGCCACTCGTCGGCCAACTCGTCGAGCCTGATTTGCAACTCTTGTCCCAAAAGGCTCTTGGTGTGCTCGGCATTGTGTCGGAGGATTTGGCTCACACCGAGGAAGCAGGGTTTGTCGTCCCTGATGACACACGAGTTGGGCGAGATGGAGTTCTCGCACGAGGTGAAGGCATACAGAGCATCGATGGTTTTGTCCACACTCTCGCCTGCTGCCACGGTAACAATCAACTCCACGGTGGCTGCCGTGTTGTCGTCCACGCTCTTAATCTTAATCTTGCCACTCTCGCTGGCCTTCACGATGGACTCCTTCACACTCTCGCTGGTGGTGCCGAAGGGTATCTCGGTGATGGCGATGGTACGCTTGTCAATCTTGTTGATTTTGGCACGAATCTTCACACTGCCGCCCCTCAGACCATCGTTATAGCGGCTCACATCCACCAGACCACCCGTGGGGAAGTCGGGGTAGAGCACAAAGTCCTCGCCTCGGAGGTGTGCGATGCAGGCATCCAACAACTCGTTGAAGTTGTGGGGCAAAATCTTTGAGGCCAAACCAACAGCGATACCCTCCACGCCCTGTGCCAACAGCAAGGGGAACTTCACGGGGAGGCTCACCGGCTCGTTGTTGCGGCCATCGTAGGAGAGCATCCACTCGGTTGTCTTGGGATTGAAAACCACATCCAGCGCAAACTTCGAGAGCCTTGCCTCGATGTAACGAGGTGCAGCCGCTCCGTCGCCCGTGAGGATGTTACCCCAGTTACCCTGACAATCCACCAATAGATTTTTCTGGCCCAACTGCACCAGCGCATCGCCAATGGATGCGTCACCGTGGGGGTGGAACTGCATAGTGTGGCCAATAATGTTGGCAACCTTGGTAAAGTCTCCGTCATCCATCCTCTTCATCGAGTGGAGGATGCGCCTCTGTACGGGTTTCAGGCCGTCGTCAATGTAGGGCACCGCACGCTCCAAAATCACATAGGAGGCGTAGTCCAAAAACCACTCCCTATACAGTCCTGTGAGTTTGGTGCGGGCCTTGCCGCCCTCGCCCATTAGTTTGGCATATTTGTCGGAGAGTTTGCGTGCATTGACCTCTTTGGCTGCGGGCACCTCCTCGGTAGCAGTGGCAACCTCTTCGCTGTCCACTACTTCTTCTTGGCTCCCGACCACTTCAACGTCTGCCTCTTCTGTGTGTGATACAATCTCTTTTTCCATATATCGTTTAGTATTCTTCTTGCTCTTTTTTTTGTTTGGGTATTGTTTTTGTTACCCGTGAGGGGGTTAAGGAGTTTAAGGAGATTAAGGAGATTAAGGAGTTGCCCTCAATTCTCAATTAACCCACCTTTGGTGGCTTTTAGTTGCTCTCGCTCGGCTAAGTGTGCAAGCACCCTCTGCTCTCGCTTACTCGCAACTTTCTCAACTCTCAACTCTCAATTCTCAACTCTTACAATATGTCGTCCACATAGTCGGCCTCAATTCGGAGGTTGTCCACAATGAATCCCTGCCTTTCGGGGGTGTTCTTACCCATATAGAACTCCAACATTGCGTGGATGGGCTCCTCGTGCGAAATCTTCACCGGTTCGAGCCTCATATTGGGGCCGATGAACTCCTTGAACTCGTCAGAGGATATCTCACCCAAACCTTTGAATCGGGTAATCTCCGGCTTGGAGAGTTTTGCCATCGCCCTCTGCTTCTCCTCCTCGTTGTAGCAATAGATGGTCTCCTTCTTGTTGCGTACCCTAAACAGCGGTGTCTGCAACACAAAGAGGTGGTTTTGCCTGATGACCTCGGGGAAGAATTGCAGGAAGAAGGTCATCATCAGCAGGCGGATGTGCATACCGTCCACATCGGCATCGGTTGCGATGATAATCTTGTTGTACCTCAAATCGTCGATACTCTCCTCAATGTTGAGTGCCGCTTGCAGGAGGTTGAACTCCTCGTTCTTATAGACGAAGGTCTTGTTCTCGCCAAAACAGTTCAGAGGCTTACCACGCAGCGAGAATACAGCCTGTGTCTGCACATCCCTCGATGCCGTAATCGAACCACTTGCCGAGAGTCCCTCTGTGATGAAAATCATTGACTCCTCCTTGCGGGGGTTTTTCACGTCGGAGTAGTGAATCTTGCAATCCCTCAGTTTGCGGTTGTTGAGGCTCACCTTCTTGGCAATCTCCCTTGCCTTCTTCTGCACCGTGGAGATAGCCTTGCGCTCCTTCTCGTTCTCGGCAATCTTTTTGTTCATCAGCTGGGCTGTCTCGCTGTGGATGTGGAGATAGTCGTCCAACTCCTGCTTCATAAAGTCGCCGATGAATTGGCGCACGGAGAGTTGCCCGGGGCCCATATTCTTCGATGAGAGTTTAATCTTCGTTTGGCTCTCAAACTCCGGTTCCTCCACGCTCACACTAATGGCGGCAATGATACTACCCCTCACATCGGCAGGGTCGTAGTCCTTCTTGAAGAACTCTTTGATGGTCTTGGCCACCGCCTCCTTGAAGGCTGCTTGGTGGGTACCACCCTGTGTGGTGTGCTGCGAGTTTACAAACGAAAAATATGTCTCGCCATAGCCCGTGCCGTGGGTGAAGGCAATCTCAATATCCTTACCTTTCAGGTGGATTGGAGGGTAGAGTGGCTCCTCGCCCAAGTTCTCGCCCAGCAGGTCCAGCAAACCGTGTTTCGACTCATAGCGTTTGCCATTGAGTTTGAACGCCAAGCCCGTGTTGAGGTATGTGTAGTTCTTCACCCTCTGCTCCACATACTCCTCGTTGTAGTCGTAAATACCAAAAACCTCCTCGTCCACCAAGTAGCGCACCGTGGTGCCGTTCTTCTCACTCACGCCATCCTCCCAGCGGTCGCCGTCAGCGAGGCCCTGTTTGAAGGTTATCGTACGGGCCTTTCCATCCCTCACACTCCTCGCCTCGAAGTGGGCCGAGAGCATATTCACTGCCTTCAAACCTACGCCATTCAAACCCACCGTCTTCTTGTAGCCGGCGCCATCATACTTACCACTCGTGTTGATTACGCCCACACAAGCATCGAGGATTTCCAGAGGAATACCCCTACCGTGGTCCTTGATGGTTACCCACTTGTCTTCGATGGTTATCTCTATGAGGTTGCCGAAGCCCATAGTAAACTCGTCCACGGAGTTGTCCACAACCTCCTTGATGAGGGTGTAGATACCATCGTCGGGCTGTGTGCCATCGCCCAATTTGCCAATCCACATACCGGGGCGCAGACGCATCTGGTCCCTTGTTGAGAGTGTTTTGATGTCCTTTTCGGTGTACTGTACCGTCTGTTTGTTTTCTGCCATTATATCCTAGTCTAACGTCTAACGTCAATCGTCGAACGTCTTTTAATCAGTTATCATTTATCAGTTGTCAGTAAAGAGTAATTGCTATTTCCTCTCCTTCTTTACGGGTATCTTTTTTAATACCCGTGAGGTTTTACATACCCTTCAGTCCTTCGGACAGCTCCCCTAACTTAGTGGAGCAGTTTTTTGCGGGTATCTTTTTTAATACCCGAGCCTTCCGACTCCTTTTTTTGTATTTTTCTGCCCCCCCAAGAGTTTGGAGTGTCCCCGCTTTCTTCACGGGTATCTTTTTTAATACCTATGCCCGTCTATGCCTTTTGGCTTTGAATATCCTCGAAGTTCTCCGCCGTCAGGGCCTGTACGTGTTGTGCAAGCTCCCTTGCCGAGGCGAATTGTTGCACCTGTTCGGCTTCAATGGGTGGCAAGATGCGTAGGGTGAGGGTGCGTGTTGCGGCTCCTTGCTTGGTCAGCAGCCCTCGCGTGCCCACAATCACACACGGGACAATGCCCACATTGTTTGCTCGTGCCAACTTGAAGGCTCCATCCTTAAACAAGTGCACCTTGTTGTCCTTGCTGCGGGTACCCTCGGGGAAGATTACCACGCTTGTGCCTCCTTGCAAATGTTTCGTGCCCTCGTCCATCACACACGTCGCTGCGCTTGCCGTTCCTCGGCGGATGACAATATCGTCTCTCAAACCGAGTATCCAACCGATGGCCGGAATCTTCCTCACCTCAATCTTCGACACAAAATTGAACCCCCTGTTGTTGGGAATGAAGAACATCAGTGGGATGTCGAAGAAGGATTGGTGGTTGGCGGTGATGACGTATGGCTTGCCCTCTGTGAGATTCTCTTTGCCCTCCACCTTCACCCTCCACATTGGGCAGGTCAGATAGACAACCCTTGCCACAAGGTATGAGGTGCGGAGTGTAAGGGTGCGCTCTTTGTGTCCCAAGAGAATGTCGATTAGGGCTGTGATGCCCAATAGGACCAACGAGAAGGTGGCCCAGAGGACTATCCACAGTAGGAAAATTATGGTTACTATCAATCTCATATATCTTTTCGTTTCTTTCGATTGGTTTGAGAGTGTGGGAGTTGTGTGAATGAGGGGACAACATCCCAATTTACAACCCACAAAGGTAGGTACTTTTTTGCGTTTTACCTATTTTTAATAGGGAAAGTTATTAACAATTCACCATTCTCAACTTTTTGTGTATATTTGTCCTGCAAACAAAACAAAAAAGAGATATGAAAGCATACGTTTTCCCCGGTCAGGGAGCGCAATTTAGTGGTATGGGCAAGGATTTGTATGAGAGCAGTCCTGCCGCCCGAGAGTTGTTTGAGAGGGCCGATGAGGTGCTCGGATTCGGGTTGAGTAGAATTATGTTTGAGGGTACCGACGAGGAGTTGCGTCAGACGAAGGTTACACAACCGGCTGTCTTTCTACACTCGGTGGCTTCGGTGGCTGCGCTTGGCGAGGAGTTCAAGCCAGATATGGTTGCGGGCCACTCGCTGGGTGAGTTTAGTGCATTGGTGGCAGCGGGAGCCCTCGACTTCGAGTCGGGCCTGCGCTTGGTCTATGCTCGTGCGCTGGCGATGCAGAAGGCGTGCGAGGAGGTACCATCCACTATGGCCGCCGTTTTGGGTCTTTCGGACGAGGTTGTGGAGAGTGTCTGTGAGGGCATAGAGGGTGTGGTTGCTGCCAACTACAATTGCCCCGGACAGATTGTCATTTCGGGTACCCGTGAGGCTGTGGGTGAGGCTTGTGTGAAACTCAAAGAGGTAGGGGCAAAGAGGGCTTTGCCGTTGGCTGTCGGAGGTGGTTTTCACTCGCCCTGTATGGCCTCCGCAAAGGAGGAGTTGCAGAGGGCTATTGAGCAGACCGTTTTCGCTACTCCGCGCTGCCCGATTTACCAAAATGTGGACGCAAAACCACACACCTCTCCCGAACAAATAAAGACCAATCTTACAGCCCAACTGACCTCGCCTGTGAGGTGGACACAGAGCGTGCAAAATATGGCCACCGACGGGGCTGTGGAATTTGTCGAGTTGGGTCCCGGAAAAGTCCTCACGGGACTCGTTGGAAAGATTGTAGGAAAGTAAACGAATTAAACCCATAATAGAATGAAAACCAAATCGTTAGTTTTTGCAATCGCAACGCTTGCGCTTATGACAACATCGTGTAAAGAGAAGGCCATAGAGATGGCTGAGAACCCCCTTCTTTCGGAGTGGAATACACCCTTCGGAGTGCCCCCGTTTGACCAGATTGAGGTGGCTCACTACGAGCCTGCATTTAAGGCTGCAATGGCGCTCCACGAGGAGGAGATTGAGGCCATTGTGAACAACTCCGAGAAGCCCACTTTTGAGAATACCATTTTGGCTCTTGACAATGCCGGTGAACTGCTCGGTAGGGTGTCGAATACATTCTTCCTTGTGGCCTCTGCCGACACCAACGACGAGATGCAGAAAGTGGAGGCAGAAATCAGTCCTAAACTCTCGGCCCACAGCGACAAGATTATGATGAATGACGCCCTCTTTGAGCGTGTGAAAAAGGTCTATGAGGGACGTGCAAAAGCTGGTCTTGATGAGTTGCAGATGCGTCTTACGGAGCAGACCTACAAGGACTTTGTCCGCTCGGGAGCAAACCTCTCCAAGGAGGATAAAAAGGAGCTGGCAAAAATCAACGAGGAGCTTTCGTTGGCAACCGTTGAATATGCTCGCAACTTGTTGGCAGCCAGCGCAGATTTTGAGATGGTTTTGGAGAGCTCCGAGGAACTTAATGGTCTTCCCACCTCGGTGCGTAATGCAGCAAGAGAGGCTGCCGAGGAGGCAGGCTACAAGGGTAAATACCTCTTCACATTGAGCAAACCGAGTATGCTTCCGTTCCTTACCTATTCGAAGAATAGAGAGTTGCGCCAGAAGCTCTATGAGGGTTATCTGAACAAGGGTAATCTCGGTGACAAGAACGACAATAAGGAGGTTATTAATACCATAATTAAACTGCGCACGCGCAAGGCAAATCTGCTCGGTGTTGCCTCCCACGCACACTTCGTGTTGGACAATGTGATGGCCAAAACTCCGGAGAATGTCTATGCACTCTTGGAGGAGATCTGGGAGCCTGCACTCTCTACCGCAAAGGAGGAATTGGAGGAGATGAAAAAGATTGCCCGCAGGGATTTCAACCCCGACGAATTTGCATCGTGGGATTGGTGGTACTATGCCGAGAAGGTGCGTAGCAAGAAATACAACCTCGATGAGCAGGCCCTGCGTCCCTACTTCTCGTTGGAGAACGTAAGGCTCGGAATCTTTGGCCTTTGCAATCGTCTCTATGGTATTACGTTCAGCCCTGTGAAGGTGCCCGTTTACAACAAAGAGTGTACCGCCTATCAAGTGTTGGAGGCCGATGGCACCACTCTGGGTGTTGTGATTTTCGACTTCTTCCCACGCCCCGGCAAGTCGTTTGGTGCTTGGTGTGGTGGCTATGTGGATATGGCCATCAAGGATGGCAAGAGGGTGAATCCCGTGGTTACGGTGGTGTGCAACTTCACTCGCCCCTCGGGTAGCACCCCCGCGCTGCTCACCATTGACGAGACGGAGACCTTCTTCCACGAGTTTGGACACGCACTCCACTCGCTCTTTGCACAAGTACCCTACAAAGGTCTCCTCGGTGTGGAGCGTGATTTTGTGGAGCTTCCCAGCCAGATTATGGAGAATTGGGCAATGGAGCCCGAGGTGCTCAAAACCTATGCAGTGCACCACCAGACCGGAGCAGTTATCCCCAACCACCTCATTAAACGACTCCAAAAGAGTGACAAGTTCAATCAGGGCTTTATGACCACCGAGTTGTTGGCTGCGTCGCTCAGCGATATGGACATCCACACCCGCACCTCCACCGAGCCTCTGGATGTGAATGCCTTTGAGCGTGAGGTGCTTAACGAAAAGCGTGGTTTGATTGAGCAGATTGCTCCCCGCTACCGCTATCCCTATTTCTCGCACATCTTCGATGGTGGTTACTCGGCAGGCTATTATAGCTACACTTGGGCCGAGGTGCTCGACAAGGATGCCTATCAGGCCTTTGTGGAGACCGGTAACCTCTTCGACCGCAAGACCGCACAGCGTTTCCGTAAGTTGCTCGAAGCGGGCGGTACGAAGGATGGTATGACTCTCTATAAGGAGTTCCGTGGTGCCGAGCCCAGCCGTGTACCTTTGATGGTGGCCCGTGGCTTTATGGAGCCTCCCACCGAAGAGAACGTGGCAGAGTAATTAGTGGCAGATGGTCAATACAATCAGGCCCTCATCCGTTTACGGTTGGGGGCTTTTGTGTGGAAAGAGGTGATATTGAGGGTATAAAATAACATTTTTCTCAAACTGAGAAAAAAAAGACTATTTGGTGGCATACCTTTAATTTATATTTGTTATATTTGTAGCCGACTAAAACTATCATAATTTCAAAAATTAATAACCTAAACAATGAGAGGATTTACAAAATCACTGATTGGAAAACTATTGCCCCTCTTGGCAATGTTTGTCGTTGGTGGTGTTGGCCTTACTTCGTGCTCGCAAGAGGAGCAGGCGATGGACACATCGTTTGCACTCTACTATGCGGGACTTAACGAAATCAGCCCCGGCACCGACATTACTATCACTCCCACTTATTACGGCACCAAGCCCACCGGCTTTGAGATTTTGGCTGTCGAACTCAATGGACTCCCATACCAGACGGAGTGCTTTGTGGTGGATGCAGAGAGTGGCGCATTTTCGTTGCAGAAGACCGCAGAGTTACCAACGGGTAAATATGTCGTTGGTGTGGCGTGTGTGTCGGATGGCGTGAGGTTTGAATACCCGGAGGCCATCACTATCAATATGCTTAAACCCATACCCGATGGTATCTTTGTGGAGCCTAACGACCTGCGTGTGGAGTGGGGCGATGTGGTGGAGACATCGGAGGAAAAACCTCTTCCCACCGCACAGATCACCACCGATGGCAACCGTCACGTAGAAATCAAAAAGTATGCTATCGCCAATGTCTATCACAATGGCGAGTTGAACAACGACTGCAAGGAGTGGTTTGAGGTACACCCCACCCAGGGCGTGTTCTCCATTGTGGAGAATAATGCAGCCATCGAGCCGGGTGTCTATACCTTCGATTTCAAACTCAACACCTACATTGTGGGCTCCGAGTCGGAGGATGGCATATTCCGCAACGCCCTGAGGGTTACGGTTACATCGGCTCCTATGGAGTTGACCTACAATCCTGTAAGTATGTTGGTGGAGGTGGGTTATGCCGGCAAGTCGGCCAAACCTGCGCTGAAAGGCTCGAAGGACGACCTTGTATATACACTCAAAGGCGTGTCGCCCGACAACACTATCGGTATCACCGTTGACGATGCTACGGGTGTGATTCGCTTCCCCGAAAATAACAACATCAAGGAAGGCGACCAATTTGTGGTGAGCGTTACGGCTACCAACGCCTATGGTACCAAAGATTTCGATAATGTTTTCACCTTCAACGTAACATCCTTTATCTTCCCCATCGAGAAGGTTGTCTATGATGATGTTGCAGAGGTTATCTCGGGTGTGTCGATTAATAATCCCGTGAAGGAGGTCGTCGGCAGCGAGGTTACATTCTCGTTGGTTGATGTGCCCGCAGGCTTGGAGGCACTATCCATCGACCCCGCAACGGGTGTGGTTAGTTGCAAGAAGGGTGTTGAACTCCCCGTTGGCGAACACATCATCAAGGTTAATGCTCGTAATATTAAGGGCGATTTGACCACGTCGTTCAAAATCAAAGTGGTGCCTAACCCATTTAGGTTCACCTATGTAGAGTGGGGTAATAACCTCGGTTTGGAGCCTATTGAGGACTTTGGTGCACAGTTCCGTATGAGGGCCGGCGATGCCGACTTGGTGGTGCCCATCGTTAAGAGCGACCTGCCCGAGGGCCAGCCCGTAACTTTCAAGCTTGTGAATAAGACCAGCGTTTCAAGTGCAAAGATGAACGCTACTATTGATAAGGCAACCGGTGCGCTGACCATTAAGGCAGCCGAGAATAAGGATGCACAACACCGTGTACACGTTGCCATTTTGGAGGTAACCTGCGGTGGCGATTCGGAGGCAGCAGTCACACGACTCTTCCCATTGTTTGTTGACCAGGCAGGTCCCCGCAACGGCTACATTGTTCAGTACACTCCCTTTGCCGTGAGGGTTAACCCCAAGAAGGGTGGTAGGAGTGTGAGCCCCACCTACTCGCTTGCAGATGGTAGTGAGGCCAACCAATTCACAATGGACTATCGCCGCAACTTCGACTTCTACAAACTCGGAGGCCCCGAGGAGCACGTTGAGGGTAGGCTGTCGAGCAGCACTTTCCTCTACTGCGTGTGGAGCCGATTCTTTGCCGCTGTTGGTAAGTCGGTCAACACGGGAGCTTGTGGCCCGATGTCATATTATGGCGACAAGAATGGCGAAAATGGCCGTCTGGGTATGGTCGGTGCCTACGTTGAGCCAGGAACATTGCAGGTGGTTGTCAATGGTGAAAAGTTCGTTGACGACTACGGCTATGGCCACGGTGTTGTTATTGCTCAGATGCAATGTAATGTGAACAACATCGACCCCGTGAATGGTGGTGGCAAGGATCTTTTCCCCATAATCATCTGGCTCGATCCCTCCTACAATAAATAGTGTGAAAACAATACTATAACAGATATATGAAAAATATCGCTTCAATGATAAGGACAACGGCTGCGGCAATCTGTGCGGTGCTCCTCTCCACGGGAGCCTTTGCCCAGCAGAACATCACCGTCAAGGGTGTGGTCTATGGAGAGAATAAGGAACCGCTTATCGGTGCGAGTGTGGTGGTGGACGGCACTACCAATGGTACCATAACCGATGTGATGGGTCAGTACTCAATCAAGGCCCCCAAGAACGGAGTGTTGGTGTTTGACTACCTCGGCTACACCACCCACAAGGAGAGTGTGGCAGGTAGGAACAATGTGGATGTAACGCTCAAAGGCGAGACCGTGTTGGACGAAATTGTGGTTGTGGGCTATGCTACAATGAAACGTTCGGACCTCACCGGCTCTGTTTCGTCGGTTAGCTCAAAGAGTATTGAGAGTTTCAAAACCGGCTCGGTTGTGGAGGCACTCGGTGGCCAAATTGCAGGTGTAAACATCACCTCCACCGATGGTACCCCCGGTGCTTCGCAGGAGATTAAGATTCGTGGTGTCGGTACGGTTACGGGCGACTCTTCGCCTCTCTACATCGTGGATGGCTTTGAGGTGTCGGACATCTCCTATCTGGCCAACCAGGACATCAAGTCGGTTGACGTGCTGAAAGATGCGTCGGCGTCGGCTATCTATGGTGCAAGGGCTGCCAATGGTGTGATTCTCATCACCACCAAGGAGGGCCGCGAGGGACAAACCGAGATTTCCTACAATGGCTCCACTAGTTTCCGTGCTCTGTCCAAACACCTCGACGTGTTGAATACTTACGATTTCGTTAAACTCCAAATGGAGCTTAACCCCACCCGTTATGGTCAACGCTACTATCAGTCGGGTAACGACAATGAAGGTGTTCCATATAGATTCCAATCGCTCGAAGACTATCGTAACGAGCCGGGTGTGGATTGGCAGAACGAGGCGTTCCGCAACACCTGGTCGCAGAACCATGATGTGAGCATCATTGGTGGCGATAAGGATACCAAATACACCGCCTCTTTCTCTCACTTCGACGAGGACGGTCTGTTCCAGGCCAACACCTTCGCCAAAAACTCTGCCCGTTTGAGGTTTACACAGCAGATTTATAAGTGGCTGAGGATGGATGCTTCGGTTAACTATACCAACAGCCTCACCACAGGTGTAGGTACGGGCGGTGGTACGTTGAGTAACATCATCCAGTATCGCCCCACGGGTGGTCTGTTTGTGTCGGACTACCAACTCCGCTACAACACTGTGGACCCCACACTCGAAGAGGTGGGACTCTCCAATAGCAACTACTTCAACCCCATTCTCAACTCCGAGAAGGTGGACCAGAGTAAGAAAATAGACCAGTGGATTGGTAACGCTTCGATGAATGTGCAGTTGGCCAAAGGTTTGACCTTCAAGTCGGCCTTCTCCTACAACGAGGCTTTCCGTAGGGACGACGTGTTTTACAGGGAGGGTAGTAATATGGCCCACCGTACCTCAGGCCCTTATGGTAGTTCCAAGACACAGCGACAGCTCCGTTGGAGCAACAACAACGTGTTGACCTTCAAGAAAACCTATCTCCGCAGGCACGATGTACAACTCGTTTTGGGACACGAGGTGTCGTACAACCTTGTGGAGTTCCTCGAAGGCGAGGCGAGGGAATTCCCTCTCGATGACCTCGGAGTGAACAACCTCGGTATGGGTGCTGTGCCAAGTTTGGTGAGGTCGGGTAAGAGCGACAACAAACGCCTTTCGTTCTTTGCTCGTGCATTCTACGACTACAACGACCGCTATATGCTGACCGCCACCCTGCGTGCCGATGCATCCACGGTGTTCTCGGCAAACAATAAGTGGGGCGTGTTCCCATCGTTTGCAGCCGCGTGGAATATCACACAGGAGGACTTTATGGATAACACGAGGGATTGGCTCTCCAATTTGAAACTGCGTTTGGGCTGGGGTACGGTTGGTAACGACCGCATTAGCAACTATCTCTCGTTGGACCTCTACTCGGCAGATAAAATCGGTATGGGCTCCCAGCAGGTAACTGTGATGAAACCCGCGCAGTTGGCCAACGAAAACCTCCGTTGGGAGGGCTCCACAACCACCAACCTCGGTTTGGATGTGAGCCTCTATGGTGGCCGTGTGAATGTTGTGTTGGATGCTTTTGTAAAGGACTCCAAGGACCTTCTTTTGGAGCAAGACCTTTCGTATGTTACAGGTTTTGGTAAACAGATGCAGAACATAGGTAAGATTCGCAATAAGGGTGTGGAGTTGACGGTTAATACCGTGAATGTGAGCACCAAGGATTTCTATTGGTCCACCGACCTGAACGTGTCGTTCATCCGCAACACACTTGTTGCATTGCAGGATGGCTCGGACTACATCCTCTCCCGTTCGGGCTTCAACTCCAACTTCTCGAGCTATGACTACATAGCCAAGGTAGGTGAGCCTATTGGTAGTATGTATGGATATGTGTTCGATGGTATCTATCAGTATTCCGACTTCGACATCTATGCCGATGGTTCAATGCACCTCAAAGAGGGTGTGACGGATATCTCCGAGCACGCTGCCGAGGCGGTATATCCCGGTTATGTGAAATACAAAGACCTCGATGGCGATGGTGTCATCACCGTTAATGACCGTACCACCATTGGTAATGGTCAACCCGATTGGTTTGGTGGTATTACCAACACGTTCCGCTATCGTGATTTCGACCTTGGTATTCTGTTCCAATTCTCGGTGGGTGGCGACATCTACAACGCACAGAGGTTGTATAGCACCCAAACGAGGCTCGAAATGCAGAATATGCTCGCCGAGGTTGCCGACCGTTGGACCGCAACTAACGCCTCCAATGAGGTGCCTGCCTCCAAAGGATATGTATCCTATGATGTCTATTCTCGATTTATCGAGGACGGCTCGTTCCTGAGGCTGAAAAATATCACCCTCGGTTATACTGTGCCAAAATATATTGTGGGCAAGTATCGCATCAGTAATCTGCGACTCTATGCTACGGCACAAAACCTCTTCTGTCTGACCAAATATAGTGGCTACGACCCAGAGGTTAGTATGAGGAGTAGCAACCTGATGCCGGCATTTGACTATGGTGCCTACCCCAAGAGCAAGGTTGTTACGTTTGGTGCAGAACTTAAATTCTAATGACACGACGCAAGAGTATGAAAAGAGTATATAATACATTGGTGATCTTGTTCGGCCTGCTGATGGTGGGTGCTCTGAACTCCTGTTCGCTCGACGAGCAGGTCTATACGCAGGTCGACAAAGGAGAGTATGTGAAAGACGCACAGCAGGCCGAGAGTGTGCTGCTGGGTGTTTATGATGGTTTGGGCGTGGATGGTGTCTATGGCCACAATCTGTCGATGATTTTTGATATGCCTAATGACCAAGCCAAACCCGATGGAACAACCACTGTTGGTAACCGTTTGCAGGCAAGTAACGCTTATAGTACTACCGATGCAGAGGTGCAGGAGACGTGGGCTGCGCTCTATGCGGGAATCTACAATGCCAACTCCTTCATCGAAACAATGGAGGTGAGGTTGCCCGAATTTTCCGAGAAAGATATTGAGCTGGGAGAGATTTATGTAGCCGAGGCAAAGGTGCTGAGGGCCATTTACTACTTCGAACTCGTGAGTTGGTTTGGCAATGTGCCTCTCATTACCTCCACGGCTATGTCGCGCCTCCACCCCTCGAAATTTGTTCAGGAGAAGCCGGTGAAGGTCTATGAGTACATCGAGGCAGACCTCTTGGATGCTATTCCTGTGCTGCCTTGGGTGGGTGAGGATATCAGGCCAAACACCGCTTTCCGTATCTCGAAGGGTACGGCCTATGGTCTGTTGGCCAAAGTGTATGCCAAATGGGCAGGCTATCCATTGCAAGACAATAGCAAGTGGAAATTGGCTGCCGATGCTGCTGCCGAGGTTGTCAACTCCGGCAAGCACTCTTTGGTGCCCAGCTACAAAACCCTTTGGACCAACTGCGCCAACAATGTGTGGAACGAAAAGGAGAGTCTGTTGGAGATTTCCTATTGGTCGCCCCAATCGACCAACACCACAAGTGGTCGTGTGGGTAAGTGGAATGGTGTGAGTGCCGCCAATGGTGCCATCAAGGGTAACTATAATATTGCCCTCTATAAGGTAAGCCCCAACTTCCCGGCCGAGTGGAAGGACTACGATAAGGATGAACGCTGGGGCTTTGCCTTCGCCGACTACAAATATACTGTGGATGCCGGTAAGACCATCCTCGCCACTGCCAAAGTGAATGGTGTTGCCACCGATATCACCTTTGAGATGGCTATGAACAAGGATTGGCTTGGTTGGGATATCTCTTGGCGCTCGAAATATAGCGGACAACTCACGCCCCGCAAGTGGGATATTGAGGAGTTTGTGAAGGACGAGAACCAATTGCCCGACAATAACTACTCCAATGTCAATTGGTATGTGCTTCGCTATGCCGATGTGCTGTTGCTCTATGCCGAGGCTCTCAATGAGCAGTATGGCAAACCCACCTCGGAGGCCTATGAGGCCATCAATCAGGTGCGTAGGCGTGGCTTTGGATTGGACGTGACTTTGCCTTCGGCAGAGGCTGATCTGCCTGCCGATATGGACTACGCCGACTTCCAGCAGGCTGTCAGGGACGAGCGTGGTTATGAACTTTGCCACGAGGGCCACCGCCGTCAGGACTTGGTGCGTTGGGGTATCTACTACGAAACCGTACAGGCAACCTACAAAAAACTGATGGATTGGCACGAGACTGCTCCCGAATATTACATCGGTGCCCTCTATACCTTCAAGAATAAAAACGAACTGCTGCCTATCCCACAGAGGGAGATGGACTTGTGTGAGCAGTTTGAGCAAAACGAAGGCTGGAAATAATGAATGGAAAAATCAATTAACTTAAATAAACAGATAATAACAATGAAAAAGATTTTTGTATTCCTCTTCGCTGCAATCTTTGCATTGAGCGGATGTCAAGTGGCTGGACTCGATGAGTTGGCCGACAGAGTGGATAGACTCGAAGGCCGTGTGACAGTGTTGGAGCAGTTGTGTGGCGATATGAATGCCAACATTGAAACCATCCAGGCCTTTGTTGCTGCAACCGAGGGCAACCTCTTTATTGAGAAGGTTACCGAGGTGGCTGATGGCTTCACCATTACCTTTACCAATGGTAAGACCTACACGTTGAAAAACGGCGAGAAGGGTAACAAGGGTGATAAAGGCGAACAGGGCGAACAGGGCCAGCAGGGCGAGACCGCTGTGCCCAATGTGGGTATCGCATACAGCCCCGAGGATGGATACTATTGGACCGTTGATGGTCATCCTGCGGAGATTGATGGCAAGAAGGTGAGCGCACTCGGTGTTACTCCCAAACTGCGTATCAACGAGGGCAAGTGGGAGATTTCCTACAACGAGGGTGCCACTTGGGAGGAGATTGCTCCTGCCTACGATCAGAGCAACCAGATTACCATCACCGAGGACGAGAGCGCAGTTTACCTTACCCTTGGCGATGGTACCACGTTTACCATTTCGAAAGTTCCCGGCTTCGCCTTCAAGGTTGCCAAGTGCGATGTTTTGGTGAGCGCAGGTGTGGTTGAGTTGCCCTACACTCTGACCGATGGCGACGAGAGCGTGCGCTTTGAGGTTAGGGGTACCTACGAGGCAAAGGTTATCCCCACCGATAACACCAAAGGTGTGATTGCAGTTACCGTTCCCGACCCCGTTGTAGAGGGCTATGTTATCGTTACTGCTGTGAAGAACTCCACCAGCGAGTTTAAGGCACAGTACATCTCCTTCGAGGAGGCTGTGATGAATGTGTCGGATGAGGCCTTTGATGTGAAGAAGGCAGGTGGTCTTTTTGAGGTTACCATCCAGACCAACTTGGACTATGAGGTGAAGATTCCCGCCGAGGCCCAGAGTTGGATTAGCGTGGTGGAGAGCCGTGCAGTGCGTACCGACGTTGTTGCTTTCCAACTTGCAGAGAACAACACCGACGAGGTGCGTACCGCAACCGTGACAATCGAGGGTGAGGGCTTCGCCAAGAGCATCGCTTTTGTTCAGAGCAACTCCGACCTTCCTCCCATCTACTTGCAGGTGGAGAACGCAAATCCCATCAATGTTGCTGCCACCGCAACCACTGCAACCATTAATATTAAGGCCAATGTGGCTTGGACCGTTACCGTTCCCGAGGGCATCACCGCTGCTCCTGCTGCGGGCGAGGGCGATGCAGAGGTTGTGCTGACCTTTGAGTCGAATCAGGCTGCCGGTGTTTATGAGAATACCGAGTTTGAGGCTGTTGTTGCAACGGAGAACACCTCGGTTGCAACTCCCTCCTACACTGTTAAGGTTGTGAAGGCTGCTGCCAAGAACCCCAATGAGTTCACCTATGTACGCTGGGGTAATAACCTCGGTCTTACTCCCGCTGCCGACTACCTCGACCAATTCCGTGTAACCAAAGAGATGGGTACCCTTACCGTGCCTGTTGCCGAGAGCGACATCGTTGAGGGCGCAGCTGTTAAGTACTCCATTGAGCTGAAAACACATATGACCAAACAGCCTTTTGTGGCAACCATCGACGAGAACACCGGTGCAATCACCATCACTTGGCAGGAGCCCAATGCAACGAATGCTATGACAGCTCGTGCACACTGTGCCTATGTAACCGTAACCATTGGTGAGGGCGAGGGTGCTATGTCGAAAACGTTCCCCGTGTTTGTTCACTATCAGGGTGTGTCGAATGGCTATGATATTCGTATGACTCCCTTTGCCTATCGCTTCAACCCCAAGACCGGTGGCACCCAGACTCCTAAGAGTGTGGAGGCTTTCGATGCAGATGGTAATCCTATCAATGGTCTTACCATCGACTACCGAAGGGACTTTGGCTGGTTCAATTTCAGGAGCGAGTTCGTTGAGAATAATGTTAAGAATGGTGCAACTGCAGAAAACAACTTGTTGTATGGTATCTGGCAGGGTTACTTTGGCGATGCTTTCGATGCAAGTTCATCATTTAGCAAGTGTGCCCCCATTAGTTATTGGCAGAACAAGACAGAGGAGAAGCTTGCCACGGCAGCTTGCTATGTAACTCCCGAAACCTTCGCCATTACGGTTAATCCTGAGAAGTTTGTTCTCGATGGCAAGTATGCAGATGGTCTTTTGATGGTTACTATGGCCGCTTGCAAGGATGGTTACGACCCTACAATTACCAAAGAACCCGCACCACAGAGCGTTAGGCCTTTGATTTTGTTCTTCGACTCGTCGCTTGTGGAGTAGGTGTAAATTGTTGAATATTCAAAAACAGACAAGAATAGATGAAGATTAGGAATATATTGGTGGCAGCATTGGCAGTGGTTGCGCTGACCGGCTGCTCGCAGAAAGAAGACTACACTTGGGTAAAGAACGGCATTGACAGGGCTACCTCGCAACTCCTCTGGACCGCAGAGGAGATTGGCGAAACGGGTAAAATCCCTCGCTCCACTTGGGCCGGATATGACGAACAGATGCTCGAAAGGCAACTTAACCGTGAGTTCGCAACCTTCAAGGATTCGCTCCGCAAGAAGGCTGCGCCTGAGATGATGGGCAAACGTCGTCTGGCCACCGTGTATGATTGGACCAGCGGCTTCTTCCCCGGCTCGCTGTGGTATGCCTATGAGTTCACCGGAAGAGAGGATGTGAAGGCTGCTGCCGAGAAATTCACAAACCTCCTCTTGCCCGTGAGCCACTACACCAAAACCCACGACTTGGGCTTTATGATTAATTGTAGCTATGGCAACGCTCTCCGCCTTGCTCCCTGCGACACCATCCCCGAGGTGATTGTGCGCACTGCCGACAACCTCTGTGGTCGCTTCGACAAGGAGATTGGCTGTATCCGTTCGTGGGACTTTGGTGAGTGGAATTTCCCCGTTATCATCGACAATATGATGAACCTTGACCTGCTCTTCTCGGCTTCGAAACTCTCGGGTAATCCCTACTACGCAGAGGTGGCCAAGATTCACGCCAATACCACAATGAAACACCACTTCCGCGAGGATATGACCTCCTACCACGTTGTTAGCTACAACCCCGATGGTACTGTGGAGCGTAAGCAAACTCACCAAGGACAGTCGGACGACTCGGCTTGGGCAAGGGGCCAGGCTTGGGGTGTGTATGGCTATGCGGCTTGCTACCGTGAGACCGGCGACGAGGCATATCTGGCACAGGCTGTGAAGATTGCCGATATGATTATGAGCCGTGTTACTACCGAGGATGCCATTCCCTATTGGGACTACGATGCTCCCGAGAGCGAGGAGACCCCAAGGGATGCTTCGGCTGCTGCCGTAACTGCTTGTGCTCTGTTGGAGATGAGCACAATGGTTGAGGACGGAGAGAAGTATTTTGCCTATGCAGAGAAGATTCTCAAAAGCCTTTCGAGCGATGCTTACCTCGCAGCCGAGGGTACCAACGAGGGTTTTGTGCTGATGCACTCCACCGGCTCGCTGCCCCACGGCTCGGAGATTGACGTGCCCCTCAACTATGCCGACTACTACTACTTGGAGGCATTGCAGAGGTATATGAACCTGGTGGGTATTACCTATGCCGAGTTGTAGGCAAGGGTGGCTCGCAAGGGAGTGAAACATAAACTTTTAAGGAGATAACTATGCGTATCTTATCTCGACTTTTTGCACTGACAGCGGCTCTTGTGGCCGCTGTCGGCGTAGCAGGGGCACAAAGCCCCAGGGAGGAGGTCTTTGGCCTTCTTAACCTCGATATGCCCGAGTTGGCCGCAGTCAAGGCACACTATGAGGAGGGTAGGGTGGAGGAGGCCGCCGAGGCTTTGCTGGCCTACTACAAGGGTCGTACACACATCACCACGCCCGATATTCCCAACCCTGCCGCTGTGAGCATCTCGCCCACCGAGCAGAAGTGGGCAGACGAGGCCCTCGAACACACCTTCTTTGTACACTATGGCTACCAGCCATCGTTCAACTATGGCGAGGATATCGATTGGAGGTATTGGCCCGTGAGGGACAACGAACTTCGTTGGCAACTCCACCGCCACAAGTGGTTTACCCCAATGGGTAAGGCCTATCGTGTGAGCGGCGAGGAGAAGTATGCCGAAGAGTGGACCAAGCAGTACATCGATTGGATAAGGAAAAACCCCCTTGTGAAAATCAGCAAGGAGGAGTATGAAATCAACGATGAGAGCACCGCTAAGGCCGATGCCGAGAATGCTCGCTTTGCGTGGAGGCCTTTGGAGGTGAGCCACCGTTTGGAGGACCAGACTCTCCAATTCCAACTCTTCATCCCTTCGCCCCACTTTACGGCCGATTTCCTGTGTGAGTTCCTCGTGAACTACCACCGCCACGCAGAGCACATCCTGGGTAACTATTCCGAGAGGGGTAACCACCTCCTCTTCCAAGCCCAAAGGATGCTCTATGCCGGCACCTTCTTCCCCGAATTTAGGAGGGCCGAGGTGTGGCGAGAGAGTGGCGTGGGTATTCTCAATAGGGAGGTTGAGGTGCAGGTTTTTGACGATGGCGGACACTTTGAACTCTGTCCACACTACCACCTCGCTACCATCAACATCTTCTATGAGGCTCTCCAAGTGGCCACCCTTAATGGCTTCAAGAGTGCCTTCCCACAGAGCTTTGTGGATGCGTTGGAAAAGATGGCCGAGTTCTATATCAACATCTGCTTCCCCGACTACGAAAACCCCTGTTTTAGTGATGCAAAGATTGCCCACAAAGGGGAGGTTATCAAGAACTATCGTGCGTGGTTGGATGTCTTTGGCGACAATGGCTTGGTGCGCTATATGGCCACCGAGGGTAAGGAGGGTGCTCTGCCCGACTACGAGTCCAAAGGACACCTCACGGCGGGCTTCTTTACGTTCCGTAGCGGTTGGGGAGAGGATGCAGTGCAGATGGTCGTTAAGGCCGGCCCCAAAGGAGAGTGGCACTGCCAACCCGATAATGGTACCTTTGAACTGTGGTACAACGGCCACCGACTGATGGCCGATAGTGGCTCCTATATCTACGCAGGCGATGCCGAGGTGATGAAGTGGCGTAATTGGTTCCGCCAAACTGCCGTTCACAACACCCTCACGCTGGATGGCAAAAACCTCCAAACTACCGAGTCGAAAACGCTCCTCTGGCAACCCGAAGGCGAGGTGCAGGTGCTCGTGACGGAGAACCCTTCGTATGAGGGCCTCATCCACCGCAGAACGGTGTTCTTTGTGGAGGAGAGCTATTTTGTGATTGTGGATGAGGCTGTTGGTAGTGCCGAGGGAGTGGTTAATCTCAACTACCAAATGCCCGTAGGAGAGGTCAGGATTGATGGTGAAAAGATGCGCTGCGAGTCGCTCAACGCCTTCGATAGCAACCTCACGCTCCAATGCTTTGCTCCTCGTGGCGCAAAGATGGTTGAGGCCGAGGGGTGGTTCTCGGACAAATATAAGAGCAAGGTGGAACGCAAGAGGGTGAGTGTTGATGTGACCAAGAGTGCTACCACCGAGTCGGTGCGTTACGTTACGGTTATCGTACCTCACAAAGAGGCCCAAAATGGGCCCAAAATCAGCGCAAAACTCGTTGGAGAGTACAATCCTAACGGAGTGAGCGTGAATGTCAAGGTGGACAAAAAGAGCCGCAATTTGAAGGTGAAATTCTAAATTAGTGAGAATGGATATGAAAAACCACATCATCTGTCTATTGGCCCTAATGGGAGTGATTTGCACCGGTTGTGGCAGGCCCAATATTATTGACGAGAACATTGCTAATGCCGAGGTGCAGCTATCCGCTCTGCTGGCCGCAAGCCAGCAGGATGGACAAATCCGCATCCCATCCACCTATCGTGACGGTAAGGTGAGATTTGTCCCCAAACACGATTGGGTTAGTGGCTTTTTCGCCGGCTCGCTGTGGTATATGTATGAACTCACGGGCGACGAAAAGTGGGCCGAGGCAGCACAACAACACACCGAACATCTGCACGATATCCAATATCTGACCTGGCACCACGACGTGGGTTTTATGGTCTATGACAGCTATGGTAATGGCCGTAGGCTCAAAGGATTAGTGCAGTATGATACGGTGATTGTGAACACGGCAAAATCTCTGGCTACCCGCTTCCGTCCAGAGGCAGGCGTGCTCCAATCGTGGCCAGCCGACAAGGGGTGGCAGGCACAGAGAGGGTGGAAGTGTCCTGTGATTATCGACAATATGATGAACCTCGAACTGCTCTTCAAAGCAAGCGAAATCAGTGGCGATGACACATTCAAAAACATTGCCATTAGCCACTCCGATAAGACCATCCTGCACCATTACAGGGACGATTACAGCACTTGGCACGTGGTCGATTATGACCACGAAACGGGCGCTATAAGGGGTAAGTGTACCGCCCAGGGTGCAGCCGATGACTCGGCTTGGGCAAGAGGTCAGGCGTGGGGACTCTATGGCTACACGCTGGCCTACCGCTTTACTAAGGATGAGAGGTATTTGCAGCAGGCACAACACGTTGTGGAGTTTATCTTCTCCCACCCAAACCTGCCCGAGGATTTGGTGCCATATTGGGATTATAATGCCCCTGAAATTCCTAATACTCCGAGAGATGTGTCATCGGCAGCCATCGCCGCTTCGGCCCTCTATGAGTTGTATGATATGACCAAAAATAAGGAGTATAAGGCGTTGGCCGACACAATCATTGAGTCGCTCTCCTCGCCTGCGTATAGGGCAGAACAGGGCACTAATGGTGGCTTTATTTTGATGCACTCGGTGGGTAGTATCCCTCATAATAGTAGCATTGATGTGCCGCTGAACTATGCCGATTACTACTTCTTGGAGGCACTCGTAAGGAAGAGAAATATCGAAAACGGAGGCTCGGCAGTGCCGATGTAGTGAGGGGCTGATAGGCCTTTGTTGACTCTGTTTTGAAGGGCTGTTTAGTGCAAAAATTTCGCACTAAACAGCCCTTATTTTGTGTGCAAAAACCATTGCTTGGATGTGCAAATTAACTGCTGTTTTTTGTCGGTTAAATGAGAAAAAACGGAGTGTAAAAGAGCTTTCAAATCCTATTTTCAAGAGGGAAAATTGAACATAAACAGTTGGAAAAATTAGTCGTTAATTGTTTGGTGAGTTGGTTTAATTGTGTATCTTTGCGAATATAAACTCTGGTGGTCTGCGTTGTTAATGCATAGTGACGATTGCATTTTCTTTTAGGCGTGGGCTGTAACTGATTGGTAATCACTTTGTTATACGGTTGCCAATGTCCCCAAGGTGTGCCCGTTAGTGAGATAATTGGAGCGTTGTTTTAGGCTAAAATATGCTTCGTGAAAGGTGGTAAAATAACTCTTTCTGATGGCAAAAACGGGTGTAATCAATGAGTAGCCCTCAACGTAGTTGAGAAAAAAGTATATGAATACCACAAAAAACTCGGCAAAATCAAACGAAAAAATGGCCCTTTCCGATGCGGATGTTTCGGTGTCGGATGGTGTTGTGTCTATGTCGGGTGAGAATAAGACGCTCCACCCTCATCCCACCACCGAGTGGTATGTGATGAGGGTAACCTATCAGAGGGAGCTGGTGGCCCAGAGATTGCTCGACGGAATGGGGGTGAAAAGTTTTGTGCCGACAATGAAGGTCAAAAGGCGCAAATCGGGGGGAGGTACCTATTGGCGAGAGGAGGCCAAAGTGCATAACTACATCTTCGTCTATGCCACTCTACCCGACATCCAAAACATCAAAACCACCAAAATAACCTATCTGCGCTATATGATGGGCAAGGGTGACGATGGACACCCGGTGCCGCAGTATGTACCCCAGAAACAGATGGAGGACTTTATGGCAGTATGTCGTAGCGAGGGTGCAACATATTTGGACACGGAGATCGACCTCCGCAAAGGCGACAGGGTGCGTATTGTGGGTGGCCCTCTGAAAGGCGTTGAGGGTGTGTACACCAAAACAAGCGGACGGCACGAGCGCCGAGTGGTGGTTCGCATTGAGGGTGTGGCCGCAGTGGCTACCATTGCCTTCCCCGCCTCCGAGGTGGAAAAACTAGAAAAAGAGAATTAGAAACAAGTAACCCAAAATAGCTTAGATTATGTCGTTGTGCATGATTATAGTGCCAGCTTTGGCCGCATTTATTGCAACAATTTGGTTTCAGCCTCACGTATTACGCATTGCAAAAGAAAAAAACATTGTGGATAATCCGAATGCGAGAAAATTGCAACGTGTTCCAATTCCTATGATGGGTGGGGTGGCTGTTGTTTTTGGGTTATTAGTTGGCATGATCACTTTTAGCTTATTTGGAGATTTTGATGATATGCTGGCAGTACTTGTCTGCATGACAATTATGATGTTTGTCGGGATGATAGATGACATTATTGGATTATCTTTCAAAACGCGTTTTTTTGTGGAAATTTTGTTGGTTTCTGCGTTGATTGTTTCGACAGGTAATCAGATTAATAATTTCCATGGACTGTGGGGGATAACTATTGTTCCCGATTGGGTTTCTGTGCCTCTAACCATATTTGCTTGTGTGGGTATTATCAATGCGGTGAATTTGATAGATGGCGTGGATGGATACTCGTCAGGCTATTGTGTAATGGCATGCCTGTATTTTGGCTATGTTTTTTGGAAGTTAGGTGATGTACATATGGTCGTCTTGTCTGCGATTACAATTGGGTCCTTGTTACCGTTCTTTTTTTGTAATGTTTTTGGAAAGCACTCCAAGATGTTCATTGGCGATGCAGGAACTTTATCAATGGGAATTCTGATGTCGACCTTTGTGATGAATATGCTCACTGCAACCACAGATTCGACTGCTGTGGCCGACAATTTGGGCCTTATTCCCCTTTCGTTGGCAATTATGAGTGTACCCATTTTCGATACGTTGCGAGTTATGGGGTCGCGCATTCTTAGAGGAACCTCGCCATTTAAGCCCGACAAAACACATCTCCATCACGCATTTATCGACCTTGGATTCTCGCATATTGGTACAACATTCTCGATTTTGTGTCTCAATTCATTTGTGGTTTTATGTTGGTTTATTGCTTATAAGTTGGGAGTCTCAGTAGATGTGCAACTCTACATAGTAATAGCTTTGGGCACCATTATAGCTTTCGTATTCTACTGGTTTGTTCAATACAATATCCGTAAGAATACCCGCATTTTTAGGGTGTTGAAGATTGTAGGACGAGCCACACATTTGGAGCGCAAAGGTATTTGGGAAGTGTTGCAGAAATGGCTTGACCGCAAATCGACTCCCAAAGAAGAAAAAGAAAATGTGGCATAGTTGTTATGGCAGCGATAAAAATTGTTGAGGGAGAGGTGTTTGTGGACCGCAGAGGGGAGATACTCTCGGTCAATAGTCTTGACTTTGCGGAGATTAAGCGAAGCTATACCATTACTAACGCCGACACAGAGATTATTCGTGGTTGGCACGGACATCAGGACGAAAAGAAGTGGTTTTGGTGTCTAAGGGGTGGTTTTACGGGCGCTTTTGTGGAAATAGATGATTGGAACAATCCCAGCAAGGAACTAACACCACAGATTTACAATTTGCGTGCTAACCGAAGTCAAGTGATTTGTGTGCCCGAAGGGTATGCAAATTGTTTCCGTGCTACTGAACCCGATTCGCTGTTGATGGTCTTTTCGAGCAAGACCTACCCTGAGTGCTTGTCGGATAGTTGGCGCTATGAGCCAAACTATTGGTTCGATTGGAATGAGATTTAGAAGTTGATTAAAATTTAGTTACTTCATTCTTTTATAACTCTTTACGGCCATATCACTTTCTAATTCTCGTTATATAGCCACCGCTATACGTCTCAAATCAGAAGGGGGGAATAGCAACACAATAGGCCATAAAATAATTTCGTAAACAAAGCAGCTTCTTAACACAACGGGAGTTCTGCGAAAATAGTGTAAAGGTAAGACAGACGATGAAAATTGCAGTTGCGGGAACAGGATATGTGGGTTTGAGTATCGCCACGCTGTTGGCACAGCACAACGAGGTGGTGGCTGTGGATGTGGTGGCCGAGAAGGTCGCCGCAATCAATGCTCGCAAAGCCCCAATCAAGGACGAGTACATCGAGAAGTATTTTGCCGAGAAGGAGCTCAATCTTCGAGCAACGCTGGATATGCAGGAGGCATATGCAGGGGCCGATTATGTGATTGTGGCGGTGCCTACCAACTACGATTCTCATAAGAACTTCTTCGATACAACTCTGGTAGAGAGGGTTGTTAGCGAGGTCGCCAACCACAATCCCCAAGCAGTCATCGTTATCAAATCTACCGTTCCGGTGGGCTACACCGAGAGCATCAGTAGAAAGTTTACGGAGAATACGATTCTCTTTTCGCCGGAGTTCCTCAGGGAGAGTAAGGCACTCTATGATAACCTACACCCCAGCCGAATCATTGTGGGATACCCCAAAGGCAATAGCGAGGCAGCAGAGGCGGCAGAGGAGTTTGCGGGATTGCTCCGTGAGGGTGCATTGAAGGAGGAGGTGCCCGTTATGTTGATGGGTACAACCGAGGCCGAGGCAGTGAAACTGTTTGCCAACACCTACCTTGCTCTGCGAGTGAGCTATTTTAACGAACTTGATACCTACGCCGAGATTAAGGGATTGAACACAAAGGATATTATCGCCGGAGTGTGTCTGGACCCACGCATCGGCGACCACTACAATAATCCGTCGTTTGGCTATGGGGGCTATTGCCTGCCAAAGGACACCAAACAGCTCCTTGCCAACTACGACGATGTGCCACAAAATATGATGACGGCCATTGTGGAGAGCAACCGTACGAGAAAGGACTTCATTGCCGACCAGGTACTTTCCAAAGCCGGATATTATGCGTATAGTGCCCAGAACGGCTACGATAGTTCCCAGGAGAGGGAGTGCATCATCGGAGTGTATAGGCTGACAATGAAAACGGGGTCGGATAATTTCCGCCAGAGTGCCATACAGGGTGTTATGAAACGCATCAAGGCTAAGGGCGCAAAGGTTATCATCTATGAGCCCACGCTCGAAGATGGCACCACATTCTTTGGCTCGGAGGTGGTGAACAACCTTGCAGAGTTCAAGGCTCGTTCGCAAGCCATCATTGCCAACCGCTACGAAGACGCGCTTGCCGATGTTGAGGAAAAGGTCTACACAAGGGACCTCTTCAAGCGCGATTAATTGGGAACGATAGGGGGAGCGAGCCATATAAAGGCTAATTTTTGAAAGAAAAACAAACCACATTAGATAGATTCTATGAAGATACTTTGGCTTTCCAATTGTGAATTGACCACACAACCCACCGCTACCACAGGCTCGTGGTTGCAGGCTATGTCGGCAGCACTCGCCGAGCGCGACGATGTGGAACTGTGCAATATCACAATTGGCCGTGTTAAGGCCATAACCCGCTGTGATTGCGGAAACATAAAACAGTGGCTCATTCCCAAAGGACATCTCAAAAATGGATTGCCCCACGGGGAGAAGTTGAACGGTTTGCTCAACTTGATTGAGGAGATTGCTCCCGACTTGGTACACATTTGGGGTGTGGAACTTTTTTGGGGTCTGCTGACAGCACGTGGATATATCAAGTGTCCCACGTTGCTCGAAATACAAGGCTTACGTTCCAAATGCGCCGATGTGTGGTATGGCGGTATGAGCCTCTCGGAGGTGATTGACAGTATCAACCCACGAGAGGTGCTTCTGTTCAAGAGAGGCATTGTTCGTAGACAACTCAGGGAGCGTCGTAAGGGTAAGCAGGAGAGAGAGATTATCGCCGCACATCGTCACATATCCGTGCCCTCGGATTGGGTGAAGGCCTGCATCGCTCCACACTGCGCAGAGGGTACCGCTGTTGTGCAGAGCCACCTGCCCGTGAGGAGGGCGTTTTTGGAGGCTGCCGAGTGGGATAAACCATCCACGAAGAACGGAGTGGAACTACTGACCATATCCTCGGCTCCCATTCCATACAAGGGCATACACGTTGTGTTGAAGGCACTCTCGCTGCTCAAACAGAGGTGGCCCAATGTGCGCCTGACCATTGCCGGCGACTACGAGCAGCACCGTAAGGGGTTGAAAAAGAGCGGGTATGTCAGGCACCTGTTGAAGCAGATTAAGAGGCTCGGATTGGAGCAGAATGTTGTTCTCCCCGGAGCTCTGTCGGCCGAGCAACTTGCCGAGAGAATGCAGCAGAGCCACGCAATGATACACTCCTCGTTTGTGGAGTCCTACTCGTTGGCTTTGGCCGAGTCGATGGTGGTTGGAGTACCCAATGTGGTGGCTTGGTCGGGTGCGATGCCCGAACTTTCCACCGACAATAGGGATGCACTCTTCTATTCGCCCACGGACTACTGCAAGTGCGCTTGGCTTGTGGGACGACTTGTGGAGGATGCCGATTTGGCACAACGCCTATCCTCGGAGGCTCGCTCTCGCGCACTGATGCGCAATGCAACCGCCGCTGTTGTTGACCACCAAGTGGACACATATAGGTGGGTGTTGGAGGGTAACCGTTGATAGCTAACAATACCTTGTAGCGAAAAGAGGATGATTGAAATCACCAACAAGAGAGACTGCTGCGGATGTGAGGCCTGCAAACAGGTGTGCCCCAAGGGGTGCATTGAGTTGGTGGCCGACGTGGAGGGGTTTGCTTATCCACGGATAGATAAAACCGCCTGCGTCGATTGCGGACTATGTGAAAGGGTGTGCCCTATGATTAATACCTGCAATCCCGTAGCTCCGTTGGTAACCTATGCTGCCAAAAATAAAAACGAAGCAACTCGCCACAACAGCTCCTCGGGAGGTGTGTTCACTCTGCTGGCCGAAAATGTTATAGCCCAAGGAGGAGTGGTGTTTGGTGCAAAGTTCAACGAAGAGTGGAGGGTGGTACACTCCTACGCAGAGTGCGTGGAGGAACTCTCTCAATTCAGAGGCAGTAAGTATGTACAAAGTTCCATTGGCGACAGCTACGCAAGGGTAGAAGAGTTCTTGAAAGAGGGGCGAAAGGTACTATTCTCCGGAACACCCTGTCAGGTGGCCGGACTGAAACACTTTTTGCGAAAGGATTATGACAATCTGCTTACCATTGAGATTGTGTGCCACGGAGTTCCAAGCCCTAAGGTGTGGGCCGACTATCTCGCAGAGGTGAGCCAAATGGACGGCACAAGAGAGAATATAACGGCCGTGTCGTTTAGGGACAAGACCAACGGATGGAAGAGGTATGATGTGCGAGTTGATTTCGCCTCACACAGCCGAGCAACGATCCATACCGACGACCCCTTTATGAAGGGATTTTTGAAAAACCTCACTCTGCGTCCGTCGTGCTACCATTGCGTTGCACGAGAGGGTAGAAGCGGAGCCGACATCGCACTTGCCGACTATTGGGGCGTGTGGAACATACACGAAGGCATTGATGACGACGGGGGTGTGGGACTTGTTGTGGTCAACACCAACAAGGGTGCCGAGTGGTATGAAGGAGTACGAGCCGAAGTGGATGATAGGGTGTCGGACTACACAAAGGCAGTGGCCTATAACCCGTGTATGATTAGGAGCGTGGAAGAACCCAAAGATAGGGCAGCTTTCTGGTATCTCTATGGTGGCCACAAGATGGCTGCTGTGGGAATGATGGAGAGGAGAATAAAACCCATTGTTGTCTATGCCTACCGATGCAAAGAGTGGGTGGGCAGACAACTGACAACGAAGAATAGATAGGGATATGAAGGTTGGTATTTTGACATTTCATTGGGCTACAAACTACGGGGCTGTGTTGCAGTGCTATGCCTTGCAGCAAACCCTCACAAGGCTCGGGATGGATGTTGAGGTTATCAACTACAAACCTCGTAGGTATGACGATTCGCTGTACCGATTTTTCAAACAACACAAATATAAAAACCTCACCGAATACAGCACTCTCCGCAAAAAAGAGAGAGCGATAGGAGTGTTTAGGCGTAAGAATCTGAACCTTACACGTAGGGTGCACACCTGTGCCGAGATAGGCAAACTCGCCAAGAGGTATGACCTGATAGTTTCTGGAAGTGATCAGGTGATGAACCCATCGTTTTTGATGTGGGGCGAGAGTAGCAAAAGGCGAAGCCCGAGCTATTTTTTGGGATTTCCGTATGAGGGTAGAAGAGTGGCCTATGCTGTGAGCTTCGGATGTGTGGAGTACCCACAAGAGGCACGTGAGCTGGCGATACATTATATGGGCGCATTTGATGCCATAGGCGTGAGGGAAGATACGGGTGTGGCAATTGTAGAGTCGATGGGCCGCAGCGATGCTGTGGTGGTGCCCGACCCAACGATCCTGCTGCCGAGTGAGTACTACGACTCTCTGGCCACGGAGGGCGGTAGGAGAGGAGGTAGAGGTGTATATAGTGGCGATTATGCCTACTGCTTCTTCCTGCGTAATGAGGAGGAACGACGAGCGCAACTTGGAGCAGTGATGAGCGATAAAGGACTGCCGTTTGAGGAGTTGATGTGGAATAACGACGACGGCGACTACTCGATGCAGGGGTGGCTGTGTAAGATACGTAATGCGAAGTGCGTGCTGACCGACTCGTTCCACTGTATGGTGATGTGCCTGAAACTGCATAAACCCTTTGTGGTAATCACGGAAGTGGAGGGTAACGAGGGTATGAACGATAGGTTTTATAGCCTATTGAGCCGCCTGGGCCTTTCGGAACGTGTGGTGTATAAGAATGATATGTCACCCGCATTGAACTCTTTGCCATCCATAGCAATAAGTTGGACGAGTGTGGATGCAACGCTGATATCCTACGCCACAAAGGGTATCAACTTTCTGAAAGAACAAATGTGTGAGCTGGCTGATTTTGACTAGATAACAAAGAGATTGCAATATGGAATACAAGTATCACATTTTTTCACCGTATCGTGTTTGTCCACTGGGTGCACACGTAGACCATCAACATGGCCTAGTTATGGGTTTTGCCTTTGATAAGGGTGTTGATTTTTGGTTTAATCCCACAGATGACGGCATTGTAAGACTCAAAAGTTTGACCTTTCCCGGTGATGTAGAGTTTCCTATTGATGATCTCGTTAGGGTTAAGCAGGGTAATTGGGGCGATTATGCAAGGGGAGCAAAGTATGCTCTATCCAAAAGGTTTAAGTTGCGCAGAGGTGTGGAAGGTGTAATCAAAGGTTCTTTGCCCATTGGAGGTTTGTCTTCAAGTGCAGCTGTACTTGTTGCCTATGTGATGGCATTTGCAAAAGCCAACGATATTGAGCTAACCAAAATGGAAACTATCCGTATAGCATCTGAAGCAGAGCGTGAGTATATCGGACTGAATAATGGAATCCTTGACCAGGCAAGCATTGTGTTGAGTGAGAAGGATTCACTTCTTTTTCTTGATACCGCAACAGAAGAGTATAGGGTTATTCCCAAAAATCCTGCAATGCCCGAGTTTCATCTCGGAATCTTCTTCTCTGGACTCACTCGTTCTTTGGTGTCTAGCGATTATAATCTGAGGGTTAGCGAGTGTAAGGCTGCTGCGTGGAATATGCTCGCATACAATAACCAACCTCTGAAAACTCTCGACAAGACCTTTCTCCGAGATGTCCCCCGCGAGGTGTTTGAAAAGACCAAGGAACGTATGCCTGCAAGGTTCGCACGACGTGCCGAACATTTCTACTCGGAGTATAAGCGTGTGAGAAAGGGAGTTACGGCTTGGGAGTCGGGCAATTTGGAACTCTTTGGAAAACTCTCATTCGAGTCGTGCGATAGCTCCATCCACAACTACGAGTGTGGCTCGCCCGAATTGATTGCCATCTACGATATTATGCGTGAGTTGGATGGCGTGTGGGGTGGCCGTTTTTCGGGAGCAGGCTTTAAGGGCGCCTGCATTGCCCTCGTGGACCCCACAAAGGAGGATAGCATACGAGAAAAACTCACCACCGAATACCTCCGTCGCTTCCCAGAGTATGAGGGTACCTTTGAGGTGCACTTCTGCAAAACCGACGACGGAGCGAGGTTTGTGTAATTCGAAATTCAAAATTGTCTTGAAAAACATTGTAATTGCAGCTGGATATGCAACCCGTTTGGGTGAGCTGACCAAGAACTTCCCCAAGCCACTGCTGAAAATAGGCGAGAACACTATCCTCGGTAGGATGCTTGACGATATAGATACTATTGCCGATATTGATGAGCATATCATTATCACCAACCACAAGTTTGCCCCTATCTTTGAGGAGTGGGCTGCTGAACAAAACTATTCCAAGCCGATAACTATTGTGGATGACGGCACCGAGACTAATGACACCCGTTTGGGGGCGGTGTGCGATCTGCTGTTTGCAATGGAGAAACTTGCGATTGACGATGATATGTTGGTTGTGGCAGCCGATAACCTACTGTTTTTCAGCTTTAAGGAGTTTGTGGATTTTGCGAAGGCAAAGGGTACAAGTTGCATTATGTGCCACCACCAACCATCGGTTGAGAAGTTACAGAGAACGGGCGTGATTGAGGTGGATGACGAGTGGAGAGTATTGGGAATGGAGGAGAAACCGTTGGTGCCTAAGAGCGAGTGGGCGGTGCCTCCGTTCTATATTTATTTGAAGAAAGACCTCGATTTGGTGCGAGGGTCGGTTGAGAATGGCTGTGGTAAGGATGCACCGGGTAACTTGGCGCACTATATGGTCGAACATACGACGATGCACGCTTGGCATATGACCGCCGGCCGCTTCGACATCGGTAGCCTCGACACCTACCACGAGGCCTGCAAGAAATTCGGAAAATAAAGAACGGGTAATGTAATAATAGAATGTATGGCTAATAAATACGCAAAACAGTCAATAGTATTGTTCGCATCCTCTGCACTGAGTGTTTTACTTGGCATAGGTACTTCTGTACTAAATACCTCTTTTCTATCTCCATCAGATTACGGTGACTTTAGGTATGTGACAAATTTACTAAACTTCTTTGCAAGTCTTCTTCTTTTTGGCTATTTTGTGTCAGGTAGTAGATGTTTAGCTCTTTCGACAGATAAAGAACATAGTCGTAAGATTCGAGGTGTAATGGTGATTATGTTGGCCATTACCACCCTGGTAATGATGCTATGTATGTTAGGTTGTTATGTGTTCCATAAAGGACATGTAAACTCTTCCGTGGCTCCATTATTTATTTTTGCGTTACCAATTTGTGGCGCACCACTATTTCTTAATTATATAAACACTGTTTTCCAAGGAGATAATAGTATTTATAAATTGTCACTTGCCCGCTTACTTCCATCTGCCGTATATCTTATTGTAGCGTGGGTTCTGTTTTCCAATATCACAGCATCCTCATCAAAGGTGTTGTTGTTGCAGAATGGTGTAGCTGTGCTTGTTCTGCTTGTGCTTATTATATCATCTAAACCATCATTTAGGAATATCAATGTAGCTTACGAAGAACTAAAGCGCGAGAATAAAGCTTATGGATTCAATGTATACATTGGTTCTATTGCAGGGGTTTCGTTGAGTTATTTAGCGGGTATTACACTTGGATTGTTTAGTGAGGATAACATAAATGTAGGTTATTATACATTGGCTTTGACAATTGCAACACCATTGTCTATTCTTCCAACAGTTATTGGAACAACGTATTTTAAAAAGTTTGCTACGCAGGATTATATTGACAAGAAGGTATTGCAAGTTACATTGGGAATGTCTATAGGTTGTTTGGTTATTTATAATTTGTTGATTACTCCTATTGTAAACTTATTATACGATGAATCTTATGCTCAGGTTGCTGTATATGCACAATACTTAGCAATAGGAACAACCATTCACGGTTTGGGAGATATGTTTAATCGATTCCTTGGTTCTCACGGGAAGGGGAAGGAGCTACGAAATGGAGCATTTCTGTGTGGAATTACTATGGTTGTCGGAAATACTTTATTAGTGTATATGTTTGATATCGGAGGTGCTGTAGGAACACGAATCCTTGCCTCATTGGCATATTGTGGAGCTATGGTTTATTATTATCGTAAATTTAGAAAAGAACTTATAAATGAAAGTGTTCATCCTAACTAAAGAGCCGTTCCCTATTGGGATGGCCGCTACTAATCGCATAACAAATTATGCGAGGGGATTAGTAGCTAATGGCGTTGATTGCGAGGTGATAGTATGTAATCGTACAGAACAATATGGCAAAGAAAGGAACTTTCAAGCATCGGGTGTTACAAGTAGTGGAGTACCTTTTAGATACATACCACCCACCACTCGGAGAAGCACATATTTCATAGGGAGGCGTATTCATGATTTTAAGGACGATTTTGCCGTTGCCAAGTGGATTAAACATAATGTAGCGATTGGCGATTGTATCTTATACTATAATATTCACATAGTACATATGCGCAGGATAATCCGAGTTTGCCATCAGAATAACATTAAGATTGTTCGTGAATTATGTGAATATCCATATGGGACTCGTAATGACTCCGCTAAGGCTAAAATCAAGAGGTGGTTATATGAGCGGTTTGTAATGCCTAAATTTGACGGTTTTATTGCAATTTCCGAGTCATTGCAAAAATATGCGGAAGAAAAAGGACGTGTAGATGCGAGTATCATCAAGGTCCCCATCTTGATAGATAAATCACAGTATGACGGGGTAGAACCCTATACCCAAGAGCGCCCTTATGTTTTCCATGCAGGTACTATGTATGAGCGTAAAGATGCTATTGTGAGTACAATGAGAGCATTTGCGTTGGCTTGTAAACAACTTAACTACTCAATTGATTTTATTCTTATCGGTCCAGAATCTCCTCATAAGGAAGAGTTGAATGCCATCATAACTGAAAATCATCTGGAAAATAACGTTCACTTCTTGGGCTCGATGAAATATGCGGATGTGTTGAAATATCAGAAAGGTGCTTGGCTTACCATTCTCAATAAGCACGACAATGTACAAAATCGAAATGGTTTCTCCACAAAGTTAGGAGATGTATTATTAGCTGGTACACCAGTTATTACTACAACCGTTGGCGAGGCTAATAATTGGCTCAAAGATGAAGAGAGTGCCTTGATTACCAAACCGCATAATATTGACGCAATTGCAGAACAGATTATAAAAGCGTATCAGAATCCCGAACTATTGAGTAGAATATCTCGAGGATGTAAACAAGTTGCTATCAGTAACTTCGATTTATACATTCAGGGAGAGCGCCTTAAGGAGTACTTTGGATAAAGAATTGCATCAAATGCACCAAAAGAAATGCAGTCAACATTCTCATTTAGCATACTAAGTAAATACCGAACCCAACTAATGGGTATAGCGGCATTGGGTATTTTGCTTTGCCATGCAAGCGGAAATGGTGTCCAACTTCCATCTGTTCTCAACTATATCTTTGGTTTGGGGAATTTTGGAGTGGATTTGTTTTTATTACTATCTGGCTTTAGTATGTACCACTCTTTGAGGTATTTTCCAAAATCAGAGAGTATTGTATGTTGGTACAATAAACGCTTTTTTCGATTACTTGTTCCTTATCTAATTCTTTCTGTTCCATATTGGGCTTATATTTGCATATTAGAAAATGCCAGTATCACAGACTTTTTATATTACGTAAGTACAGCAGTTTATTGGATTGAGCATAGGGGAGCGTGGTTTATTGCTTTAATTATCCCACTATATTTACTATCGCCTATTTTTATGCGCATATGTACGAGTCAAAGGGGCGTATATTATGTGCTTGCATTAATAGCAATTATTTGTGTGCCGGAATTATTTATGACAGATCAATCATGTCACACATTACACAATATTTTGTTTGTATTGAAACGAGTGCCATTTTTCTTACTCGGGTTTATTGCAGGACGGTTTGAAGAAGAGAAGATTGAAATCAAGTCTTCGTGGGTGTTGTTATTGTGTGTTGGTTTTGCTGTGTGTTATAAAATGCTACAATTTTTTGGCATAACGATTTATTTGTTGCTACCTATTTTGGTGCTAGGGGTGTTATTGATGTGTATTCCACTCATTTCCAATATCAGTTTATTCAATAGACTATTTGTTTTTATGGGAGGAATTTCGTTAGAATCATACTTGACAAATATATATTTAGGTGATATCTTTAGGAGAGGTGAATTTGATTCCAAACTATTATGTTACTTATTCGTTGTCGCATTAGGAATACTACTCTCTGTTGTCACAAATAAGTTATCGACAAGAATAATTAAGAGTAAATATAATTAATTATATGAATACAACACTTGGATTGGTAACACTGTTAGTATTAATCCTTTTAGTCATACGTCAAATTAAAGTATGGAAGCTTAGGGTTTTTCTTTCTCCTGGATTTTATTTCGGATTATTATGGTCTCTAGGAGTTGTGGGCATTCTTATTTTTACTCATGCAGAACTCATTCCTTTGGATGTGCCCGAAAATATGAATGAACTGATGTCGTTCATTGGTTTTACTGGATTGGTTTTCCTTTTGTTGACAAAATGGGGGTATTCAAAGATTAACAAAGAGGCAATTTGTGTAAATTTTACTTCGTGGAAAGTATATAAAGTGCTTTCTATAATCTTGTTGTTTGCGGCCGTTGTGGAATTTTTTCGATTGGGAGGTAATCTTAATATGGGTGCCGCGAGGGGAATGGTGCATGACATTCAGGCAAGCCGTCCTACTTGGATCAATTATGCAACCACAATAGTTCCTCCTATATCTATATGGGCAGGATACAAGGCTATGAGTTTATTGGTAACGAAGAATAAAATTCCTATTGTTACAGCAATACTTCTGTTACTTCCCTTGATTGCAAACTTAATCTTTTCTATTTCAGAAGGCGGTCGAGTAGATTTTGTCTATTGTTTTGCTTATTATCTTGCAGGTGCAGCATTGTCTCTACCTATTAAGCGTTCCTTCAAAAACTTAAAAAAACCAATTATCGTCATTGCTTGTGGGGCTGTTTTGTTGTCTGCATTTATATCAGGGGTCGCTTCTCAACGAGCAGAATATTCTAAGGGAACGTTGTCTGATAAACAAATGTTTTTCGAACAGGAATACAAAGGTTTGTCGTTTTTGTATGGCCCTGTTGAATATATGACGGAATCATTTATTGGTTATCAATATAGGCGAGATGATGCCGTGGATTTAAATCAGTTAGGGTATGGACGCTACACCTTAAACGGTTTTATCAATTGGACCGTGCCATTTGCGGGACAACTGGGTATAGAAGATGTCTCTATTGCTAAATCATTGGGAATTTATTACAATAATCAAGAAACATATGATTTCAGGCGAGTGGCTTTTTTTGTTACTCATTCTTGCTATATCCCAATTGTGAAAGATTTTGGTCCACGTGGAGCTTATCTCTTCATAGTGATTTTGGTCGCTATTGCACACTATTTATTTGTGTGGATACAAAGTAGGAAACATATTCTTTTTTCGGTTTCATTTTTCTTCTTCTTATTATTCTGGGAGTTTTGGGTAAAGTCCAATTATTACGGAACATTGTCAAATTCTATTTTGGTTCCCTTGTATGGTTTTTTGATAATAGACATAATGAATTACGTCTTTACTCCTCGTAAGGGGACTCTTTCATCTCACAATAGGGGTAATTAATAAAAACCAATAGTGGTATGAAAACAATTACATGTTTTATATGCTCCATGGGTAGCGGTGGGGCCGAGCATCAAGTGGCCACCCTAACAACGATGTTGTCAGGAAAGGGATATAATACGGAAGTGGTTACTTTTAGTGGTCAGAAAGACCATTACCAATTAGATGGGCGAGTGAATAGAATAAGGATTGCTCATAATTCTAATCGACTAGTGAAGTTGTTGTCGATTTTTTGGTTTTTTCTTACCCATAAGACTGATTGTGTAATTAGCTTCGGGCAGAGGGTGAATTTGTTGTGTATAATACCATTATTGTTGAGACCTAGAGTAAAAGTTATAGCGGGCGAGCGTAATTTTACTGTTGGAGAGCCAGATAAGATAGAAAGGATGTTATTTAAATACTTGTATAAGCGAGCAAATTTTATCGTTCCCAATAGTTATTCGCAAGGTGAGCATATATTAGCGTGTAATCCAGAGTATGCAGATAAAGTCATTACAATTATAAATTATACGGATACGGAGCAATATACTTACAGTCTTCCTATCAGGAGAGATATAGTAAATATTGGTGTTTTTTGTCGTTATGACAAGCAAAAGAATTACGAACGATTTGCTGTCGTTGTGAAAATGTTGAAGGATTGTGGGTGCCAATTACATATTGATTGGTATGGAAGTGTTGAGAATGACAAGGGAGGATATAATCAAGACTATCTCAAATTTAAGACACTTGTTAAGGAATATGGTATAGGTGATATAATACAGTTACATAATCACATAAATAATGTGAGAGATTTAATGCCTCAATATGATGCGCTTTGTCTTCCTTCATTGTATGAGGGATGGTCGAATACAATTTCAGAGGGAATATGCTGTGGAAGACCTATGTTAGTAAGCGATGTTAGCGACAACAACCGTATGGTACGCCATAGAGAGAATGGAGTATTGTTTGATCCCATAGATGAAAATAGTATCTATAATGCGTTTGTAGAGTTTCTTGCCCTATCGTACGCTGATAGGCTTCAAATGGGGGAAAGGAGCAGAGAGATTGCTTGCGAACTATTTGATGCAGACAAATTTGTTGATAGTTATATTGGGTTGATAGAAAATTAATTGTCATATGCGAACAGAAATATCTATTCAAGAATGTCATCGCATATTACTTAGTATAGCTGAAAGTTTTCATAATATATGCTGTACTCATAATATCCCTTATTATATGTTGGGGGGCACACAGCTTGGGGCTGTAAGACATAAAGGAATAATTCCGTGGGATGATGATATGGACTTTGGAGTGCCTAGAGAATACTATGGACAATTAAAACAAGTTCTAACCGAGGATCTAAAAGAGCCCTATACGGTAATTTCAATAGACAATACACCAGGATATTATGGAGGGTTCATTAAAATAGAAGATTCGCGTACTGTTGCAGAGTTCACAGAACAGAATGATAATTCGCAGTATGGAATTAATATCGATATTTTCCCATTAGATAAAACAAATGGAAGAGTTGGTTTTTTTTCCAGAAATAATATCATCTGCCAATTGTATAAGGTGGAAAATTATCGTTTTTATAATATCGTTAGTGAAAGCAGGCTTAAAACACTGTTTTCTAAAACATTAAAAGTTCTTCTTCCTTTTTTGCATAAAAAGTCTATATACAATTTTATAGAGAGGCGCTTGTTGCCAAATGAAGGCGATTATATGGCTAACTATTATGGCGCATGGGGGCTTAGAGAGATCGTAAAAATGTCATATTTTGGAGAACCTATGCTTTATGAATTTGACGGCAAGAAATTTTACGGAGTTGAAAATCCTGATAAATACTTAAAAAGTTTGTATGGTGATTATATGCAGTTGCCTCCAGAGGATAAAAGACATATTCATATGAATAAAGCGTATTATAAATAAGTAGTATGAAAAAGGTAATTACATATGGTACATACGACCTACTACACGAAGGGCACGTAAACCTATTGCGCAGAGCAAAAGAGTTGGGGGACTATCTAATTGTGGGTGTAACCAGTGATAGTTTCGATAAAGGACGAGGTAAACTCAATGTGCGCAATAACGTATTGGAACGAGTTGAGGCCGTTCGTAGAACAGGATATGCTGATGAGATAGTAATAGAAGATTACTTTGGTCAAAAGATAGACGATATTCAACGTTATGATGTCGATATTTTTGCTATAGGCTCGGACTGGGAGGGCAAATTTGATTATCTAAATGAATATTGCGAGGTTGTCTATTTGCCACGCACCGAGGGAATTTCTTCCACTATGTTGCGCGAGCAAAGTCAAGATGTGTTTCGCGTTGGAGTGATTGGCTCAGGAAGGATTGCTAAACGTTTTGTCCCTGAGGCAAAGGTGGTAAATGGCATAGAAGTTATATCAGTGTACGACCCGGACGAGACAAGCGCATCCATCTTTGCAAATCAATTCGGAGTTCAACCATTTAGCTCATCCTTTGACGATTTCTTGGAGAAGGTTGACGCTGTTTATATCGCATCTCCTCACCTTACGCATTATCCCTATGCAAAGACTGCTCTTAGTGTTGGCAAACACGTACTTTGTGAGGTGCCACTAACCCTATCGAAGGCAGAATCTCGTGAATTGTATGACTATGCTGAAGCACATAATTTAGTTCTTTTAGAAGCTAATAAGACAGCCTTCTGTCCTTCATTCAATCACATTACGACACTTGTGAAAAGTGGTGTCATTGGAGATGTAGTTGATGTAAAGTCGTCCTTGTCCAAGATGGTGTCAGCTCCTACCAGAGAGTTGGATTATGCACAGGCAGGCGGGGCGATGAATGAACACGCATCAATCACCTTGTTGCCAATCATAAAACTTCTTGGCACAGACTATTCTTCGTTTGATTTCCATTCTAAGGTAGAAAATGGTGTGGATGTTTACACAAAGGTGGTGGTTAATTACCCTCACGCCACCTCTTCGGCTACATTGGGCATTGGCGTCAAGACTGAGGGCAACTTGGTTATTTCTGGTACAAAGGGTTATATATATGTTCCTGCACCTTGGTGGCTTACCTCCTTTTTTGAGGTGAGGTATGAGGACCAAACCAAGAATAAAAAATATTTCTACAGTTATGACGGAGATGGACTCCGCTATGAGATTCAGGAGTTTGTGTCTATGATAATATCACAACGTAAGAGCTCATATAAATTGCGCAGACGAGAAAGTGTGGCAATTGCAGACATCATAGAGAAGTTTAACAACAAGGAAAACTATTACCAACTATAAAGGTATGATTAACACTGCGTTGGTTGTTGGTGGAGCAAATGGGATTGGATTGTCCATTGCCACCGAATTGGCAAAACGAAAGGAGTGTAAGCGAGTCTATATTGTGGATAAATCACCTATTGCAAAAGAGAATAACAACGAAAAGTTTGAGCACTATTTGTTTGATCTTACAAGTGGTGATTACTCCTTGTTTGACCGATTCAAAGATGTTGATGCTTTAATGATAACTGCCGGATTTGGGCGCTTGGCATTGTTTCAAGATGTAGCAGAGAGCCATATTTCCGATTCATTTGCTGTGAACTCGATAGCGCCCATTCGCATCATCCATAGGTTTATGGATAGGTTACGCTCAAAGGAGCCATTCTATTGTGGTGTGATGGTGAGCATTGCAGGTTTTATGTCATCACCGTTTTTTGCGGTATATGGTGCAACAAAGGCAGCTTTGAAGATTTTCATTGAGAGTGTGAATATTGAACTAGAAAAGGGTGGTTCTGACAATAGAATTTTGAATGTATCACCGGGTTCCATCGCAGGGACGAGCTTCAATCAAGCAAAGACAGATCTTGCTGTTACATATCCTTTGGCACAAGAAATTATATCTCACCTTGAGAATAGGGATGACTTATTTATTCCTTGCTATGAGGAAATCTTTAAGAATGTTCTCGAACGCTATCATGCTGATTTTCGTGCAGAAGGTCGTCATAGCTACGAGTATAAACTAAATAGTGGCAGAGTGAAATGATTTGATTATATGCCTAAATTATTGCAAATAGATTCATGTTTAGGTGTGCTTTCAACGGGCAAAATAACGGAAGGTATCGGAAGCGTGGCCCGTATGAATGGATGGGAAACATATATTGCACATAGTGCTCGATATGTCGGGACAAGTGATATGGTTTCATATCAAATAGGCTCGAAGTGTAGTGAATATCTTCATTACGCTAAGAGTTTATTGTTTGATAAGCATGGTTTGGGGTCTTCCTTGCAAACAAGGAAGTTGATTAGGTGGATAGATGGGGTAAATCCTGATATCATTCATCTACATTGTGTACATGGCTATTATCTAAACTATCGAATCTTGTTCGAATACTTAAAGAGTACAAATATTCCTGTCGTGTGGACCTTTCACGATTGCTGGTCGTTTACAGGTCATTGTGCACATTTTGTCAATGTAGGCTGTATGAAGTGGAAGACAGAATGCTTCCAATGCCCATTAAAACACGCATATCCAAAGGCTCTTGTGGATAATAGTACACGAAACTTTAAGTTAAAAAAATATTTGTTAGGTGGTTTACAAGGGAACTTGACCATTGTGCCAGTTTCTAACTGGCTTCAAGGCTATGTTAAGGACTCCTTCCTACAACAAAATAATATCGTAACAATCCATAATGGTGTTGATACTACAACATTTAAACAAATAGAAGTTCTTGGCTATAATGGCTCCACGAAGACAATACTTGGAGTTGCGTCGGTATGGACTAAAACAAAAGGGCTGGATGATTTTATTCTGTTGAGGGAAATGCTTCCTGCTGATGTGGAGATTAAACTTGTTGGTTTGACCAAAGAGCAGATTGCGAGTCTACCATCTGGTGTGATTGGCATAGAACGGACCCATTGCGTTGAGGATTTGGTGAAGTTATATTCCGAGGCAGAAGTCTTTGTTAATCCAACTTATGCAGATACATTCCCTACTGTGAATCTTGAATCCTTGGCTTGCGGAACGCCGGTAATTACATATCGAACGGGAGGTAGCCCAGAAGCTGTAACTTCTGAGACTGGCATAGTTGTCGAGCAGGGCAATTTGGAGAGTCTCAAAGTTGCAATTATGACAGTATTGAATAATGGCAAAGAATACTATTCGCAAGCGTGCCGACAACGAGTCGAAGAATATTTTGACAAGAACAAGTGTTTCCAACGATATATTGATTTATATGAAGATTTGTTGACAAGGAGGGAATAGTATTAATAATTATATTATATAGTAAAACTATATGGAGTATCAAGTTTGTAATAATTGTGTAATGGACTCCTCTGACACCAATTTGTCATTTGATGAGAGTGGGGTATGTATGCGTTGTCGAGAATATGAGCAGCGTATAGAACGTGAGTGGAATTATGGGAAAGGCCACGAAGATGAGCTAAAGAAGATATTGGCAGATGTTAGGCGTTCCGGTCGAGGTAAAGAGTATGACTGTATACTTGGCTTGAGCGGAGGCCTTGATAGTTGTTATATGTTGCATATGGCTGTGAAGGAATGGGGGTTGCGTCCATTCGTTTTCCATGTTGATGCGGGGTGGAATCTTCCAGTTGCGGTGGACAATATTCACAAGATATGTAATAAGTTAGGTATTGAATTACATATCGAAACTATGGATTGGGAAGATATGCGTCAGATGCAACTCGCCTTCTTTAAGACCGGACACGCTGGTCTGGATGCTCCGCAAGATCATGCTTTTGTTGCTCAGGTTGATAAGTTCGCTGCAAAACTAGGGGTAAAGTATATTCTCAACGGTTATAATATTGCGACAGAGATTGTGGCAAATCCTGAGTCGTGGAATAAAGGGGCAGGGCCTTCCGCCGATAGGACATATATCAAAGATGTGCTCAGAAAACACGGAGGTTATAAAACCAGAAATTATACTTATACCACTGGATTTAGACACAAATTTTGGTTGCCTTATGTGAAGGGGGTTAAAACCTTGAATTTGTTAAATTACGTACCCATTACACGTCAATCGATGATTGATACCCTTGCAAGTGAATATGGATACGAAATGTATAAGCAAAAACATTTTGAGGATTTATTGACTAAGTTTATTGAAGGCTGGTGGTTGCCTACGAGATTTGGTTATGATATTCGTAAGGCACAACTTTCCAGTTTGGTGGTTACTGGTCAAATGAAGAGGGAAGAAGCCTTGACCATATTATCTCAACCACCATTGACAGAAGAAGAGTCGAAAGAGTTGTTTGTTCAAGTTGCAAACAAGCTACAGATTAGCGAAGAAGAGTTAATGCACTATCACAATATGCCAATTGTATATAGGAAGTATCGAAATAATTCTTGGGCATTCAAGATGGGTATATGGTTGTATACTATGCTCGGATTAGATAAGCGAATTAGAAAGTAAAATTATAATAAAACAATATAGAATTATATGTCCATTTTCAAAGACAAAGTCCTGTTGATTACAGGCGGTACGGGCAGTTTTGGTAACGCCGTGCTTCGTCGTTTCCTCGCAAGCGACATCAAAGAAATTCGCATCTTCTCGCGCGATGAGAAGAAGCAAGACGATATGCGTCATCACCTCCAAGCGCAATATCCCGATGTGGCCGCTAAGGTCAAGTTCTACATCGGCAACGTACGCGAAAAAACATCCGTGGATGTCGCTATGCGTGGCGTTGATTATGTTTTCGCTGCCGCAGCACTCAAACAAGTACCCTCCTGCGAGTTCTTCCCTATGGAGGCCACCATGACCAACGTCATCGGTACCAACAACGTTCTCCTCTCGGCCATCGAGCACGGCGTGAAAAACGTGGTTGTCCTCTCCACCGACAAGGCTGCATACCCCATCAACGCTATGGGTATCAGCAAGGCTCTGATGGAGAAGGTGGCCATCGCCAAAGGTCGTGAGCTCGGCCAGAATGCAGCCACCACCATCTGCTGCACTCGATATGGTAACGTGATGGCAAGCCGTGGTTCGGTTATCCCCTTGTGGGTTGAGCAGATGGAGCAGGGCAAGCCCATCACCATCACCGACCCCAATATGACTCGCTTTATGATGACTCTCGATGACGCTGTGGATTTGGTAATCTACGCATTCACCCACGGCGAGAATGGTGACTTGTTTGTTCAGAAGGCCCCCGCAGCCACTTTGGATGTACTCGCCGAGGCTCTCAAACAGACCTACGCCAAGGTTAATCCCGCCTATGGCCAGACGGAGGTTAGGGTTATCGGTACCCGTCACGGCGAGAAGTTGTATGAAACACTTGTAACCCGTGAGGAGATGGCCAAGGCTATTGATATGGGCGACTACTATCGCATCCCCTGCGACAATAGGGACCTGAACTACGACAAGTTTTTCTCCGATGGCAACGAGGAGATTGCCAAGATTGAGGACTACCACAGCCACAACACCCGCCGCTTGGATGTTGAGGGTATGAAGGAACTCCTTTTGAAACTGCGCTTCATCCGTGAAGATCTCGGCTTGCAACCTCGCTCGAAAGCAAGGGAGATTCGTTCGGAGTAAAACATCCTCACTATGAAGATTTTAGTAACCGGCGCCAAGGGTTTTGTTGGTAAAAACCTTGTGGCACAACTCAATAACATCAAGGAGGGCAAGGCTAAATACTATGGCGACGTGGTTGTTGATGAAGTATTTGAGTACGACATCAACTCCACGGCCGAGGAGTTGGACTGCTACTGCCACGAGGCCGACTTTGTCTTTAACCTTGCGGGCGTAAACCGCCCACAGAACAACGACGAGTTTATGGCGGGCAACTTCGGCTTTGCATCCACCCTTTTGGACACGCTCAAAAAGTATGGTAACACCGCACCCGTGATGCTCTCGTCGAGTATTCAGGCCACCCTCATTGGCCGCTATGGAGAGTCGGACTATGGCAAAAGCAAACTTGCGGGCGAGGAACTCTTCTTTGAGTACGGTGCCGAGAGTGGTGCAAAGGTGCTTGTGTACCGCTTCCCCAATCTGTTTGGCAAGTGGTGCAGACCCAACTACAACTCGGCTGTGGCAACCTTTTGCAACAACATCGCAAACGACCTGCCCATTCAGGTTAATGATAGGAACACTCAGTTGGAACTGCTCTACATCGACGACCTTGTGGATGAGATGGTGGCGGCACTCAAAGGCGAGGAGCACCACTGCGAGTTTGAGGGAGTGGATACCGTGTTGAAGGAGAGTGGCCGCTACTGTGCAGTGCCTGTAACCCACAAAGTTACTTTGGGCGAGATTGTGGACCTCTTGGAGCAGTTCAAGGCACAACCCACCACGTTGGTTATGCCCGAAATTCCTGCCGGTAGTTTTGCCAAGAAACTCTACTCCACCTACTTGTCGTATCTACCCAAAGAGAAGGTTGCCTTCCCATTGAAGATGAACGTGGATGCGAGGGGTAGCTTTACGGAGTTGGTGAAGTCGGTAGGCGTTGGCCAGGTGAGTATAAACATTAGTAAGCCGGGTATCACTAAGGGCCAACATTGGCACCACACCAAGTGGGAGCAGTTTATTGTTGTTGCGGGCGAGGGCCTCATCCAACAACGAAATGTGCTGACCGATGAGGTGCTGGAATGGAGGGTGAGTGGAGCGAAGATAGAGGCTGTGCAGATGCTGCCGGGCTATACCCACAATATCATCAACCTTTCGGACACCGAGGATTTGGTTACGGTAATGTGGTGCAACGAGTGCTTCGACCCCGCAAGACCCGATACATTTTTTGAACCGGTGGAGTAATACATAAGTCTAAATCTCCCAAACAGCCCAAATATGCAACGACAAAATATACATCGTATAGACCTTGACATTCTTAAAGCCCTATCAATTATTGCTGTGGTATTTTATCACATAGGATGGTTGGAAACAGGCTTATTTAGGTGTCGATGTCTTTTTTGCTATCAATGGTTTCTTTGTGATACCATCATTGGTGGATAGTCTATCTACAAATTCCTTTAATTACATATCATTTTTGCGAAAACGCATTATGAGATTATGGCCACTAGTATTACTTGCTGGCGCAGTGTGTTTGGGAATTGGCTATGTTGGTATGTTGCCTGATGACTACGAAAACCTTTCTCAGTCTGTTATCGCATCAAACTTTATGTCTCAAAATATTCTGTCGGCCATTACGACAAAGAACTATTGGGATGTTTCTAATGAGTTTAAGCCATTAATGCACTTTTGGTATGTTGGTATATTGGTTGAACTATATCTACTCTTACCATTGGTATTGATGCTTGTTAGGCGTTTGACAAAAAAGGTAAAACATAATTTTGTTAATATTGCCTCTGCGATATTGGCCCTGTTGGCATTAGGCTCTGTTGTAATATATCTTCATCCCGAAACATCAATGACGGCGAGGTTTTACTACCTTCCAAGCCGATTGTGGGAGATACTTCTTGGAGGCTTAATTGGAATATGGCTAAAACATAGAACGGCAGATAAACATATGTCGTTAAAATGGGCAGGATGTGTTGCGATAATGGCAATTATATTGGTACTATGCAGTTCGTTGTATATGCCATATAGTATTAGCCGTATCAATGCAGTTAATGGCTTGGTAGATAAGGTAATGCTGATACCTCAAAATATCTTATTGATAATGTCCGTGCTATTTACCTGTGTTCTATTGGTAAACCCTGTTGAACTTCCCCAAAACAATAGGTTAATCACTCTCTTGGCCTATGTGGGGCAAATGAGTTTTAGTATATTTGTATGGCACCAGATCCTCTTGGCTTTTTATCGATATTTTTATGGAAGCGAGGTGGGGGTTGTTGTGGTTGCAGCACTGTGGTTGATAACCATTGTCTTGTCAATTATTACTTATCGCATAATAGAACAAAAAGTTGCACCAACTTGGAAGAACTTCATTATCTGCTGCGTAGCTTTGGTTGTGATATGTTTGCCCGCAGGGATTGTGTATGTCAAAGCAGGTGTTGTTAGAGATGTCCCCGAACTTAACGTATATGTTGGTCAAACCCACAAGGGACAATTTGCCGAGTATTGCGATAGAGTATATGACTATAATGTTGATTTTTCTTCCAATGATAAGATTAATGTATTGGTCGAAGGTGTCTCTTTTGGGCGCGATTTTGCCAATGTCTTGTTGGAATCACAACAGATAGACAATGTGAATCTTTCATATATCTTTTTGCACGATGAAAAGTATGTAAAGCGATATTCAGAGTGTGATTATTTGTTTACATTCAAGGGAAAAGATGAGGTCCCCCAATATGTATGGGACATGTTGAGTCCTGAGGCAAAAGTGTTTGGTATAGGAACAAAAAATTATGGCAGTAGTAATGGTTGTGTTTATAAATGCCGAGATAGTGAAGATTACTTTACGAAGAGTGTATTCATAAATCCGAACTTTCATGTGATTAACAATAAATGGAAAACACAATGGGGAGAGGAATATTACATAGATCTCATACAATTAAGCTCGCTTGCAGATGGCTCTATCAGAGTCTTTACAGATGACAATAAATATATTAGTCAGGATTGTTTGCATTTAACGCAAGACGGAGCTAAGTGGTATGCGCAAAAAATAGATTGGAAAAGTATTTTTAAATAGAATAATATGGAAATCAAACTCAACTATTCAGATGTGAAGTTTGCCGATAATGGCAAACTCAAACTGCTTATAATTGTGGGTACAAGGCCAGAGATTATTCGCCTTGCTGCCGTAATCAACAAGTGTCGTAAGTACTTCGACTGCATCTTGGCGCACACGGGGCAGAACTACGACTACAACCTCAATGGTGTGTTCTTCAAGGACCTGAAACTCAAAGACCCGGAGGTCTATATGGACGCCGTGGGCGATGACTTGGGCGCAACAATGGGTAACATTATCAACGCATCGTATAAACTGATGGTGCAGACCAAACCCGATGCAGTGTTGGTGTTGGGCGATACCAACTCGTGCCTGTCGGTTATCGGTGCCAAGAGGTTGCACATCCCCATCTTCCATATGGAGGCTGGTAATAGGTGCTTTGATGAGTGCCTTCCCGAGGAGACGAACCGTAGGATTGTGGACATCATTTCGGATGTGAACCTCTGCTACTCGGAGCACGCACGTCGCTATCTGAACGCATCGAGCGTGGCAAAGGAACGTACCTATGTTACCGGCTCGCCAATGGCCGAAGTGCTCCACGAGAACTTGGCCGACATTGAGGCAAGCGATATCCACGCTCGCCTGGGCTTGGAGAAGGGTCGCTATATCCTGCTGTCGGCACATAGGGAGGAGAATATTGATACGGAGAAGAACTTCCTCTCGCTGTTTACGGCAATCAATAAGATGGCCGAGAAGTATGATATGCCCATCCTCTATTCGTGCCACCCGAGGAGCCGTAATAGGTTGGCTGCAAGCGGGTTCCAACTTGATCCTCGCGTAATTCAGCACGAGCCTCTGGGCTTCCACGACTATAACTGCCTTCAAATGAATGCCTTTGCAGTGGTTAGTGATAGTGGTACCCTGCCCGAGGAGAGCTCGTTCTTTACGAGTGTGGGTCATTCGTTCCCGGCGGTATGTATTCGAACATCGACCGAGAGGCCGGAGGCGTTGGATAAGGGCTGTTTTATATTGGCCGGTATTGACGAGAAATCGCTCTTGCAGGCGGTAGATACTGCGGTTGAAATGGTTAAGGAGGGCGATAACGGCATTCCCGTACCCAACTATGTAGATGAAAACGTGTCGACCAAGGTTGTAAAACTCATCCAGTCCTACACCGGCGTCGTAAACAAAATGGTTTGGAGGAAGTAGGATTATAGTACTATCTGATTTATTATTATGACCGAAAAAGGGAATAAACATAAAATATTAGTTATTTCCCCACATTTCTATCCTGAAGATTTCAAATGCAACGAGGTTGCTTTTGAGTTGGTACGGCGTGGCTATGACGTGGTGGTTTTGAGTGATATCCCAAATTATCCAATAGGGAAATTTTATAAAGGCTATGGTTTTTTGCGACGCAGGCGGGAGGTTGTTAATGGCGTAAAGGTTATACGTACAGGTGTAATTCCGCGAGGCAATGGAAGTGGAATTCGATTGGCAATTAATTATTTGAGTTTTGCTTTTACGGCCAGTTTGCGAGCCATTTTTATGGCAATATTCCATCATTATGACACGATATTAGTACACCAATTAAGTCCTATTACAGTCGGAATTCCCGCACTCATTATCAAGAAAATTCACCCTAAAACAAAACTATTATTCTGGGTATTGGATCTATGGCCCGAGAGTTTGAAAGAGGCAGGAGGTATAACAAATCCAAAAATATTGGGCGTGTTTGAAAGAATTGCAAAAAGTTGTTATAGGAACTCTGATAGAATCCTGATGAGCTCAAAAGGTTTTGCGGAATCCATTTGTGCGAAAGGAGATTTTGGTGATAAATTGGAATATTTCCCCAATTGGCCCGATGGTGAACTCGCCGAACAGAAAGACTATCAAATTCCTACAATACCAGATGGTTTCAAAGTGATGTTTGCTGGTAATATTGGAGAAGCACAGGACTTTGAACATACATTGGAGGCGTTCAGACTTATTTATGAACAAGGGATTAGAAATATCCATTTTATAGTTGTGGGTGATGGACGAAAGAAACAATGGGTTGAAAACTTTGTTGTGAAACACAAACTGTCAGAAATTGTACATTGCGTTGGCCGTCATCCCTTGAATACGATGAGTCTGTTTTTCTCCCAAGCAAATGTTTTGTTTTTGGCGTTGAAAGACAGTTTGATATTTAATTTGACTTGTCCGGCGAAGTTACAAGCATATATGTCAGTGGGGAAGCCAGTGTTGGCGATGTTGAATGGCGAAGGAGCTTCCATCATTGCAGATGCACAATGTGGTTATTCTGTCAATGCGGAGGATGCAATATCTTTGTCGCAAACTCTTATAGAGTTGTCAAAAATGAATAGCGAGGAACTTAAAATAATGGGACAAAATGGGCAATCTTATTGTAAGATGCATTTCTCTTTTCAAAATAATATGCAAACATTAGAGAAGCTTATTAATGAATAGATGTTTGGGGTGTATATTATAGACGGAGAAAGAGTGTATGGATAAGGCATTTGACATATTGTTTTCATCGATACGTTGTGCGTTGGATGGGAAGGCTGTTGATATCCAAGCGGTGAAGAGTTTGTCAAAAACCGAGTGGTTAGAATTGGTCAAACTTGCCCAGCAACACAATGTGATGCCTTTGGTCTGTGATGGATTGGCCGGTCTGCGTAGAGAACTGCCAGCCAAGGTTTTTGCAAGAGTTGCAGGCTTGACTATTGTTGCGGAGGATAAGTACGAGTCAAGAGTTAATGTGATTAAGACAATCGCCTCGCTGATGGCCGAAAACAAAATACCTTTGATGGTAATCAAGGGCTATGGCGTGAGTCTCTATTATCCACAGCCCAATCATCGTTCATTCAGCGATATTGACACCTATCATTTTGGACAGCTCGAAGCTGCCGACAAGGTGTTGAAAGAACGACTTGGAGTGGATATTGATGTTGATGTTCACCACCACACAACGTGTGTGTATCAGGGAGTGCTCATTGAGAATCACTACGATTTTGTAAATACTTCGTCACACAACTCAAATGCCCGTTTTGAGAAACTCTTAAAGGCAGAAGCTGAGAAAGGGTGTCGTCGCCATAGGGTAGGAGAGCAGGAGATTATGCTCCCATCGCCTATGTTTAATGCACTCTTTTTGATGCGACACATGGCTCTACACTATGCAGCCGAGAGGGTTAGTGTGCGCCATCTTTGCGATTGGAAACAATTTGTGGAGGCCGAGGGTGAAAATGTAGATTGGGAACGTGTTAACAAGGTGTACGCAGAGTATAATATGAAGAGGTTTGCCGATGCTATTACAGCTCTTTGTATTGACCACTTGGGTATGAAAAGGGATGTTGTCCCCGGCGTAGAGCGTGATGCCAAACTCGAAAATCGTATTTTGAACGACATTTTGTATGCCGAGTTCTCGGAAGAGAAACCCGAGGGTTTGTTGCGCATTGTTTGGTGGAAGACTCGTCGCTTCTTTGCTAATCGCTGGAAACACAAATTGGTGTATAATGAGTCGTGGCTGTGGACCTTCTTCCAGTCGAGTTGGGCACACCTCATTAAACCTAAAACCATAACACATTAGATTACACTATGAAAGGAATTGTACTTGCTGGTGGTAGTGGTACGAGGCTCTACCCGATTACAAAAGGGGTGAGCAAACAGTTATTGCCGGTCTATGACAAGCCGATGATTTACTACCCAATCTCGGTGCTTATGTTGGCCGGCATTAGGGAGATTTTGATTATTTCCACTCCTCACGATATGCCCGCTTTTCAGCGACTTCTGGGTAATGGTAGCGACTACGGCGTGAGGTTCTACTATGCCGTGCAGCCTCAGCCCAAAGGTCTTGCCGAGGCATTCGTCATCGGCAAGGAGTTCATTGCCGACGACTCGGTTTGCCTCATTCTGGGCGACAACATCTTCTATGGCCAGGGTTTTACGGGTATGTTGCAGCAGGCCGTGGAGAGAGCCGAGAGGGAGCGCACTTCGACCATCTTTGGCTACCGAGTTCCCAACCCCGAACGCTTTGGCGTGGCAGAGGTGGACGCAGATGGTAGGGTCGTGGGCATTGAGGAGAAACCCTCCGAGCCCAAGAGCGACTATGCCGTTACGGGCCTCTATGTCTATACCAACGATGTGGTACAGGTGGCTGAGAGCATTGTGCCTTCACCGAGGGGCGAGTTGGAGATTACGGATGTGAACAATAGGTTCCTACAAATGGGCAATCTCTATATGCAACAGCTGGGCCGTGGCTTTGCGTGGCTCGACACGGGTACCCACGAGAGCCTCTTTGATGCGGCTCGATTTGTGGAGGTTGTGCAGTCCAGGCAGGGAGTGCAGATTGCCTGCTTGGAAGAGATTGCGTGGAGGAAAGGATGGATTACAAGCGAAAGATTGCGTGAGTTGGCCGAGCCGATGCGTGGCAGTGCCTACGGACAGTATATGCTTCGTTTGGCCGATAAACGATAAAGCAGACCGTGTGGGTATGAAATTGATAAAAACCGATATAGAGGACGTTGTGATTGTCGAGCCGGAGGTGTATGGCGACAGTCGTGGGTACTTTTTTGAAAGTTTTTCAGAGCGTAAGTTTGCAGAACTTATGGGTCTTGACGTAAGGTTTGTGCAGGACAACGAGAGTCTCTCGCACAAGGGGACACTGCGTGGTCTACACTTCCAAAGGAAGCCTTATGCACAGGCCAAATTGGTGCGTGTTGTGAGGGGTAAGGTGCTTGACGTTGCGGTTGATATTCGCCCCGAGAGCCCCACTTTTGGCAGGTATGTGGCCGCAGAATTGAGTGGTGAGAACCACCGCCAGATGTTCATTCCGAAGGGTTTTGCACACGGTTATATTGCTTTGGAGGATGACACTGTGTTTCAGTATAAGTGCGACGAATACTACCACCCCGAGGTGGAGGACGGCATTGCGTGGGATGACCCACAGATTGGTATTGTGTGGCCTCTGCCGAGCGAGGCGCTAATCCTCTCGGAGAAGGATAAACACAGAACTTTGTTGAAGGATTTATGCGAATTTTAGTTACGGGAGCCGAGGGGCAGTTGGGGCTTTCCATTAGGAAGGCGGCAGAGGGAGTGGCCGATGTTGTGGTGGGAACTTGGGGCTCGCCCGATATGATTACTTCCGGGTGCGAGGGCTCTGCGGATACCTACTACTTTACCGATGTGGCCGAGTTGGACATCACCAACCGAGATGCGGTTAGGGAGTATGTGGCCGACAATGGTGTGGATGTCATTGTCAACTGCGCCGCCTACACCGACGTGGAGCGTGCCGAAGATGACGAGGAACGTGCCCACCTACTCAATGCTGTGGCTGTTGGTTATCTGGCCGAAGCGGCAAAGGCAAACAACGCTCTACTCATTCACATCTCCACCGACTATGTCTTTATGGGTGGCTGCTGTGCGATGCTCACCGAGAGTAGCAACCCACAGCCGTTGAGTGCCTACGGGCGCACCAAACTCGCAGGCGAGAGGGCTGTGCAGGCAAGTGGTTGCCACCACATCATACTGCGCACTGCGTGGCTCTACTCCGAGTATGGCCACAACTTTGTGCGCACGATGCTGCGCCTGACGGCGGAACGTGAGAGTGTTAGGGTTGTGAGCGACCAGCTCGGTACACCCACCTATGCAGGCGACCTTGCGACGGCCATTGTAAGGATTATCTCGGAGCGCAACTTCCGTGAGGGGGTTTACCACTATACCAACCTCGGCGAGTGCAGTTGGTGGCAGTTTGCAAGGGAGATAGCCCGCGTGGCAGGACACGATGGGTGTGATATAAGGCCCTGTACCACAGTAGAGTATGGAGCGAAGGCTCCTCGCCCTCACTATGCCGTGTTGGATAAAACTAAATTTATGACTACCTTCGGGGTGGAGATTTCCCGATGGGAGGAGTCGCTAAAAAGGTGTATTGATGAACTTCGAGCGTAATATATTGATAACGGGCGGTGCGGGTTTTATTGGCTCGCACGTTGTGAGGTTGATGGTGCGTAAATACCCACACTACCGCATTGTCAATCTTGATAAACTCACCTATGCAGGCAATCTGGCCAATCTGAAAGATGTGGATGGCGCGCCTAACTACCACTTTGTCAGGGCCGACATTTGTGATGCAGAGAGTGTGGCAGAGGTGTTCCGCACCTATGATATTGATGGTGTTATCCACCTTGCTGCCGAGAGCCACGTGGACCGTAGCATTGAGGAGCCGTTTGCCTTTGCTCAAACGAATGTGCTTGGCACTCTTACGCTTCTGCAAGTGGCTAAACTCTATTGGGAGAGCCTGCCGGAGAGGTTCGAGGGTAAACTATTTTACCACATCTCCACCGACGAGGTCTATGGTGCGTTGGAGATGGATGGTGGCCTCTTTACGGAGCAGACACCTTATGGTCCCCATAGCCCGTATAGTGCATCAAAGGCTTCGAGTGACCACTTTGTGAGGGCCTACCACGACACCTATGGGCTGCCGACCATCATCACTAATTGCTCGAATAACTACGGGCCCAATCAATTTCCCGAGAAGCTTATTCCGCTGTTTGTGAACAACATACGGATGGGTAAACCCCTGCCGGTGTATGGTCGTGGGGAGAATGTGAGAGATTGGCTCTATGTGGAGGACCACGCAAGGGCCATTGACCTTGTGTTCCACAAGGGTAGGGTGGGTGATACCTACAATATTGGCGGCTTTAATGAGTGGAAGAATATCGACCTTATTAAGGTGATAATCAAAACAGTGGATAGGCTGTTGGAAAATCCCGAGGGCCATTCGGAGGGGCTGATAACCTATGTTACCGACCGTGCGGGCCACGATTTGAGGTATGCCATCGATAGTAGCAAACTGAAAGAGGAGTTGGGTTGGGAGCCCTCGTTGCAGTTTGAGGAGGGCATTGAGAAGACGGTGCGTTGGTATTTGGACAATCAGGAGTGGCTCGACGAAATAACCAGCGGCGCCTATGCCGGCTACTACGAACGGATGTACTCCAACCGATAGAGTGGTGTGTAAAACAAAGCAACGACAGTCCCAAAGGCTGTCGTTGCTTTGTTTTTATATTACTAGGATTTTGTATCTTTGCATTATAAGAGTTTGATTATGAATCCCCGTTTGTATACATACATTGGAATATTAATACTATTCACTATATGCTATTGGCTTATATATTTTATAGCGCAGAGAAGCAAGCGTAATAAGCTAATAGAACAAACAACACAAGAAATCGCAGAATCTATCTCTCCTTCGCCAAACTTGAGAAGTGAAGAAGATAAGCAATTGGAAGAGAACCGCCAACGCATGTATGACACTATATGTCAGTCGGTCGCTATGGCAATAAAGCAAATAGATGATTTGTTTTTGACCAATGCTTATATTCCCCATTCGCAATGTGAATTGGTGAAAGGTCAGTTGACGGAACTGTATGGCCACATAGATCCTCTAATAAAATGGTTGCCTAAAAAGTCAGAGGTAAAGACAACTGCGAGTGATTTTGTTAGTAAATATTCGCAGATGGAGGAGCGTAGGTTGGCTCACAATAAAGAGTTTAAAGAGATAGAGAAAGATGTTAATGTCAACTACTTCAATACCGTATTGGAATATCCTCTTGATGCTGCTCAGAGAGATGCTATCGTAACATTAGAGGATAACTGTTTGGTAGTCAGTAGTGCGGGTAGCGGTAAAACGTCTACAATGTGTGGTAAGGTGCGTTATTTGGTGGATAAATGTGGAGTAGACCCGAAGAAAATACTTCTTATAACATACACTCGAAAGGCTGCCGAGTCACTAACAACTCGTTTAGATATTGAGGGCCTGCGTTGTTGTACATTCCACAAGTTGGCTCTTGATATAATTGCCCACTTTACGCAGCAAAAGCCTGCAATATGTTCGGATGGAATATTTGTCAATGTGTATGAAACCTTGAAAAAAGATAGGACATTTATTAGTGCGGTTAATAGGTATTTGGCTTCATACCAAAGTCTTACGAAGGATGAATTTGAGTATGAAAATGCGGAAGCCTATATAGAAGATCGTAAAAAATTTGGCATTCAATCTCCGTATCCAGATATGAGTGGATATTCTGTATACACACGTAGTGAGGAGGAAAGAAAGATATGTGTGTTTTTGTCGGAGAATGGTATACGCTACAAGTATGAACAGCCATATGTATATGACTTGAAGGATAAGGAACATCGTCAATATTGCCCTGATTTTACGATATATTATACAGTAGATGGTGTGAAAAAACGCCTTTATTTGGAACATTTTGGTGTTGATGTGGAGGGCAATGTCCCAAAATGGTATGGTGATGGTGAGAATGGAGGTTGGGAGGTTGCCAATGAAAAATATAAAGCGGGAATTCAATGGAAGTTGCAAACTCATCAATCGTATGGAACAGATTTGATCTTTACTACAAGTGCTGATTTTCATAATCAAACCGTATATAAAAAGCTGAAAGATGAACTTATCAAGCGAGGTGTGAAGTTTACACCTTTGAGCGATGAGGATAAAAACGACATACTGTTGGGTAAAAGCAAATTTAAAGAAAAGGCACTTATAGAGATGTTGTCCTCTTTTATTATGTTGATGAAGGGACGCTGCTTGACAATGCATGATATAGAAGACGCTGTTCTGTCTTCTGGTGGTTCTTTGGAGTTTGATAAAAGAACAAAATTCATTGTTAAGAATTTGCTAATACCGTTCTATTGTACCTATACATTGCTTCTTCAAAATCGTGGTGAGATGGATTTTACCGATGCGATTCTGATGGCTACCGATATGTGCTCCGAGAAATCATATGCTGATTATGATTATATTTTGGTGGATGAATTTCAAGACATATCATTGGATCGATATAAATTACTCCAAGCGTTAAGGCGTAAAAATCCGTTGACAAAAACTTTTTGTGTCGGGGATGATTGGCAGTCAATATATCGTTTTTCAGGTAGCGATCTACAACTCTTTACAAAGTTTGACAAATACTTTGGCTATACGGCAGAATGTAACTTGTCAACAACATATAGATTTGGTAATCCATTGCTGGATTTGTCATCACAATTTATTGTACGAAATCCTAATCAGAAGAAGAAAGAGTTGCGCCCATTTAACGCACAGTGTTTTACAGACTATAAATTTGTGCCCTACCTATTGGAACCTGACACCAATAGAGAGGGGCAGCAATATATAGGAGTACTGTGTTCTATTTTGGATAGTATTCCAGAGGGTAAAAGTGTGTATTTATTGGGACGATATACAATGGATTGTGAGGTGCTGTACAATTATTTTCAGCCTAAAACATTAGGCGATAGATTGATTTTTAAGTATAATGGCAAGGATTATCCATTTTTAACAGTACACCAAGCAAAGGGATTAGAGTCAGATTATGCTGTGTTGTTGAGATGTAGTAGTGGCAACTACGGATTCCCGTCAACCATATCGGATGATCCTGTGTTATCGTTGGTAATGAGCAAAGAAGAAGATTTTGTTTTTGGCGAGGAGCGAAGGGTATTTTATGTGGCGCTTACCCGTCCAAAGGATAGGTTATACATCATGTATGATATTGAACATCCATCATCATTTGTTACAGAGATAGAAGATATTGCTCCTCAAAAAACAGACAATGAAGTACATTTGTGTCCTAAGTGTAAGAGGGGGCATCTTGAACTTATAAAGGAGGGAATTGCAAAATCTGGTTCACACTTCAAGTCGTATGTTTGTTCCAATCAAGATTTTGGATGCGATTATTTTAACACTGTTTATAGTGATGTTGTAGAAGATAGTTGATTCACTGTGGGATGGTTAAAAACGACAGCGGGCTGTTCCGAAAAGAACAGCCCGCTGTTATTCTGTTTGCTTACCTTGTGACTACTCGGCGGTGGGCTCGGCGGTTGCCTCTACCTGATTGGGCATCACGGGAGCCTCCTCGGTTACATCCATAAGCTGCTCGATAACCGAGTCGCTCTGGGGAGCCGAAGTCTTTTTGTAGGACGACATCGCTACGGTCGAGAGAAGGCTCAACACTACAATAGCGATTGCTACATACCAAGTGGTTTTCTCAAGGAAGTTGGCGGTCTGACGAACACCCATTACCTGGTTCGATGCGCCAAAGTTTGCAGCCATTCCGCTCTTGGGGCTCTGGGCCAAAATAGCCAAGATGAGGATGATGCTGGCAATGATAATCAATACTACAAGAAAAGTGTACATTGTGCTATAAATTTTTAATTATTTTTCGTTCAATCTCTTTTGGGCGTTTAGTTGCTCAATAAGTTCGGCAAAATAAATACTTTTTTGCGTATTTTGCAAACTTAATTTTTGATATATTGCAATTGCTTGGTCAAAAAGTTGCTGTTTGGCATAAATTTCGGCCAATTCCTCGCTCACAAAGTCCTCTTCGTCCTCCATTTCGTCGTTGTTGTCAATGGCGAGGGACTCTTCGGTAGTGGCCTCACTGACCACAATTTTGTGGTGGTCGCCGGAGTGGATGAAGGCATCAATAAGTCCCAACATCTCACTACACTCAAACTCCTCCGGCCTGATCTCTTTGAGTAGTGAGTCGGCAGGTTGGCGTCGTGAGCGCAGGCGAGAGGCCAGCAGATAGCTCTCCTTGGTGGGCACCCCCAACTCGGATGATGCAATGTGGACGGCTCCCCACCACGGATACCTCTCACGCAACTCGACCAATTCTTTTGTGCCAAGCTCTTTGTTTTTCGATATCACTCCCATAGACTTACACTACCAGTTGGCCACGGCGGCATTAAAAATGTCCTTGATGAGCTGTTCGCAAATCTCCTGAATGAGAGTGTCCTGCACATCTTGTAGCAAGGAGTTTGCATCATACTCGGCAAAGGCACTGAACGACTTGTTGTAGTTGAATTGTGGCTCGTAGATGCTTGTATATTTGACCTTGACGGTGATGGTCAGGCGGTTCATTGCAGCCGTCTCGTTGGCGGTAATAGCCGCAGGTGTTGAGGTGTAGTTAGTAATCTCTCCCTCGAATGCAAGGTCACCGTTGGAGGGTACGAGTTGCAGTTTAGTCTGTCGTGCGAACTTGTCCTGTAAACCATCGGTGAGGGTGGAACTCAATGTGGGAGCCACCATCGGTGCGTTGTTGGGGAAGTAGGCGATACTCACGGTCTTGGCCTCCAAGGGGATAGACGCTCCCGAGAAGGAGTATTTGATGGTGCAACCACTCTGTGTTATGGCCACAAGTGCAACCACCATCACCATTGCCACACGGCGTGCTATTGTGCTGATATTCATAGCGTTCTTACAAGTTTTTTACGTCAATATCGAGTTCGTTAATTTTGCGGTAGAGGGTGCGCTCCGACATAAAGAGCTCCCTTGCGGCCTCCTTACGCTTGCCACCATTGTTACGCAACGCACGTACAATCTCCTCTCGCAGTTTCTCCTCCTTGGAGAGAGGTCTTGCCGGCTCCTCGAATACCTCCTCGCCAATGGCATCCTGGGCCTCACGCACATAGTGTGGTGTGTGTGGTTGGAGTAGCGCAGCGGCGGGTGCGTGTGTGGGCGCAGGCTCCGAGGTGTGTGGTGTGTAGCCTCCACTCAATTCGATGAGCATACGTTTTATGTCGTTCATATCGCTCTTCAAGTCGAAGAGTATTTTGTAGAGCAGTTCCCTTTCGTCGGCGAAGTCGCTCTCACCGGGGCCACCCATAACCATTGCGGCTTGTCCGGTGCCTGCTGCGGGCAGATACTTGCGCAATATAGGCTCGGTGATGAGCCTTGCCTCCTCGATGGCGGATATTTGCTCGGCCACGTTTTTGAGCTGGCGGATGTTGCCCTTCCAATAGTGGTTTTCGAGCAACTGTCGTGCGTTTTCGTCGAGCGATATGGCGGGCATTTGGTAGCGTACCGACACGTCGGAAGCGAACTTACGGAAGAGTAGGTATATGTCCTCCCTGCGCTGACGTAGTGCGGGTACTATGATGGGTACCGTACCGAGACGGTAGTAGAGGTCCTCACGGAAACGACCTTCGGCGATGGCTTTGGTGAGGTCTACGTTGGTTGCCGCCACTACCCTCACGTTGGTCTTTTGAATCTTGGAGGAGCCAACCCTCATAAACTCTCCCGACTGCAATACGCGCAGCAGACGTGCTTGGGTGGAGAGGGGAAGCTCTGCCACCTCGTCGAGGAAGATGGTACCTCCATCGGCCTCCTCAAAATAGCCCTTGCGAGCCTCCACTGCGCCCGTAAACGAGCCCCTTTCGTGTCCGAAGAGTTCGGAGTCGATGGTACCCTCGGGTATGGCACCACAGTTTACGGCGATGTATTTGCCGTGTTTGCGTGCGCTGTGGGTGTGGATAATCTGCGGAAAAAACTCCTTACCCACGCCACTCTCGCCACTGATTAGCACCGATAGGTCTGTGGCGGCCACCCTCAGAGCCATTTCAATAGCTCTGTTGAGTGCCTCGCTGTTGCCTATGATGCCGAAGCGTTGTTTTATGCTGAATAGTTCGTCCATACAAATTTAGTCGACCGTCGACCGTCGACCGTCGACCGTCAACCGTCAACC
>JAGBGK010000059.1 GCA_017936005.1 Tidjanibacter sp.
ATTGAAAATTTACAACTACCGGTTGACGGTTGACAAAAGCCACGGGTTACAAAAATGTAACCCGTGGCTTTTTTTAACAGACCTCTCTGGCACTTTGTGCCATCTCCCCTAACTTAGGGGAGAGAAACAGACGCCCCCGCCTTTCAGCCCCCCTCTAACTCAAAGGGGGAGTATTGCAAAGTACGCTTCCCCTAATTTACTCCTCCCCTACGAAAGGGGAGGATGGGAGGGGTGGTCGTAATTGTGCTCGGCGGCCTCGCCGAGCAGGAGCTGTCCGCAGCCTACTTGGCGTAGGTGAGGAACTCGCTCTCTGAATTTTTGTGCAAAAAGCACCTGCAAAAATCAGTTTTTACGCAAATGAGGAGGCCACCTATTGAAGTGCGGTGCAAAATTCACCCGAGAGAATCAGTTTTTTACCTCTGTGCGATTGTGAAGAGCGTGCGCAATCGTCAACTCATTGGCATACTCAATCTCGTCGCCCACTCCGATACCGCGAGCAATCTTCGTGATTTTCAGGTCGGGGAACTGAGCCAAGCGGCGCATTATATAAAATAGGGTAGTCTCGCCCTCAACCGTTGCGCCAATGGCCAAAATAACCTCCCGTATCTCGCCCCTTGCGATATTCTCAACCAGAAGGTCTATCTTCAAATCGCTGGGGCCGATGCCCTGCATTGGCGAAATAACTCCGCCCAAAACGTGGTAGAGGCCATTGTATTGGTTAGTATTCTCGATGGACAACACATCGCCAACGTGTTCCACCACACACACCGTGGTCCTATCCCTACGAGGGTCCGAACAGATGGGGCACACCTCGCCGTCGGAGAGGTTGTTGCAACGGCTACAAAACCTCACCTCATTACGAAACCTTGTGAGCGCATCGGCAAGTGCGGACACCTCCTCAGGCTCTCGGTGGAGCAGATGGAGAGCAAGTCGCAAAGCGGTACGGCGGCCCACAGAGGGGAGTTTGGCGAGTTCGCCTACGGCATCGTTGAGTAGTCTTGACATCGAGTTATGCGTATTGGGTTGTTTCTTGCTGTGCGTATTGGGTTGTTTCTTACATTGAAAATGTTAGTCTATGATGATGATTGCCGACGAGGATATCCACCCCTCGTTACCGTCGGCTATGCGTATCTCGTTCCACGCTCCGTAGGTATCCAGCACCTTCACCTTCGTACCCTCGTGGAGGATGAAGATATCCTTGCTGGTGCGGTCGGGCGAACTCTTAACCGCAGCAGCCGAGCTGACCACCACAGCCTCCGAGCAGTCGAGGACATCCCTCCTCTCGGCAGCAGCAAAACCACCCGTAGCAATGGTTACCACTGCGCCCACAAGCGCCACCACAAAGCCAACCTTACGCACCCTGCGCTTGGCACCCAACAGATAGACAAGCCCAAAGGTAAGTGTCAGAGCAAGAGCCACAAGCGAGAATATGGCCCACGAGTCGCTACTCATAAGATTGCTCACCTTCGACAGCCACTCTTTGAGGAAAAACTCGGGTACCACCTCAATTTTGTCCTTCACAAAGCTGTTGGCGTAGGCAAGGTTATAGGCCACGTCATCATCGGCAGGGGCGAGTTTTTGGGCCTTATTGTAGTAGAGGATGGCCTCGCCAATCTTGCCACTCTTGAAGTAGGCGTTGCCCATATTATAGAACAGTTTGGCACTCGCCCACCCTGCACTGCTAATGGAGTCATAGACCATCAGCGCACCATTGTAGTCGCCTGCGGTGTAGAGCGTACCTGCCCTCTCCCAAAGGGTGTCGGTGTCAACGGTTTGAGCCTTTGCGGGGATTGTTCCAACAAGCACTCCAAGCAATAGGCCTACATACAAATATATTATTCTTTTCATTCTCATCATTTTATTCACACTCCACACACACTATCTACCAATAACTCCCTCCAAGCGGGACACAATATCCACACCTGCAAGGTAGGCCTCCTCCATACGGCCACTCACCGAGGGCGCATATTGGGCATACTCGCAGTCACTGATGATGGCAACATATCGCTCCACATCCTCCTGCTCCACACCCTTACGGGTGAGGTTTTCCCTGATGCTCTCTTTGGTGAGGTCGGCAGCGGGGATGTTGAGTTTATCGCCCATATAGCCCCAAAGACCTCGCAACATCTCCTCATAGAAACCCTTTTGGTTCTGCTCGTGCATATACCTCTCTGCGGCACGGAACCTCATCAGGGCCACCTTGTTGGCTCTCTTACCCTTCAAAGCCTCCTGATTGCGTAACTCCTTCAAGCGGCCTTTGAGCCACACACCCAACACCACCGAGAGGCTAATCATAGCCACCACCAGCAACCAATAGAGGCCACTGAACATAAAGAGTTTACCCTGTGGGCGCAGGTCTGCCGAGCCGAGTTTGATGAAGCGAATATCCCTGCCGAGGAACTTAATGTCCTCTTTGGCGATACCACTCACGAGGGCTGCCGTGGGACCCGAAGTGGTCGCATTGGCATCGGGTGCCACGTTAACAACAAGTTCGGCCGACGATAGGGTTACATACTTCGACAACTTGGGGTTGAAATAGGTGAACTCCACAGCCGGAATCAAGAAGTCACCATCGGCCCTCGCAATCATCGGGTACTCAAATTGTCGATAGCCCGTAATGCCCGAGCCTGTAGCTTGGATACTCTCGCTACTCTTCACGCTATACTGCTCAAAGGAGGTGGGCAGTTGAATCTGTGGAGCCTGTATCATAGAGAGGTTACCCTTGCCCGAAATGCGTACGGTGTAGGTTACGGCCGTGTTGGCCTCGATGTGGTCGGCAGGGGGTGTGGTGGTCATCTCCAACTCGCCCACAGCACCGCTGAAACTTGCGGGTGCACCCTCAGGCAAGGCCTTGACGTTAATGGTCAGGGGGCGGGAGGCCACCTTCCTACGCACCTCCTCAATCTGTGCGCCACCAAAGAACTCCGCAAAGGGGTCGCTCGAACGGCGGCGTTGCACCTGCAACCTCGCCACCACATTCATCTCCAACGGCTCGATTGTCAACTCGCCGCTCTGCTGTGGGAAAAGGAGGTATTCTCCAATGAGGCAGGCATCATAAATCTTGCCCTTATACTCCTCTCTCACCCAACGATTGGCGTCGATATTGAGCCTCTGGGTCCAGAATCCATTGAACGAAGGCATCTTCTGTCCCTCAACGCCCATTGCCACTCGGGTGTAGAACTTGTAGCTTACCCTCACCGGCTCGCCCTTATAGACATTGGCACGGTCCACCGAGGCCACAATCAGCATATCGTCCTCGGCCAGACGCGAGGCTGCGCTTTGCTCCTCCACTGCCCCACTCTGTCCGCCCGCAGGTGCGCTCTCCACGATGGCCTTAATGGTTACGGGCTTGGTGGTGTAGGTCTTACCACCGGAGCGAATGGATGCGCTACCAATGGTGTAGTCGCCCTCGCTCGGGCACAGTACCACAAAGTTTGTAGTGTGGCTCTCCGTGCGAGTGGTTTTGCCATTGATAATCTGCACACTGCTACCGTGCGACTCCATAGGGCCGGCCATCACATCGAAGCCCTCAAAGGTGGGGGCCTCAAAACCGCTGCCTTTGGCATTGATGGTAAACTCCACACTGAACGGCTCGCCCACAGCCACAACCCTCTGGACATTAACCTCAAAGGATACCTCGTCGGCAAAGGCTGTGGCCACACAAGCAAACAGCGTGGCTATAAACAGAAGAATTTTCCTCATTCTCAAAAATAAAAGTCCTATTTAGACAACTTGTTCCATACCATAGCGAGGCCGCCATCGGAAGAGGATAGCAGCCATCGCCATAATAACGTTCCCAAAGGGAATTTTAGTGCTTAAACTCTGCAAAGAAGTCGTTGCCCTTGTCATCCACGATGATAAAGGCAGGGAAGTTCTCAACATAAATCTTCCTCACAGCCTCCATACCCAACTCGGGGAAGTCAACTACCTCAACGCTCTTGATACTATTCTTAGCCAAGATAGCAGCGGGGCCACCAATGGAGCCGAGGTAGAAGCCACCGTGTTTCTGGCAAGCATCAGTTACAGCCTGCGAACGGTTGCCTTTGGCCACCATAACCATCGAGCCACCCTCGCTCTGGAAGAGGTCCACGTAGGGGTCCATACGACCTGCGGTGGTGGGGCCAAAGCTACCCGATGCCATACCGCTGGGGGTCTTTGCAGGGCCTGCGTAATAGACGGGGTGGTTCTTGAAGTAGTCGGGCATAGGCTTACCCTCGTCCAACATCTGTTTGATACGTGCGTGGGCAATATCACGAGCCACGATGAGTGTACCCTTGATGTTCAGACGAGTCTTGATGGGGTATTTCGAGAGTGTTTCCCTCACTTTGTCCATACCCTCGTCGAGGTCAATCTCCACAGCAGGGGCCATAGTGGGTGCGGTGGTGGGCAGATAGCGTGCGGGGTTCTTCTCCAACTTCTCAATCCAGAGGCCCTCCTCGTTGATTTTGGCCTTGATGTTGCGGTCGGCCGAGCAGCTCACGCCCAAACCCACGGGGCACGAAGCAGCGTGGCGAGGCATACGGATAACCCTCACGTCGTGTACGAAATACTTGCCGCCAAACTGCGCACCAATGCCACTCTTCTGGCAAATTTCCAGCACCTTCTGCTCCCACTCCAAATCACGGAAAGCACGACCACCGTCGTTACCACTGGTGGGCAGGTTGTCGAAATAGCCAGCCGAAGCCTTCTTCACGGCAGCCAAGTTGGCCTCTGCCGAAGTGCCACCCACAACAAGTGCAAGGTGGTAGGGAGGACAAGCCGAAGTGCCGAGGTCTTTGATGTGTTCAGTGATAAACTCGGTGAGCGACTTCTCGTTCAGAAGAGCCTTGGTCTGCTGGTAGAGGAATGTCTTGTTGGCCGAGCCGCCACCTTTGGTGATGAAGAGGAATTTGTAGGCATCGCCCTGCTCGGCATAGAGGTCAATCTGTGCGGGGAGGTTGTTGCCGCTGTTGTGCTCGTCGGTCATAGTGATAGGCACCACCTGCGAGTAGCGGAGGTTCCTCTCGGCATAGGTCTGATAGACACCCTTGGAGATATACTCTGCATCGTCCACTCCGGTCCACACATTCTCGCCTTTCTTACCGATGGCAATGGCCGTACCGGTGTCCTGACAGGTGGGCAGTTCGCCCTCGGCAGCCACCACTTGATTCATCAACATAGTGTGGGCAACAAACTTGTCGTTGTCGGTAGCCTCGGGGTCCTCCAAGATGTTGGCCAGCTTTTGGAGGTGCGAGCCACGCAAGTAGAACGACACATCCTCAAAGGCACGTTTGGCCAAAACGGTCAAGCCCTCGGGCTCCACTTTGAGAATCTTGCGGCCATCGCACTCGATGGTCTTCACATAGTCTTTGGTAATGAGTTCATACTCGGTGGTGTCGGCACCGTGCTCAAACATAGGCTGATACTTAAATTCGCTCATAGTTTTCGGTTGAATTTTTAGTGTTATATTTTGCTTATTATCAAATTTTCTTCTCTTGCAGAGTAGTCCCCTCGGGGGTACCCTTTGTCTTGTGCGTAGCACAATCGTACAAAGATAGGATATTTTTTTGTGAAAAATATATCAGAGGGTGAACGATATTCCAAAAAAAGACGTTATATTTGTAAAAAATTTTAATAATTGACAAACAACAAACACTAAATAACATTCTATTATGGTATCTTACAAAGACTTAGGCCTTGTGAACACCCGTGAGATGTTTGCAGGTGCAATCAAAGGCGGTTACGCTATCCCCGCCTACAACTTCAACAACATGGAGCAGTTGCAGGCTATCATCGCTGCTTGCGTTGAGACCTCTTCGCCCGTTATCCTCCAAGTGTCGGCAGGCGCTCGCAAGTATGCCAACCAGACCCTTCTGCGCTATATGGCACAGGGTGCTGTTGAGTATGCAAAAGAGCTCGGTAAGAACATTCCTATCGCTCTCCACCTCGACCACGGTAGCAGCTTCGAGATTTGCAAATCGTGTATCGATATGGGCTTCTCGAGCGTGATGATCGACGGTAGCCACCTTCCCTACGAGGAGAACGTAGCCTTGACCAAACAGGTTGTTGACTACGCTCACCAGTTCGATGTAACCGTAGAGGGCGAGCTTGGCGTGTTGGCAGGTATCGAGGACGACGTTGTTGCCGAGCACCACACCTACACCAACCCCGATGACGTTATCGACTTCGTACAGAAGACCGGCGTTGATTCGTTGGCTATCTCGATTGGTACTTCGCACGGTGCCAACAAGTTCAAACCCGAGCAGTGCGTACGCAACGAGAAGGGTATCCTTGTTCCTCCCCCATTGCGTTTCGACATCCTCAAAGAGATTGAGGAGCGCATCCCCGGTTTCCCCATCGTACTCCACGGTTCGAGCAGCGTACCTCAGGACAAGGTCGCTATCATCAACACCTATGGTGGCGCATTGAAAGATGCAGTGGGTATTCCCGAGGAGCAGCTCAGGGAGGCAGCAAAGAGCGCAGTTTGCAAAATCAACATCGACTCGGATGGTCGTTTGGCTATGACCGCTGCTGTTCGTGAGGTGTTTGCAAAGAGCCCCGCAGAGTTCGACCCCCGCAAGTATCTCGGCCCCGCTCGTGATGCTTTGAAGGAGCTCTATATGAACAAGAACATCAACGTACTCGGCAGCGCAGGCAAAGCAGAGTAATCGGAGTTGATATTACAAACAAAAGCCACGGGTAACGATTTTGTTACCCGTGGCTTTTATTTATTGTCGACCGTCAACCGACTACCGTCAACCGACGATAAAATTGAAAATGGAAAATTGAAATTTTGTCAATTTTCAATTTTCAATTCATAGTGTGTTTTGCTGCCCTCAGTGTAGCGCACACGATGGATGGTGTCAGCCTCTATGGTGAGGTCTATGGGGCCAACTGCGCTCTTGCGGTGCAGACCGATGCGCACGGCCAAGCCCACATCCGTATTGCGGTCGTTCTGGTTGGATATGAAGTTACCCAGCGAATAGAACACCGCACCCACAGTTTTACCATCCTTATTGTGTTCAATCTCAAATGGTTGAATTACGTGCGGGTGGGAGCCGACAACCACATCCACTCCCCTACTACGCATCCACTTGGCCATCGTTTTCTGTCGGTGTGAGGGCACTCGGTGGTACTCCTCACCCCAATGCACAAGGGCCACCACAAGGTCGGTCCTCTCCCTCACAGAGGCTATATTGCGTGCCAACGTGAGGGTATCTACCCGTGCCACATCAATCCCTGCGACCGTTCGGTTGAGAATGTCGGTGGCTGCCACGAAAGCAACCCTGAAACCACCCACACGGGAGATAAGACCATCCACACGCCCTGCTCTCACAGTAGGTACGCCCACGCCCATATAGTCCATACCCGCATTATCAAGTGCGGCAAGTGTGTGGAGCACTCCCTCGGCTCCCTTGTCGGTGATGTGGTTATTGGCCAGCGTTACGGCATCCACTCCCACCGCAGCCAAGTCGCGGGCCAACTCCTCAGGGGTTGCAAAGGTCGGATAGCCACTATATGGTGGCCTTGGCGAGAGGGTTGTTTCGAGGTTGGCAACCACATAGTCGGCTGCCCCAAACAAGGGCCTAACACCCTCAAAGTGAGGAGTAAAATCGTAGGCCTCCTCGCCCACCCTTGCCGACTCCACCTGTGGCAGGTGGGCCATAATGTCGCCCACAATCACAATCTCCACGCTATCCTGTGCTACGGGCGTGTGTGGCTCGCAAGCAGGCCTTGTGCCCACCCACAACTCTGCCACCATCGCCACCACAAAGGCGGAGATAATCAGCACATAGAATATGTAGCCCACCACCCTACGCATTTGTTTGTTCACCAATAGCCAACCGCTCTACGCATCTAATCCATTCAACAAAACAAGGGCCCTCCACTCGGTAGGTGGAGCAGCCCTCGGTTACTATCTTTCTTCGGCTCCCTACCAAGCAAACAGAGGGTAATCCGCCATCAGTGCATTGACATCCTTACGCACTGCGGCGATGTTCTCCTCATTCTCGTGGTCGGCGAGCACTCGGTCAATAAGTTCCACAATGTAGTCCATCTTGTCCTCCTTCAAACCACGAGTGGTAATTGCGGGAGTACCAAAGCGGAGACCCGAAGTCTGGAAGGGCGAACGACTATCAAATGGCACCATATTCTTGTTGGTGGTAATGTCTGCAGCCACCAGCACCTTCTCGGCAACCTTACCCGTGAGTTCAGGGAATTTAGTACGCAGGTCAATGAGCATCAAGTGGTTATCCGTACCACCCGACACCACCTTGTAACCCCTCTTCTCGAAGGCCTCGGCCATAGCCTTGGCGTTCTTCTGCACCTGCTTCTGGTATTCGATATACTCGGGAGCGAGAGCCTCGCCAAAAGCGACAGCCTTGGCTGCAATTACGTGTTCCAGCGGGCCACCCTGAATACCGGGGAATACGGCCGAGTTGAGAATGGCCGACATCTTCTTAACCACGCCTTTGGGAGTGGTGTAGCCCCACGGATTATCGAAGTCCTCACCCATAAGGATGATACCGCCACGAGGGCCACGAAGGGTTTTGTGGGTGGTGGAGGTTACGATGTGTGCCCACTTGACGGGGTTTTCCAACAGACCCGCAGCGATAAGACCTGCGGTGTGTGCCATATCGACCATCAACAATGCGCCCACCTTGTCGGCAATCTCACGCATACGTTTGTAGTCCCACTCGCGCGAATAGGCCGAAGCACCACCAATGATGAGTTTGGGGCGGTGTTCGAGAGCAAGAGCCTCCATCTGGTCATAGTCCACTTGTCCCGTTTCGGGGTTGAGAGTGTAGCCCACAGCCTTGTAGTTCATACCCGACATATTCACGGGCGAGCCGTGTGAAAGGTGTCCACCGTGTGCCAAATCGAGGCCCATAAAGGTGTCGCCCACCTTCAAGCAAGCAAAGAATACCGCCATATTGGCCTGTGCACCACTGTGTGGCTGCACGTTGGCATAGGCTGCGCCATAGAGTTTTTTGAGCCTCTCTTGTGCGAGGGTTTCAACCTGGTCTACCACCTCGCAACCACCATAGTAGCGTGCTGCGGGATAGCCCTCGGCATACTTGTTGGTCAGAATAGAGCCCATTGCAGCCATCACCTGGTCGCTAACGTAGTTCTCCGATGCGATAAGTTCGATACCGTTGGTCTGTCGCTCACGCTCTTTGGCTATGAGTTCAAAAATTTCACTCTCCTTATACATAACTTTTTTGTAGTGTTTGATTGTTCGCACACGGCTTCCGCCGTTTATGCCTACAAAATTAAAAAAATTTCCGTTATTCTGCTCGCATTTGCATAGTTTTTATTACCTTTGAAATGCTAAAAACAGAAAAATAAAAGACAACTATGGGACTTTTGACAGGTAAAGTGGCCCTTGTTACGGGCGCAACGCGAGGTATCGGTCGAGCAATCGCAGTGAAATATGCCTCCGAAGGAGCAAACGTTGCCTTCACATATCTTTCCAGCACAACCGCTGCCGAAGAACTCACCGAAGAACTCAACGCCCTTGGCGTTAAGGCCATAGGCTATCGTTCCGATGCAGCCTCCTACGACGAGGCACACACGCTCGTTGCCGAAGTGCAAAAAGAGTTTGGACGCATCGACATCCTCGTACACAACGCCGGCATCACTCGTGATACGCTGCTGATGCGTATGGGCGAGGAGATGTGGGACGCCGTAATCAACACCAACCTCAAATCGGCCTACAACATCACACACGCCATCAGTGCCGTGATGGCCCGTCAGCGCAGTGGCTCCATCGTCTATATGAGCTCTGTGGTGGGCCTCGGTGGCAACGTCGGCCAAGCCAACTATGCAGCCTCCAAAGCGGGACTCATCGCTCTGGCCAAATCGGTGGCCAAGGAGTTGGGCGCAAGGGGTGTGAGGGCCAACTGCATCGCCCCGGGTTTCATCCAGACCGATATGACCGCTGTGCTCTCGGAGGATATACGAGCCTCATTTGTGGACAACATCTCGCTACGCAGGGCCGGAACACCCGAGGATGTCGCAGGTGTGGCACTCTTTTTGGGTAGCGATATGAGTGCCTACGTTACCGGTCAGGTCATCGCCTGCTGTGGCGGTATGAGAGGATAGGGG
>JAGBGK010000010.1 GCA_017936005.1 Tidjanibacter sp.
TGAGATTAGGGAGGTTAGAGAATTTAGTGGAGTGGTTTATCCATTTTCGCAAATGCGAGTAAGCGAGAGCAGAGGCTGCTCGCAGACTTTGCCGAGCGGGAGCATTTTAGACAAAATTCATTTTGTCAATTTTCCATTTTCAATTCTATGATATGAAACACATTAAAACCTTTTTTAGTTCCGTCGCACAAGTGATGTTTCAGGGCAACGTGTCCTGCGGAATACTCTTCATTGTGGGCATCTTCTGGGGTGCCTACTCTGCCGGTACACCCGCCGTTGCGTGGGGTGCTTTGGTTGGCACTGCCGTATCCATCCTCACGGGCTACCTGCTTGGCTACCCTCACAACGAGGGCGAGCAGGGACTCTGGGGCTTCAATGGGGTGTTGGTAGGTTGTGCACTGATGACCTTCCTCGGCTCCACTCCGCTCGGCTGGGCGGCACTTGTTGTCTGCTCGGCAATGACCACTTGGGTACGCACAGCCCTCAACCGCCTTGGTGAGCCTCTCGGAGTGAGCTCCTACACCTTCCCCTTTGTGATGTCAACGTGGATATTCCTCGCTGCGGCCCGTATGCTCGGAGGAATCGACGTGGTGGCACTCTCCCACCCTATGTTGCCCGCCTCATTCGTACACCTCACCCACTCGGCCGCACCCTCGTTCATAGACTTTGTAGAGTGGACTCTGCGTGGAGTAAGTCAGGTCTTTCTGATTGACTCGTGGATTACGGGAGTGCTGTTTCTTGCGGGCCTGCTGATTGCAAGCCCACTATCGGCACTCTGGGCGGTGATCGGCTCGGCCGGAGGTGCGGCCCTTGCGCTCCTCTTTGGCGCACCCACCGAAGCCATTGCACACGGTATGTATGGTTTCAGCCCCACGCTTACAGCCATTGCGCTCGGAGCCATATTTCTGCGTCCTTCGCTAAGGACAACGATTTGGGCTCTTGTGGGTATTGTAGGCACGTTCTTTGTGCAAGCATCAATGAACGTGTTGCTCGCACCCGTGGGCCTGCCCTCGCTGACCGCCCCCTTCTGCATCGCAACGTGGCTATTTATTTTACCAACCTTCAAAAACCAACTAAAAAACTGATTGCTTTATGCACATGCCTGATCACCTTCTCTCTCCCACCGAGGCTATCGTGGGAGGAGTAGCCGCAGCAGCACTCATCGCCGTTGCGGTAGTAAAAACCAAGAAGAGTGCCACTTCCAACACCCTGCCAATGATGGGTGTAATGGCGGCCTTTGTGTTTGCCGCCCAGATGATTAACTACGCCATCCCGGGTGTCGGTTGTAGCGGCCATATGCTCGGCGGCATCCTGCTGGCCTCGGTGCTTGGCCCGTGGGCGGGATTTCTTGCCCTGTCGGCTGTGGTGGCCGTACAAGCGATTTTCTTTGCCGACGGCGGAATGATGGCCCTCGGTATGAACATCCTCAATATGGCCGCCATCGGTTGCCTTGTGGCCTACCCATTGGTGTTCCGTAAGTTGCTCGGCGAGAGTCGTAACCCGTGGCGTACCATTGTGGCCTCGGTGGTTGCTTGCACCGTTGCCACCACACTCGGTGCTGCTGCCGTGGTGGTAGAAAATGGAGTTGCCGGCGCAGGTAGCGCACTGCCCTTCGGGGAGTTCTTGGGTGCAATGTTGCCCGCCCACCTCGCCATTGGAGCCATCGAGGGTGTCATCACCGGAGGTCTGCTGTGGGCTATTAGTGCTGCCAACGCCACCGCCCTCGACTACAACAAAGAGGGTGGCAAAGTTGCTCTTCACAAACCCGCCGCCACGATGATTGCCTTTGCCATTGGAGCTCTGCTGTTGGGCTTTGGCGTATCTCGCTTTGCATCCTCGGCACCCGACGGTTTGGAGTGGTCTATGGAACAAACAAGTGAGAATTAAAAAGTCGGTCGACGGTTGACGTTAGACGTTAGACGTTAGACAAACAAAAATCACGGGTATCGAAAATGATACCCGTGATTTTGTTTTACCTATATCCCAATAATTAAAGCGTCTTTGCGACCTCCTCGGCACGAGCAAGCGCTTTGTGGATGTGGTCGAGAACATTCTCCCTACCAACCATATCCACAATACCGGCCTTGTCAATCTCGGCATAGACATCGGCATTTACACCCGAAAGGATGACCTTACGTCCCTCCTTCAAGGCCGACTCGATGAAGATTTCGAGGTTGTGGATACCCGTAGCATCAATGAAGGTTACCTTGCGCATACGGATAATACGGATGGGCATCTTGGAGCGCATATTGGAAATCTCCTCAAATTTGTTGGCAATACCAAAGAAGAAGGGGCCCTCAATCTCATAAACCTCCGTGTGGGCAGGAACGGTGAGTACCTCGTCGTTCTCGCCGTCGTGGTGTACGCCAATCTCGTTCTGTACCACCGAGATAGAAGTGCTTTCCATAACACGTTTCATAAAGAGTACCACAGCCATAATGAGGCCCACCTCGATAGCAATGGTGAGGTCGAAGATGACGGTCAGCAGGAGCGTAACAAAGAGCACCGCGATGTCGCCCCTCGACTGGCGGCACATCGAGCGAATGGTCCTCCAACCGCTCATATTGTAGGACACCACAATCAGCACACCGGCCAAGCAGGGCATAGGAATAAGGCCCACAAGGCCACCCAGCAGCAGGAGTACCAAAAGGAGTACCACCGTGTGGACAATACCTGCGATGGGGGTACGGCCACCGTTGTTGATGTTGGCCATAGTACGAGCGATTGCGCCCGTGGCGGGAATACCGCCAAAGAAGGGAGTCACAATGTTGGCAATACCGTTACCAATAAGCTCGGTATTGGAATTGTGCCTGTCGCCCACCACACCGTCGGCAACCATAGCCGAGAGAAGGCTCTCGATGGCACCCAGAATGGCAATGGTGAAGGCCGAAGGCAACACCGCCTGGGCCGTGGAGAAGAATGTTTCGCCCTCGGCAAGTGCGGGGATGCGGAACGAGGGAAGTCCTTTGGGCAACTCATACAAATCGCCAATGGTCTTGATGGAGTCAACACCGGCAAACTCCCTGAGAAGCCAGCACGCAATGGTCATAACCACAATGGCCATCAGCGAGCCGGGGATTTTCTTGGAGAAACGAGGGGTGTAGATGATGATGAGGATGCTCAACACGCCCACCAACAGAGCCCACCAATTAATGTTGCCGATGTTCTGGAAGTAGCAAGCCCACTTGTCGATGAAGTTGGCCGGCACACTCTCTATGCCCAAACCAAACAGGTCGTTCATCTGGGTAGAGAAGATGGTGATGGCAATACCGCCCGTGAAGCCTACGATGATGGGATAGGGCATAAACTTGATGACACTACCGAGGCGGAACACACCCATAACAATCTGCATCACACCGGCCATAACCGTAGCGATGGCAAGGCCCGCAAGACCAAACTGCTGGATGATGCCATAGACAATCACGATGAAAGCACCTGTGGGGCCACCAATCTGCACCTTCGTACCGCCCAATGCGGAGATGAGAAAACCGGCAATGATGGCCGTAACGAGGCCCTCGGTGGGGCCCACGCCCGAGGCGATACCGAATGCGATTGCGAGTGGAATGGCCACGATGCCGACGATGATGCCGGCCATCAGGTCTTTGGAAAACTTCTGACGGTTGTAGCCCTTCAATGTAGAGAACAATCGGGGCTGAAAATCGATTGTAAAGCGTTGCTTGGACGCCTTTTGGGTGGTGTTAGCCATTGCTAAAAGTTTGAGTGTCAGGGAGGCCCCTCCTCCCAAGTTTGAGTTATTAAAAATTCTTAAAAATTACGGGTGCAAATATATATCATTTTACCTATCGTTATTCTCCGCCGTGCGATTTTTTTGCAACATATTCTTCACATAGTGCTTGCTTTTCTTACTATATTTTCACTATTTTTGTAGTGAGGAGCAAAATTCCAACTTTCTTAAAACTTGCGAGTTCTAAAAATGAAACGTATTTTCTTAATCGTCATATTATTGTTCGGCAGTGTTACCGGCGTGTTCGCTGCCGAACACATTTTACAGGGGCGCATTGTGGATAGTGTGTCGGGAAATGGTGTGGGTTATGCTACGGTGGTGCTTACGGATGCAAGAGGCAAAGGCGTTTCGGCAGTGGCGGCAGACAAAGAGGGTGCGTTTTCGTTGTTCTACAACAAGGAAGGAGTGTTCAAATTGGTAATATCCTCGGTGGGTTATGCAACAATTGAAAAAAACATTGAGTTTGGCAATGAAAACGAAAGCACAAACCTCGGAGATATATCCCTCCAAGCAGGTGTAGAAATTGAGGGCATCACGGTCAAACCGCTTGTTATAGAGAAAGATGACCGATTGGTCTATAACGTCAAGGCGGACCCCGAGGCCAAGTATAGCAAGATGGCAACCATATTGGCAAAAGTACCGGGGCTCAAAACAGGTTTCCGAGGCATATTTCACCACGACGAAGGCAAAATCGAGAAGATTCTCATTGATGGCAAACCCACTTCGCTCATTTCGGAGAAGCGTCAATATACAATGGAGTTCATTGGCGCTGCAGTGATGGACGAGATTGAGGTCATTATGCCCCACTCGGCCGAGTATGGCAACGAGGAAATCATCATCAACATCAAGACCAATCAGCCACTACCCATTGGTGCTGCAAGCGAAATAGTTGGTGATGCAACCCCCAAAGAGGGAAACTACAAAGCCAATGTCGATGTGGGTGCAAAGGTGGGTAAAAGGCTCTCCTTTGGTGCCAACTATGCCTACTCCCTAACCCACTCGCCCACGCTCCACAAAAACTCCCTCTCGGAGTATCTTGGTGCCGAGGGCGGTGCGCCGCTCTACATTCAGCACAACAACGCTGCCGACAGCACAAGAGGGCAGACTCATAAATTGAGGTTAGACTACACCAATGGTTTTAACAACAACGGATATTATTCCATCGCAATAAGTGGCAACTTTGCCGACCAAAACAGATATGGCTCTTCGGAGGCGTGGCGAGCAGATGGCACGACGGGAAACAAAACCAACTATCAGAGTTCCACATCCAACAGCAATCAATCTTCGCCACTTAACATAGGAGGCTCCCTTTACTTAACTCTCCCGATAGTTCCCAAAAAGTCAACATTGACTTTCACTTCGGCATACACACACGACGAAAGCACGACCGACTCGTGGGTGAATACCGACTATGCCGACGATTCTGCCTTTGCCACACACAGCAACAGCTTCACACAGCAGGACCAATTCGATGCAACTCTGAGGGGCTCTTTTACACCAAACGAGAAAAAGGGATTCCCAATCTACTCCCTTGGTCTATCCTATTCGGGGCGTAGCTACGACAACAACTCCACCCGTGAAACATCCGACAACAACAATGATTTCGTGCCAATTTCCGGAGAAGGTTTGATTTACAACCAAAACATCGTATCGGCAGACATCTCCGCCTTATTTAGGCAAAAAGGGAGATCTTTTGGCCTTAGGTTTTACCTGAAACACGACAGCACTAAGGGAATATATCGCGACACCAACAACACCCCACTCGACTACTCGATGTGGACTTGGCAAGCACAAAGCCATTTTAATGTAAATAAATTCTTGGTGCCTTTATCCGTTGCGTTGAAGGCGATGCCAAAGCAACCATCCTTCTCGTTGCTCAACCCATACGTGAACGACAGCAACCCGATGCACCTGCGTTATGGTAACCCAAACTTGCGCCCCGAAATGAACTATGGCATAACCATCAGTTCTCGTATGCCGAGAGGGGTTAAGTGGATTCCGAGGTGGCTCTCAATCGGAATGACAACATACCAATTCACATACATTGACAACTCCATCAACCCCATAACGGAGATGAGGGAGGACGGTGTAACGGTGAGCACCTACGACAACTTTGGCAACGAGCAACGACACGAAGTGAGAGGAAGCCTAAATCTGCATCCCTTCAAACGTGCATCCATAGGTTTGTATGGCACATTCACCTCTGCCACCTACAACATCTCCGAGGGGTACAGCAACACCATCAACACCTTCGATTGGAGTGCCTCGGCATCCTACAACTTACGCAAAAACAAGTGGTTTGACAATACAAGTATCAGCGCCTCCTACTCGGCCCGTCCCACGGCAGCCGTTGCACAGGCAGTGGACTACGGATACTACCACTCGCTGGGCATCTCATTCAGAACCGACATCCCCAAAATCAAAGCGGGACTTTCGGTGCGTGTGGGCGACATTCTGCACGGCCACAAATTTGTGGAGAGCACCATCCGCTCAGGCACATTCATCCGCCACAGCTCCAACGAGGTGCTCGGTCGCTCCATCAACATCTCGGCCTACATCCGTTTCGGCAAATTCCGCCGAGCACAAGGCGAGGTGGACGCTCCGGAGAGCAGTCTGAAAAGTTTTTAGACTTTATACACCCCAACACACCAAAGCCCACTCCCGAACGAGTGGGCTTTGGTGTGTTGAAAACCGACACGTCTTGTTGCCGATGAAAAGGGGGTTTTGTGTAACACAAAAAAAACTCTATATTTGTGGGCTGAATAAATGCGTTTGTTTATTAAACAAAGACAACCAAATATGAAACATCTAAAATTTATGCTTGCTGTGGTCCTCTCGATGATGACCTTCGGACTCTGGGCACAGAGCACACGCACAGAGTGGACCACCACCGCAAAAGACCTCGGCGAGGGACTCTACGAAATCAACGTAACGGCCTCCATTCCCGACGACCTGCACATCTACGCTCTCGGCGAGTTGGGCGGTTACAACCCCACAACCATCACCATCGAGCCCACCAAAAAAGTTGAACTCGTGGGAGAGGTTACACCCTCGCGTGAGCCTCACAAGTACTACGACGAAGTGTTCAAAATGGATATGGGCGACTACTCCGGCGAGGTAACATTCACCCAGCAGGTGCGCACACGCAAGGCCGGCAAGGAGTTGAAAGTCCTCATTGAGTGGCAGGAGTGTACCGACCAGACCTGTCAGATGGGCGAGGTGGAGCAGAGTGTCGTTTTGGACGGCTCGGTAGCAAGCGGCAAGAGTAAAAAGGCCGAGGTTGCACCCGCAGAGGGTAGCAACAGCACCCACGCAGGCAACTTTTGGAGCATCATAATCGAGGCCATCATTTGGGGCTTTGCAGCACTGCTCACCCCTTGTGTGTTCCCAATGGTGCCAATGACCGTGTCGTTCTTTATGAAGGGCTCGGAAAACAAAGCAAGGGCCAAATTCAGGGCAACAATGTATGGCGTTTTCATCGTTGCGCTCTACACACTCCCCATTGCTGCACTCATACTGATAACCAAACTCGTGGGTGGCGATGCCGTAACGGCCGACATCTTCAACTGGCTCGCTACACACTGGCTGCCCAACATCATCTTCTTTGCCGTGTTTATGATTTTTGCAGCCTCTTTCTTTGGCGCATTCGAGATTGTGCTGCCCTCGAAGTTGGTCAACAAGAGCGACGAGAACGTGGACAAAAAGAAAGGCCTCGGAGGTGTATTCTTCCTTGCACTCACCCTTGTACTTGTGAGCTTCTCATGCACAGGCCCCATTGTGGGTAGTGTGTTGATTAAGGCCACCCAGGGCGAGGTGCTCACCCCCATCTTTGCAATGCTGGCCTTCTCGTTGGCCTTCGCACTACCCTTTGTGCTGTGTGCACTCTTCCCCGGTCTGTTGAACAAGATGCCCAAGAGTGGCGGTTGGCTCAACTCGGTGAAGGTTGTGCTGGGCTTTGTGGAGGTTGCTCTGGGCTTCAAATTCCTCTCTACCGCCGACCAGGTGTACCACTGGGGATTGCTCGACAGGGAGATTTACCTTGCAATATGGATTGTGGTATTCACAATGATGGGTTTCTATCTGCTCGGCAAACTCCGCTTCAAACACGACTCGGAGGTTAAATATGTCAGCACCTTCCGTCTGGCACTCGCCATTGGCGTATTCACCTTTGTGGTCTATATGATACCCGGTATGTGGGGCGCACCCTTGAAGGCTCTGTCGGGCTATCTGCCCCCGATGCAGACACAAGACTTTGTGTTGGGCGCAGAGGGTGGTAGCGCAGTGAGCGCCACCAAGGCCGACACTCCCACCACCGTAAAATATGGCGACTTCCTCGAACTGCCCCTCGGCTTGAAGGGTTTCTTCGACTTGGAGGAGGCCAAAGAGTATGCCGCAAAGGTGGGCAAACCCATCTTCCTCGACTTCACGGGCCACGGTTGTGTCAACTGCCGTGAGATGGAGGCAAGGGTGTGGAGCCACCCCGAGGTGAAGGCCAAGTTGGAGAACGACTTTGTGATTTGCGCCCTCTATATGGACGACAAAAAACAGGTGGCCGCAGAGGATTGGGTAATCACCGAGAGTGGCAAGGAATTAAAGACACTCGGCAAAATCAACTCCCACTTTGCGTTGAAGCAGTTTGGAATCAACGCACAGCCCTACTACGTCATCCTCGATGCCGAGGGCAATCAGTTGGGCGACACAAGGGGTTATGACCTCAACGTGGAGGCTTTCTTGGAGTGGATGGATAGCGCGAAATAAGCTATTAGCTATTAGCTGTTAGCTAATGGAAAAAACTCACGGGTATCTTTTTTGTTACCCGTGAGTTTTTTTGTCTAACGTCTAACGACTTTTTAATTAGTAAAGAGTAAATAGTAAATATTTTTACCTTCCTACTGATAACTATTTCCTCTTCAAGTAGTCTGCCACGGCTTGGTAGGCGGGCAGGGAGATATAGTCGTTGAGTGTGTTGCTCGCATTGGGATTGGAGGCAAGGCGCACAATAACCATCTCCGCCGCAGGGTCAATGTATATAGCCTGGCCGTGGACCCCACGAGCCATAAAGGCCCCATCGGCGTTGTTGCTCACCCACCACATATTGCGATAGCTCCACCCGGGGAGTTTCTTGCCGTAGTCGGAGGCGGCAAAGGGGGCCACATTGCTACCAAAGCGAATATCCTCAACTACCTCGGAGGGTATAATCTGCTTGCCGTGCCACCTACCGCCCTGCAACATCATCTGTCCGAAGCGTGCCAAGTCGCGCAGCGAGGCGTTGAGTCCTCCGCCCGCAAATGGAGTGCCAACAGCATCCACCTGATAATAGGCATCCTGCTCCATACCCATACGGCCCCAGATGCGCCTCTGTAACTGCTCCGCAACGGTAGCTCCGCCCACTCGCTCCACAATCCATCCCAGCACCTCGGTATTGACGGTGCGGTAGCCGAACTGCTCGCCGTGGGTACCCTCCTTACGCACGGTGCGGAGGTAGTCGTGGTAGCCCTGTGGCGTGCCCGCAGGGTGGTCGGCAAAGGGATTGCCTGCGGCAGAGAAGGCCCACACCTCGGCATTGGGGTCGGTGTACTCCTCGGAGTAGCGTATGGCGGTGGTCATATCCATCACCTCCCTCACCGTGGCATCGCCAAAGCCACTACCTGCCAGCTCTGGGAGGTAGTAGCTGACAAGTTTCGTGGGGTCCAACTTTCCCTCGGCAACCAACGTGGCCGCCAATGTACCTGTGAAAGATTTGGTTACCGACATCACGGCGTGGATGCCATTCTCGGTAAGATTCTCGAAGTAACGCTCATAGACCACCCTACCCTTATGGAGAATGATGATGCCGTCGGCATAGTTCTGCGCCAACGACTCACTCCACGTCATCGGCTCGGTGTGGCCGAGGGGTATGAATGTCAAGCGGTCGATGGCATCCATATCCAATCGATAGCGGAAGGGGGTTATGCGTGCCGTGTTGTTGCGTGGAACATTGGTTGTGGGCAGATATTGCCTCATATGGCACACGCTGTAACGTAGCGCAGGGAAGGTGAAAAAACTACCATCACGAGCCGAGGGAGCCTGCCCGAAGAGCGAAAAAGATGCCATTGTCATAGCCAAAAGTGTTGCGATTCGTTTCATAGTGATTTTCTTTTAGGGGTAATAAACCAACAAATAACGTGCCTGAGAATATCCTCTATCGGCTACCGTTTGGGGTTACAACGCAAAAACACCCACATTATTGTTTAGTGGATGGTAGGGCAGAAAGGGGATTGAAAATGGAAAATTGAAA
>JAGBGK010000060.1 GCA_017936005.1 Tidjanibacter sp.
TGTCGGTCGACGGTTGACGGTTGACGGTAGAAATAACAGACCTCACCCGCCCGTTGGGCACTGCTCGGCGAGGCCGCCGAGCGCAATTTCGACCACCCCTCCCGACCTCCCCTATCGTAGGGGAGGAGAAATCAATCTCCCCTAAGTTAGGGGAGATGGTGCGCAGCACCAGAGAGGTCTGTTAATTTTCAATTTTCCATTTTCAATTTTCAATTTTAATTGTCGACCGACAAAAAAATAGTCGGGAAATCCCGACTATTTTTCAAGCGCCAGCGCAAGCACCTCGTCAACACTCCTAACGTAGTCGAAAGTGAGACCTTCGAGGTACTCCGCCTTTATCTCCGAGATATCCTTGCGGTTATCCTCACACAATATCAGGTGGCTGATGCCGGCCCTCTTGGCAGCCAGAATCTTCTCCTTAATACCGCCCACGGGGAGTACACGACCACGCAGGGTGGTCTCGCCCGTCATCGCAATACGCTCCACTACCCTACGGCCCGTGTAGGTCGATACGATGCTCGTAACCATTGTGATACCAGCACTTGGGCCGTCCTTCGGAATGGCTCCCTCGGGCACGTGGATATTGAGGTCGTGCTTCTCAAACAACTCGGCAGCAATGCCCAACTCGGCGTGGTGGGCCTTAACCCACTCCCACGCAATGGTGGCCGACTCCTTCATCACGTCGCCCAGATTACCCGTAAGGTTCAAAGTACCCTTACCGGGGGTGAGTACCGACTCGATGTAGAGGATGTCGCCTCCCACCTCGGTCCACGCCAAACCTGTAACAACACCAACCATACCGCCCAAATCGTAGCGGTCCCTCTGGAACTTCTGCACGCCCAAAATCTTACGCACATCCTCCACACTCACTGCCGGCTCATAGGCCTCCTCAAAGCCAATCTGCTTGGCCCTGTGGCGAGCAATCTTGGCCAGCTGTTTATCCAACGAGCGCACACCACTCTCACGGGTGTAGTCCTCAACAATGGTGGCCAGCACCTCACGACTAATGGTCAGCTGCTCGGGCTTAACACCGTGAGCCTCACACTGTTTGCGGATGAGGTGTCGCTCGGCAATTTCGAGTTTCTCATCGAGGATGTAGCCTGCAATGTTAATCATCTCCATACGGTCCCTGAGGGCAGCACTGATGTTGCCCACATTATTGGCTGTGGCGATGAAGAGCACCTTCGAGAGGTCGTAGTCCACATCGATATAGTTGTCGTGGAAAGTGCTGTTCTGCTCGGGGTCCAACACCTCCAACAGCGCACTCGAAGGATCGCCGTGGTTACTACGGCTCACCTTGTCCACCTCGTCAAGGATAATCACGGGGTTGGACGAGCCGCAGCGTTTGATGGTCTCAATGATACGTCCGGGCATCGAGCCGATGTAGGTACGCCTGTGGCCCCTAATCTCCGACTCGTCGTGCAGGCCACCCAAAGAGATGCGGCCAAACTTCCTACCCAGAGCCTCTGCCACACTCCTACCCAGCGAGGTCTTACCCACACCCGGAGGGCCATAGAGACAGATGATGGGCGATTTGAGGTCGCCTTTGAGCTTGATGACCGAGAGGTGTTCGAGGATGCGCTCCTTCACCTCGTCCAGACCGTAGTGGTCCTCGTCGAGCCTCTGGCGGGCACGGGTGAGGTCCATATTGTCCTCGGTGTACTCGCCCCAGGGGAGTTCCAACATCGTTTCGAGGTAGTTCATCTGCACCGAATACTCGGCAACGGCGGGGTTCAGTCGCTCCAACTTAACCACCTCACGCTCAAATTGTTTGCCCACCTCCTCGGTCCACTTCTTGGTTTGGGCACGCTCCCTGAGTTTGGCAATGTCGCCCTCGTCGGTTTCGCCCAACTCCTCCTGGATGGTACGCATCTGCTGGTGGAGATAATACTCCTTCTGCTGCTGGTCAATATCTCGTTTAACCTGCGCCTGAATCTTATTTTTCAACTCCACGAGTTGCTGCTCCCTAACGAGGATTTCGAGCAACTTACGGCTGCGAGCCAACAGTCCGGGTGCCTCCAAGAGCCTCTGTCGGTCGGCATCCGTGAAGTCCATACTGGAGCAGATGAAGTTGATGATACCCCTCTTGGAGTCGATATTCTTGATGGCAAAAGTAGCCTCCTTGGGGATGTTGGGCGAGATGCTGATGACATTCAGTGCCACATCACGAATGGAGTCCACAAGTGCGCCAAACTCAACATTGTTACGCTCGGGAGCTACATCTTTGAGTATGTTGACCGTGGCCTTGAAATATGGCTCCGACTGCATATATTCGAGCACCTCCACCTTCTCCAAGCCGTGCAGGATAACCGTGAGGTTACCGTTGGGCATTTCGAGCACTTTGAGGATGCGTGCAGCGGTACCCACACGATACATATCATCGGCTGCGGGCTGCTCCACATCGGCCTCCCTCTGTAACACTGCGCCCAGCACGCCGGAGTTCGACTCCACATCCCTAATGAGCTTTATCGACTTCTCACGCCCTACGGTAATGGGTGTGATTGCACCCGGGAATAGCACCGAGGAGCGCAATGTGAGGATGGGCAACACGTCGGGAATAACCACACCTTCCGAAAGTTCCTCCTCGTCGCTCACAATGGGAATGACGTGCTGGTAACCCTCGGCTGCATCGGCAATGCCGGTTACAATCTCGACCTCTACATTATCTTTCTTACGCATAGCTATATGTTTCTACTTTAACTCTATTGTCATTTTGTCGTTTGAGCGCAATCGCTACTCACTTTTTCGCCTTTCGGCGACTTGCAATTTCGACCACCCCTCTGTCCTTCGGACATCTCCCCTTTCGTAGGGGAGTACCGATGGGTGCAGGGTGTGCGGTATTGCAGTTCCGAGAGGATACGCTAACGACCGTATTGCATAAAATCGGAGGGGAAATTTCTCCACACTATACATTTCGGTACAAATATAACGACTTTCGTGCCCAAAAGTTATCCCACGAGGGGAAAAGTTATTAACAAATTTTAATAATGTCAACCGTCGACCGTCTACCGTCGACCGACAATTAAAATGGAAAATGGAAAATGGAAAATTGAAAATTACTGCTCCCCTGAATCAGGGGAGGTGCCCGAAGGGCGAAGGGGTTTGTCGGACGTTAGACGATTGACGTTGGACGTTAGACCACAAAAACAGACCTCACCCGCCTTCGGCACCCTCTCCTAACTTAGGCGAGGGTCATTCATTCTCCCCTAAGTTAGGGGAGATGGCACAAAGTGCCAGAGAGGTCTGTTAATTCTCAATTCTCAATTCTCAATTCTCGCAAATGCGAGTAAGCGAGAGCAGAGGCTGCTCGCAGACTTTGCCGAGCGGGAGCATTTTAGACAAAATTTTATTTTGTCAATTCTTTTCCGTATCTTTGGAGGTTAATTTTGCAAAAATTAAAACACAAAAAAATATACACTATGGAACTCGCAGAGAAATACTCACCACAAGGTATTGAAACTAAGTGGTATGACTACTGGATGGAGCACCGTATGTTCCACTCCGAACCCGACCATCGCACTCCCTACACCATCGTTATACCTCCACCAAACGTTACAGGTATGCTCCATATGGGACATATGCTCAACAACACTCTCCAAGATGTGCTCATCCGTCGTGCCCGTATGCAGGGTTTCAACGCCTGCTGGGTTCCCGGTACCGACCACGCATCCATCGCCACAGAGGCCAAAGTGGTCGCTAAGCTCAAAGCCGAGGGTATCGAAAAGAGCGACCTCACTCGTGAGCAGTTCTTAGCCCACGCCTGGGAGTGGAAAGAGAAACACGGTGGTATCATCCTCAAACAGCTCCGCAAGCTCGGCGCTTCGTGCGACTGGGACCGCACCTGTTTCACTATGGACGAGCCTCGCACCGAGGGTGTTATTAAAGTGTTCGTTGACCTCTACAACAAGGGTAAAATCTATCGTGGCGTGAGGATGGTCAACTGGGACCCCTCGGCACAGACCGCCCTGTCGGACGAGGAGGTTATCTACAAGGAGTCGCAGGGTAAGTTCTACTACTTGCGCTACAAGGTGGAGGGTACCGACAAGGCACTCATCGTGGCCACCACCCGTCCCGAAACAATCTTGGGCGACTCGGCCGTGTGTGTCAACCCCAACGACCCGAGGTATGCCGACCTGCCCGCCGATGCGAGGGTTATCGTACCCCTCGTTGGCCGTAGTGTACCCGTCATCAGGGACGAGTATGTGGACATCGAGTTCGGTACGGGTGCGCTGAAAGTTACCCCCGCACACGACGTGAACGACTATATGTTGGGTGAGAAATATGGCCTCGAAACAATTGACATCTTCAACCCCGACGGCACCATCAACGACAAGGTGGGACTCTATGTGGGTATGGATCGCTTCGAGTGCCGCAAAGTTATTGAGGGCGACCTCGAAGCTGCGGGACTCTTGGAGAAGACCGAGGCCTACACCAACAACGTGGGTTACTCGGAGCGTACAGGCGTTGCCATCGAGCCCAAACTCTCGATGCAGTGGTTCCTCTCGATGGACGAATTAGCCAAGCCCGCAACAGCCGCCGTGATGGAGGATGTTATCAAGTTCGTACCCGAGAAGTACAAAAACACCTACCGTCACTGGATGGAGAACATCAAAGATTGGTGCATCTCGCGTCAGCTGTGGTGGGGACAGAGGATTCCTGCGTGGTATCTGCCCAAAGGTGGCTTTGTGGTGGCCGAGACCGAGGCTGAGGCTTTGGAGTTGGCACGAGAGAAGAGTGGCGACAGCACCCTCACCCTTGCCGACCTGCGCCAAGACGAGGATGTGTTGGACACCTGGTTCAGCTCGTGGCTGTGGCCCATCAGTGTCTTCGACGGCATCCGTAACCCCGACAATGAGGAAATCAAATACTACTACCCCACCAACGACCTCGTAACCGGTCCCGACATCATCTTCTTCTGGGTAGCCAGGATGATTATGGCAGGCTATGAGTGGAGGAGTGAGAGGCCCTTCAACCACGTCTATTTCACCGGTATCGTGAGGGATAAGTTGGGCCGCAAGATGTCCAAGCAGCTCGGCAATTCGCCCGACCCGCTGGACCTCATCGCACAGTATGGTGCTGATGGTGTGAGGGTTGCACTGATGTTGTGCACCTCGGCAGGTAACGACCTGATGTTCGACGAGAGCCTCTGTGAGCAGGGACGTAACTTCTGCAACAAGATTTGGAACGCCTACCGTCTGTTGGGCACTTGGAGTGTGGACGAGGCTGCCGCACAGCCCGAGCACAGCGCAAAGGCCATCGAGTGGTTTGAGAGCGTGCTCAACAAGACCACCGCAGAGATTAACGAGCACTTTGCCGCCTACCGCATCTCGGATGCTATGATGGCAGCCTACAAGCTCTTCTGGGACGATTTCAGCGGTTGGTACTTGGAGATGGTTAAGCCCGCTTGGGGCTCGCCCATCGACGGAGCGACCATTGGTGCCACCAAGCGTTTCTTCGAGCGACTGCTCGAACTGTTGCACCCCTTTATGCCCTTCGTTACCGAGGAGTTGTGGCAGAACATTGCCGAGCGTAAGGAGGGCGAGAGTGTGATGTTCTCTCAGCAGCCCAGCGAGCTGCCCTACGACGAAAAGATGCTCGCCGAGTTTGACCTCGCAAGGGAGGTTGTTAGTGCGGTGCGTAATATCCGCGCCAAGCAGAACGTTCCCAATAAGGAGCAGGTTGCTTTGGAGGTTATCGCCGACGACAACTACCACCCCGCCTACAACTGCGTGGTGGCCAAGATGGCCAACCTGTCGGGCATCAGCGAGGTGAGCGAGAAGAATCCTACGGCTGCCGCCTTCATCGTTAAGACCACCGAGTACTTTGTGCCTATGAGCGCAAACATCAACGTGGAGGAGGAGATTGCGAAGATGACCAAAGAGTTGGCCCACTACGAGGGCTTCCTCAAAGGTGTGTTGGCCAAGTTGGGCAACGAGAGGTTTGTGGCCAACGCTCCTGCCGCTGTGGTGGAGAACGAGAGGAACAAACAGCGTGATGCCGAGGCCAAAATCGCCGCTCTCAAAGAGCGAATGGCAGCGTTGCAGAAATAGTTCTGCAACGTTAGAATTTAATAATCGAAGATTATAATGAAACGACTACTCACCATATTAGCGACATTGGTCATACTGTGCGTTGGGACAACCAATGCACAGTACAACCAGCGCTACATATCGTGGGCGAGTCGTAACTTCCTTGCGGCCGACAACTACAAGGACGCAATCGAGATTCTCAACATCCTCCTGAGAGCCAACAAAAACTCGCACGAGGCATACTATCTGCGTGGCTATGCAAAACTCGGTCTGGGCGACCTGCTCGGTGCCGAAGCTGACCTCACGGAAGCCCTGCGACTCAACCCCGTATATACCGAGGCGTATCATTACAGGGGCATCGTGCGCTCCGAGCTGGGCAACTATGAGGATGCTGTGGCGGACTTCGCTGCCGCCATCGACCTTAGGCCCGACCTACCCAATTCCTACTATTCGAGGGGCGTAACACACCTGCGTAACAAAAACTATGTCAAGTCGTTGGTGGACTTCGACGCCATCCTGCGATTCACAGACAAGGATGCTCAAACACACATCAACCGTGGTGTGGCGTTCCTCAATCTGGCCGACACACTCGAAGCACACAAGTGTTTCGACAAGGCCATACACACCAATAGGGAGTACACCGAGGGCTACAACCAAAAGGCTATGTTGCTGATGGCCGAGGGACGGAACGAGGAGGCGTTGGAGAACTTCAACCTGGCCATCAAGTATGATAGCACCTACCTACAACCGCTCTTCAATCGTACCATCGTCTACTGCAACTTGGAGCGTTATGAGGAGGCCTTGGAGGACTACAAGAGGGTTGTAAGCCTGAACGAGTATGTGGTGGGTGGCTACTACAATATGGCCATCGTCTATGCCATTCGTGGCGAGTGGGACGAGGCGTTGGAGAACTACAACAAGGTTATCTATCACGCACCCGACAATGTGAAGGGATATTTCAATCGTGCAGGAGTGTATGCCGAGTTGGGACGTTATGCCGAGGCTCTGGGCGACTACTCCAAAGCCATCGAACTCTACCCCGACTTCGCCAATGCCTACCTGTCGCGTGCACTCGTCAAAGACCGCATCCACGACCTGGCGGGCGCAAGCCACGATAGGGCCATCGCCGCACGCAAGATTGAGGAGTATGAGGCTCGCTTGGAGGAGAACCCCGATGAGTTGTCCATCTATGCCGACACCTCGCGACACTTCAACCAACTCGTGTCGTTCGAGTCGAAACTTGCCGAGAGGAGGTTGCATGAGGGACAAGAGGGCGAGATTACCCTGCGCCCGATGTTCCGTTTCACCCTGTCGGCCCCCACAACCGTAAGCTCACACCGCTACTATGTGGAGCGTCTGGATAGGTTCAAAGAGGATGTCGCCGACACCAATATCGTGTTCAGTTGCTCCGACACCTCGCTCACCGAGGAGGAGGTGGCCGCCCTGAACGCAGCCTACGAAAAGGAGGCTCTGGGCGACGGTTGGCAGCCACTCTTCAAGCACGGCATCAGTCAGTTGTGCGTTAGGCAGTACACCTCGGCTCTGGGCCTGCTCTCGGATGCCATAGCGTTGTTGCCCGACAACCCGTTCCTCTACCTCAATAGGGCCGTAGCGAGGGCCGAGATGATTGATTTCATATCGTCCATCAACCGCTCCGACCGCATATCGATTGACTCGGAGATGAAGCCGGGCCACGTTGTGGAGCGCAGATACGACTACGGCGACGCTGTTGCCGACCTCAATAGGGCCATAGAGTTGGCACCCGAGGTGGCATACCTATATTATAATAGGGCCAACCTCCACGCTCTGTCGGGCGATATGCCCGCCGCCTACGACGACTACACACGGGCCATTGAGTTGGCTCCCGAGTTGGCCGAGGCGTGGTTCAACCGAGGACTTGTACAGCTCTATATGAAGGACACCCGCAAGGGTTGCATCGACCTGAGTAAGGCCGGCGAGCTGGGCATCAAGGAGGCCTACACGGTGTTGAAGAGATACAATAAAAATTGACAGCCGTCGACCGTCAACCGTCGACCGACTGAGAACTAAGAACTTACAAGTAACAACAAACTAAATAAACACAAGAACAATGGTAGAAAAATTACAAAAAAAACTGAATGATTCGGCCTTTATTCGTTGGTCGGCGCTGATACTCATCGCACTGATGATGTTCTTCGGCTATATGTTTGTGGATATGCTCTCGCCCTTGAAGAGTCAGTTGGAGAGCAGCCTCGGTTGGAACAGCACCACCTTCGGCACCTACGCTTCCAGCGAGTACTTCCTCAACGTATTCTGCTTCTTCCTCATCTTCGCAGGTATAATCCTCGACAAGATGGGCATCCGTTTTACGGGTATGTTGTCGGCCTCGCTGATGGTTATCGGTGCCTGCATCAAGTTCTACGGTATGAGCGACCTGTTCATCGGTAGCGGCTTGGAGGCTTGGATGAACTCGTGGTGGGTGGCACTGCCCGCAACAGCCAAGATGTCGTGCCTCGGCTTTATGATTTTCGGCTGCGGCTGCGAGATGGCAGGTACGACCGTATCGAAGGCTATCGCCAAGTGGTTCAAAGGCAAGGAAATGGCTATGGCTATGGGCCTCGAAATGTCCATCGCACGTCTGGGTGTGTTCGCCGCAATGTGGCTCTCGCCTATGGTCTATGAGAAGGTTGGTGGCGTGTCGGCTCCCGTGGCATTCGGTGCCATTCTGCTCATCATCGGTCTGCTCTTCTACTCGATATTTGTGGTGATGGACCGCAAGTTCGACAAGCAGTTGGAGGCAGCCGGTGAGCTCACCCAAGAGGCTAACGAAGAGGAGTTTAAGCTCAAAGACCTCGGTAAGATTTTTTCGAGCAAGATGTTCTGGTTGGTGGCTCTGCTGTGTGTACTCTACTACTCGGCAATCTTCCCCTTCCAGCGCTACGCTCCCGACTTCCTCAACACCACTCTCGGTGTGGAGAACGGTGCCCAGCTGTTCAGCTGCTTCCCCATCCTCGCTATGGTGTTCACCCCCTTCTTGGGTGGCTTCATTGACCGCAAGGGTAAGGCTGCCTCGATGCTGATGCTCGGCTCGCTGATTATGATTGTCTGCCACCTCTCGTTTGCATTCCTGCTGCCCGCTTTCCCCACCAAGTGGTTGGCTGTAACTCTGGTGGTAACTTTGGGTGTGTCGTTCTCGCTTGTGCCTGCGGCTTTGTGGCCCTCGGTACCCAAGATTATCGACAACCGCATCCTCGGCTCGGCCTACTGCATCATCTTCTGGATTCAGAACATCGGCCTTTTTGCCGTGCCTATGCTCATCGGCAACGTGCTCGACAAGACGGGTGGCTACACCGTGCCTATGGTAATCTTCTCGGTGTTCGGTGTGCTGGCACTGCTGTTCAGCCTCTGGCTCAAACGTGAGAACAAGAAACAGAACTTCGGCTTGGAGGAGCCAAACATCAAATAGTAAGGGAAAACCATTCTATAAAAAAGGCTCGGCAATGTTGCCGAGCCTTTTTTATGTGGACGGTCGACGGTTGACGGTCGACGGTTGACGTTAGTCGGTTGTCGTTAGGCCCTGATAGAGTTCCTCTATCCTATCTGCCGTGGCCTCCCACGAAAAGCGACCACGCTCGCTCTCAACGCCCTTGCGGTAGCGTTGGAGGTTATCGCCCTCATAGACCTTCGCAATGGCATCCGCCACACTGCGTGCGTCCACATCGGCCAGCACACCCACCACATCGTCGGGTACAATCTCCCTTAGGCCTCCCACACGGGTAACCACCATAGGTACACCAAAGGCGTAGGCCACCTGCGTCACGCCACTCTGCGTGGCCGACTTATAGGGCAAGGCAACCATATCGGCAGCCGAAAACCACAAGGCGACCTCTCCGTCGGGCACAAAGTCGGTGTGCATCACCACGTCATCCCTCAGGCCCAAGCGGTCAATCTGCGCCCAATACTTGCTATCGTCGCCATAGACCTCGCCCACAACGAGCAACTTACGCCCCTCGGTCCTACCCTCCGCCTTCAACAGCGCCCACGCATCAAGCAGCACATCGAGCCCCTTGTAGTCCCTCACATAGCCGAAGAACATAACGTAGCTCTGGGTATTATCCAACCCTAACTCCGTACAGGCCTCCGTGCGTTCCACCTTGGAGCCATAGGTATCGAAGAGTGGGTGTGGCGAGAAGAGCGCAGGGGCTGTGGGACGGTAGGTGAGAAGGTCGGTGTGCACCGCCTCCGACATATAGATAAACCCATCGCAGGCGTTCAGGAAGTAGCGATTGAGGAGTCGGTCGTAGAAATGTGGCTCGTGAGGGGTGATGTTGTCGAGGTGAACGACAACCTTTGTGTGTCCATTCCTACGAGCCAAGCGGCAGATGGTACCAAAGCAGGGAGCCATCAGAGGAGTCCAATATTTGAGCACCACCACATCGGGCCTCTCCCTACGGAGCCTACGCCCTACCCTCCACCACGAGAAGGGATTGACGGTGCTGACCTCACGGGTTATGTGTAAGTCATCAGGAGCCTCACCCGTGCGGAATTGGCTCTTGCCGGGGAATAGTAGACGTGGGTACTGCAACGAGAAAGTTTTGATACTCACCTCGTTGTCCCTCGTCTGAAACACCCTCGCAAGGGTTTCTATGATTGTCGCCAGCCCACCCCTATACGGATAAGCCGGCCCAATGAATGAAATCTTCAATTTTGAATTTTGATTTTTGAATTTTGAATTCTATTCCTGCGTCATCTCTTTGAGTTTCTCGCGGTAGGCGGTGAGGATGTTGGACTTGCTGATGAAGCCCAAGTATTTGTTCTCCTTATCCACCACAGGCAAGTTCCACGCACCGGTAGTCTCAAACTTCTCCAACACACTCGTCGCCGACTCGTTCACAGCAACAATATCAGGTGGGGTTATCATATAGCGAGTAACCGAGTTGGGGTACTTCGTTTGGTCGAACATATCTTTCCTCAACCTATCGAACTCCACAACGCCCAGCAGGTGGCCATCCTCTGCCACCACGGGGAAGATGTTACGTTTGGTGTGGGGAATAACCCTCACAACCATATCGCCCAGCGTGTCGTATTCGCCAACGGCAATAATGTCGCTCTCAACAAGCGCGCGAATAGAGAGCACCACACCCACCGCTTGATCCTTATCGTGGGTGAGCAGTTGGCCCTTCTTACGGAGCGACTTGGTGTAGATGGAGTCGGGTTCGAGGTAGTGGTCAATGACATACGACACGCACGACACCAGCATCAGTGGCACGAAGAGTTGGTAGGCACTCGAAATCTCGGCAATGAGGAAGACCGCCGTGAGCGGAGCCTTCATCACTCCCGACATAAGGCCCGCCATACCCACCAGCGAGAAGGCCGCAATGGATAGGTCCGTACCAAAGAATGTGTTGCACACATAGGCCACCGTAGCACCCGTGAACGCGCCCACAAAGAGCGACGGAGCAAAGGTACCACCCACACCGCCCGAAGCGTTCGTGAGGGCCATAGCCACAACCTTAACAAACATAATGGCCACAAGGTAGAGTACCACCACCCAGCTGATACCTCGGAAGCGGAAGAATGGTGAGTTGTCGAAGACCGCCTGCACATCGCCCTTCATAAAGTGGTGGAACATACCATAGCCCTCGCCATAGAGAGGCGGGAACAACAGGATGAGCAGGCCAATACAGAAGCCTCCCACAAGCCACTTTTTCCACTGCTTATCCAAGCGGTCCACAAGGCCCTTGACACGGAAGTTAACCGAGGTGAAGTAGTAGCACATAAAGCCACAAATCACCGCCAGAAGAGTGTAGAGCGGGATGTGCGACATCCTCAACACGCCCGACAGGTCAACCGTCAGCATAGGCTCGAAGCCCCTCACAAAGAATACCAGCGTTACGGCCGACACGGAGGAGATAATCAGTGGCACAAGGGCCGTCATACTCAAATCGAGCATCAGGATTTCCAACACAAAGATTACTCCCGTGATGGGTGCCTTGAAGATACCCGACAGTGCCGCCGCCACGCCACACGCCAACATAAGAGTGAGGTTGCGGTAGTTCATCTTCATCAGTCGGCCTATGTTGGAGCCGATGGCCGCACCCGTGAGTACAATGGGAGCCTCGGGGCCCACCGAGCCACCAAAGCCGATGGTCAGTGCACCACCCACCACCGACGAGTAGCAGTTGTGTGGTTTGATTTTGGAGGAGTTGGTACTCATCGCTTTAAGCACCTTGGTAACGCCCTCCGAGATGTCGTCCCTAACGATGTGGCGCACAAAGAGTGTGGCCAGCACGATACCAATGGTGGGATAGACAAGGTAGAGCCAACCGGTACTCTCCCTGGGGAACCAACTTGTGAGTCCACCCTTGATGCCCTCCAACAGCCACTCAAAGATGCAGGTAACGCCACCCGCCACAAGGCCGATGAAGATGGCCACAACGAAGGTGAGCTGGCGAGTGCTGATGCGCCTCGTCTGCACCATAAACCACAGAGTGGCCCTTTCGAGCAGGCTTTGTTTACCTTGTTTCATTTTTTATACGCTGTTGGCCATTAGCCATTAGCCATTAACTGTCAGCTATTCAAACCGTAATTCAATTTTGAATTTTGAATTTTGAATTCAGAATTTATATATGCCCATAATCTCCCTCACAGCATCAACGGTCTGCTGTGCGCTGCGGCGAGCCTTCTCGGCACCCATCTGGGCCACCTCGTGGAGATACTTGTCGTTGTTGCGGATATCCTCAATACGCTCACGAATGGGGGCAACAGTTGCGATGATATCCTCGGCCAACTGCTTTTTCAGGTCGCCATAGCGAATCTCGCAAGCGGCATATTTCTCCTTGAAGAAAGCGATGGTGTCGGGTGTCGACACTGCCTCCATAATCGTAAAGATGTTCTGGATAGGCTCCGAAATGGGCGAGTTGGGCTCGGTTGGGCCACTATCGGTCACAGCCTTCATCACCTTCTTACGAATCACATTGTCGGGGTCGGAGAGGTAGATACCGTTACCCTCGCTCTTACCCATCTTGCCACTGCCGTCCAAACCGGGGATTTTCACAAGGTCCTTGCCAAAGTTGAATGGAGCAACCTCCTCGTTGAAGAAATCGGTCTTGTAGAGCTGGTTGAAGCGGTGAGCGAGCTTACGAGTCATTTCGAGGTGCTGCTCCTGGTCCTTACCCACGGGTACAAAGTCGGCCCTGTGAAGAAGGATGTCGGCAGCCATCAACACGGGGTAGTTGAGCAGGCCAATGTTGACATTGTTGGGGTTCTTACGCACCTTGTCCTTGAATGATGCGGTGCGCTCCAACTCGCCAACATAGGCGTGCATACCCAGCAGGAGTGAAAGTTCGGCCACCTGTGGCACGTCGCTCTGGATGTAGATGGTAGCCTTCTCGGGGTCGATGCCTGCGGCGAGGTACTCCGAGAGGATATTTTTCACGTTGCCGTGAAGAATGGTCGGGTCGGGGTGTGTGGTCAGCGAGTGGTAGTCGGCGATGAAGAAGAAGCACTCGGCCTCGTCTTGGAGTTTCACAAAGTTACGCAGGGCACCAAAGTAGTTGCCCAAGTGAAGTTGTCCGGTGGAACGAATACCACTTAAAACTCGTTTTTTCATATACTAAAAATATCTGTTTATTGTTCTTATTATATATTACGAAGAACAAAAATACACACATTTTGTTAATGTACCCAATATTTTGGTTACTTTTGTAGCACAAAAACAGAACAAATCAACCACGAACAATGAAATTATATTGGCGACTTCTGGGCTTTGCTCGCCCCATTGGCAAGTATGCAGTGCCCTATTTCTTCTACACGCTCTTCTATGCGCTCTTCAACACGTTCAATTTTGTGATGATTATCCCGCTGCTGCGTACCCTCTTTGGCAGTGGCGACGCTGTGGAGCGCATCACCACAGCACCGGAGTTCCGACTGAGTGTGGACTACCTCACCGAGCTGCTCAACTATTGGCTCTTTACCCGCTATGGCGACAACTATAATGCCGTAAACATCCTGGTCATTCTGGCCATCTTTGTTACCACCTCGGCATTCCTGAGCAATATGTTCCGCTATCTGGGACAGCGCACCATCGAGAATATGCGTATCAACACCCTGCGTAATATGCGTAACCTCGTGTATGGCAACGTTATGGGGCTCAACCTCGGCTACTTCACCTCGGCACGCAAGGGCGATGTGATGTCGCGTATCACCAACGACATTCAGACCGTTAGGTTCTGCATTGTCAACACCCTACAAGTGGTCTTTCGCGAGCCTTTCCTTATCATCGGCTACCTGGTGGCAATGATTGCCATTTCGTGGGAGCTAACCCTCTTTGCCATCATCTACCTTCCATTGGTTGCGCTCGTCATCGGCACCATTGTCAAGAAGTTGCGCTACCCTGCGCTGAAAGCACAGGAGCACTTCGGTGAGCTGACCAGCGTACTCGACGAGTCGCTCTCCGGCACAAAGGTCATCAAGGCCTACACCGCCGAGGGTTTCTTCCGCCGTAAGTTCCAAGACATCAACCACACCTACTCCGAGCTCGCCCGCAAGATGATGAATCGCCAGCAGTTGGCCTCGCCAATGAGTGAGTTCCTCGGCATTGCCGCTGCTGCGGGTTTGTTGATTTTTGGTGGTGCGTTGGTGCTGGGTGGCGAGAGTGCTCTGGATGGTAGCGGTTTCATTGCCTACATTGCAATCTTCACGCAAATCACACGCCCAATGAGGGCCTTTACGGACGCATTCGCCAACATCAATCAGGGCATCGCCGCAGGTGGCCGAGTGTTGGAGCTCCTCGATACCGAGAGCGATGTGTGCTCGCCTGCCGATGGTGGCCTTATGCTTGGTGGACTCAAAGAGAGCATCGAGTTCCGCAACGTACACTTCCGCTATGACGACAGCAGGGAGATTATCGGCGGAGTGAGCTTCACCGTCCGCAAGGGCGAAACGGTGGCTTTGGTGGGTTCGTCGGGTGGCGGTAAGAGTACCCTCTCGGACCTCATACCTCGTTTCTACGACGTTACCGAGGGCGAAATCCTCATTGACGGACACAACATCAAGGAGTACAATATCACCTCTCTGCGTGAGGCGATGGGTATCGTGTCGCAGGAGACCATCCTCTTCAACGACTCCATAGAGAACAACATACGCCTCGGAAATCTCGACGCCACAATGGAGCAGATTGAGGCTGCTGCCCGTGTGGCCAACGCCCACGACTTCATCACCGAGAGCCCCGAGGGTTACCAGACCAACATTGGTGACCGAGGTGCTAAACTGTCGGGAGGCCAACGCCAGAGGTTGAGCATCGCAAGGGCGGTGTTGAAGAACCCCGACATCTTGATTTTGGACGAGGCCACAAGTGCGCTGGACACCGAGAGCGAGAAGTTGGTGCAGGAGGCTTTGGAGAAACTCCTTGCCGGCCGTACCTCGGTGGTTATTGCCCACCGCCTGAGTACCATCAAGAATGCCGATAGGATATTGGTGGTTGACGAGGGACGCATTGCCGAGGAGGGCACCCACGCCGAGCTTATCGAGCGTGGTGGCATCTACGCCAAACTCGTTGCCCTGCAACAGGTTAATTAAAAATGATTTACCCTCTCCTAACTTAGGAGAGGAGTGGCTGGATGGCTTGGGTATTAAAAAAGATACCCGAGAAAAGAATTGAAAATGGAAAATTTACCCTCGCCTAAGTTAGGAGAGGGTGGCCGAAGGCCGGGTGAGGTCTGTTTAAGGGCAGAAAGGGCAAAAAGAGAAGAAAGAGCAGAAAGAGTGGAAAAGAAATTAAAAGACTGCGCCAACGGCGCACCTTAATTTTCCATTTTCGCAAATGCGAGTAAGCGAGAGCAGAGGCTGCTCGCAGACTTTGCCGAGCGGGAGAATTTTAGAGCAAGCGAAGCTTGGTCAATGGAAAATTCACCCTCACCTCTCGGGTATTAAAAAAGATACCCGCGAAGAAGGTGGGATACTCCGAGATCTTGGGTATTAAAAAGGATACCCGAGAAGAAGGTGGAACACTCCGAGGGCTTGGGTATTAAA
>JAGBGK010000061.1 GCA_017936005.1 Tidjanibacter sp.
AATTTGAAAATTGAAAATTGAAAATTTATTATTTTTATCCACTTTTTGCATTGTGCGCCCCACGCATCAGCTTCTATTTTCGCCCTTCAAAGCCGGGGGCGGTCAGGGGCAGTTCGCCACCATCGGGGCCGACCACCACTCCGTTGCCATCTCCACGCATAATATACCGCCTGCTCGGCTTGACCGAGGCCCAACCACTCTCCTTTCCGACAAAAACAAAGAGGTTACAATCACTCGCAACCTCTTTGTTTTTGTCGGACATTCAGCAACAAATTAAGACCCAAATTCAAAGGAAAATTCATCGGTCATAACCGTTGCCTCGGGGCCAGCAATCCTAATCGTTATCTTTCCATTAGTTCCTATACTCACATTCTCAGATGCACTTGCCCAAGTATATTTATAGTCATAGTTATGTTCATATTTGTAATAATAAGACCAAGATAGACTAATTACTGTTCCCTTAGGCACCTTATAAGCACCCACCGCATTGTATTCATTTTCACCAATAACCACTTTCAAATCCTTATAATCTTCTCGACCGTCATTACCATCCCAATCATAATCATATTCGATAGTTACGGTGCAATAGTTCAGATAGTCGTCGAGTGCGCTATCAATTGCGGAACAGCCGGTGTTTACCAACATAAACAAGCAGGCCACCAAGCCCAATAGTAATTTCTTCATCAATACAATTTGTTTATTATAACCCCCTACTCACTTACGGCTTTTCGGATTACTCCGCGAAGTACCCACGTCTATATCCTCAAAATGATGCGCACAAAAAAAGCGCGGTACTTTCAGTATATTCTCACTCAAAGGTGTTTGGCGTAACCCGACAGAATAAATATAACCAAAAGCCCGCACCGAAAAGTGCGAGCATTTCAACTATTATTCCATTCTGTCTTTTAGTCGCCAAACTTCTGAGTGAATGAATAAATGCTAAAACGCTTTTTCCAATATGTCTAAAATGTGCGTATCGTACTACGCTAATGCTTCATAGGCAAGTATCTTTTTGTATTTAACATCGGCAAAGGTAGAAAACTTTTCACAAACCACAAAAAAAACCAAGAGGTCAAGTCTTTATGACCTAACCTCTCTATCGAAACAATCTATCATTGATGGTGCGAAGTGTTCGAAATATCCATGTTGTACACGGGATACTCAACACCGTCAACCCACACCGTATCGTGCCCATAAATTGCATTTCCCTTATGGGGTTACCACTACCGTAAGGCTGCCATCGGGGCCGACTATGGTTCTTACCTGTCCGTCTGCATTTGCACCGTCGCCATCATCGACAATCATAGCCACAGCCAATCCCATGGTGGCCGCCATACCTCCAAAGGTCAATACGGGCACCACAGCGCGGCAACCCACAAGAACGCTTCCCATGAGTGCCAATGGTACAAACTTACGCATCAAGTTTTTCATAACGCTGCCTAACTTATTCCACATATTCTTTTATTGAGTACGGGACTCTCCCCGTCCCCGATTCGTGCTACTCCTCGACAAATTTGATTTTGCCCAAGTCGCGCGGTTTTGCCTCGGGCGACTCGTCGGGGTAGCCGACTGCTATTGCATAGCGCATATTGTAGCCCTCCGAAAATCCCAACGAAGCGGCATACTTCTCCATGCCCGGCTCGGCAAACATAAAGAGCACACTTCCCAAGCAGCAGGTTCCCAAGCCCAGCTCGGTAGCGGCCAGCATTATGTTCTCGCCCAGCAATCCCACATTCACGTCGGAGTACTCGCCCTCGGGTGCGGCTACAAATATCACCGCGGGAGCATTGCGAAAGATGTTCTTAAAGGTGGGAGTAAGCATGTAGTTGGCCTTGCCGCTCCCTTCCACAGCCTTCAAGTAGGTAGCCGTACACTCGTCAATCCATTTTTTGGAGTCCACGATACGAATCTCCCACTCTTGGTTGTTCATTGCGCTCGGAGCCTTCACGCCACACTCTGCAAGCAGTTGCAACTTTTCCCTCTCCACGGGCCTATCCTTATAGGCACGCACGCTGCGGCGCGCCTCTATCGCTTCAATAACACTCATATCTTTACTCGAATTATTCACACCTACACCTATCCAAATCAGCAGCGCCATTGCAACCAACGCCACCAATACACTCACCAATCGTTTCATTGTCTTAATATATATTAAAAGGTTTACGTTTCAGACTCGGCACCTGCACTCCCCCACCGCACTACTTGCCTGCAAAGCCGGGGGCGGTCAGGGGTAGTTCGCCGCCGTCGGGAGTTACCAGCACAGCTCCCGTTTTGGTAACGTGGCCAATGACATCCACGCCGCCAAAGTGCAACACCTTATCCCTCATTTCCAGCGGCACGGTAAACATCAGTTCATAGTCGTCACCACCGTTAAGCACCGACACAATGGGGTCGTTATTAAGTTCATCCGCCATAGCCCTCGTCTCGGCAGCGATGGGGATACGTTCCAAGTAGAGCCTCACGCCCACGCCCGAAGCCTTACAGATTTGCAGCGCATCCGAGGCGAGTCCGTCCGTGAGGTCAATCATCGACGTTGGCACAATGCCCTCCGCAGCGAGTGCGTCCACAATGTCGGCCCTCAAATCGGGACGCAGCCAGCGGCGCAGGATATACTCACGTCCCTTGAAGTCGGGCTGTGGGTTATCGTGACCGGCAAAGGCTATCTTCTCCCTTTCGAGCAGGTGGAGGCCCATATATGCTGCTCCCAAGTCGCCAGTGATGCAGACGAGGTCGTTCTCCTTGGCTCCACTACGGCGCACGAGCCTATCCTTTGCCACCTCACCCACAGCGGTAACACCAATGGCAAGGCCGTTCACGGAGGCGGTGGTGTCGCCACCAACGAGGTCAACACCCCACTCCTCACACGCAGCGCGCACGCCTGCGTATAAATCTTCAAGGTGTTCCACCGCAAACTTGGCCGACACACCCAGCGAAAGGGTTATCTGTGTGGGCTTGCCATTCATCGCCACAATGTCGCTACACCCTGCAACCACAGCCTTATAGCCGAGGTATTTGAGAGGGAAATATGTAAGGTCGAAATGAACGCCCTCCAAGAGCATCTCGGAGGATAGGAGGATATATTTATCCCCTGCATCCACCACAGCGGCATCGTCGCCAACACCAAGAATGGTGGAGTTGTTGCTGTTCTTAAAATCCGCAGTGAGGCGGTCAATGAGGCCAAAGTGGCCCAATGTTGAAATCTGTGTAAGTTGTTTCATCTGGAAAAAAGCCAATTTGGGACAAAGGTATAAAAATATTTTCGGATTACATTTTGTATTATCGTGGAAAATTGTATATTTGCGCTCGAAATTCGGGCACTAGTTTAGTTTCACAGGTTAATGAAAAATATAGTATTATTCGGCCCTCCGGGAGCCGGCAAGGGTACACAGGCCGAAAAGTTGGTTGAGCACTACGGTTTTAACCACATTTCAACGGGTCAGGTTATCCGCAACGAAATCAAGAATCAGACCTCATTTGGCAAGCAGGTCGAGGAGTGCATCGCACGAGGCGAGTTTGCCCCTGACGAACTTGTCATCGAGATTGTCAAGGACTACATCTCGAAGCACAACACCGGTGCGGGTAACATCTTCGACGGCTTTCCCCGCAACACTCTCCAAGCAGAGCGATTTGATGTGATGATGGAGGAGTGCGGTCAGAGGGTGGACGTGATGCTTTCGTTGCGTGTCCCCGACGAGGAGCTCATTAAGAGGCTTCTGTTGCGTGGCGAGGTGAGTGGCCGAGCCGACGACGCCAACGAGGAGGTCATCGGCAACCGCATCCGCATCTACAAGGAGCAGACCGAGGTGGTTGAGAAGTTCTACGACGCACAGGGCAAGTTTGTTGCCATCGACGGAGTGGGCACCATAGAGGAGATTTTCGAGAGGCTGAAAGAGGCTATTGACAAACTATAAAAAAAAGGAGCAGATGTCTGCTCCTTTTTCTTTTGTCGACCGTCAACCGTCGACCGTCGACGGGATAACAGACCTCACCCGCCCGTTGGGCACCCTCTCCTAACTTAGGCGAGGGTAAATTTTCAATTCTACCTCTGACTTTATCGCAGAATTTTGAACGATCCGTCCTCGTGGAGTATCATAATGGAGGATGCTTGGCGGGTGGGGTTACCCTCCACTGCGGGCGATACCACGTGGTCCACCCCACTCTTTATACCCTCCACAATATCCTCAAAAGTGGTGGGTGTAGGTTCTCCCGAGAAGTTGGCCGAGGTGCTCACCAGCGGGCGGCGCAGGCGGCGCACAACCGAGCGACAAAATTCGTGGTCGGCAACTCTCACCGCCAAGGAGCCCTCCTCCGGAATGAGGTTGGGAGCCACGCCCACAGCACCGTCAAGAATGAGTGTGAGGGGTTTGTCCGACAACTCCATAAGGTCCCACGCCACCTCGGGCACACGGCGGATGTAGCGTCCCACAGAGGTCGGCTCGTCGAGGAGCACAATCATACCTTTTTTGTTTACGGAGCCTTTCAGGTCGTAAATCTTCTGCACGGCTTCGGGATTGGTGGCATCGCACCCGATGCCCCACACTGTGTCGGTGGGATAGAGGATAATCCCTCCCCTCTTCAACACCTCCACAGCTTTGTTTATCTCTTCGTGAATCATACCTTTTCCATTAAATTGTGGCACAAAGATATAAATTTTCAATTTTCCATTTTCAATTTTCCATTTTAATCCTTACTTTTGCGCACTTATATACAAATAACAAAAGAATAACATAATACTATGGGAAGGGCATTTGAGTATCGCAAAGCACGCAAACTGAAACGTTGGGGCAATATGGCTCGCACGTTCACCAAAATTGGCAAGGAGATTGAAATCGCAGTAAAGGCCGGTGGTCCCGACCCTTCGGGCAACACCCGTCTGCGAGTGCTCTTGCAGAACGCCAAGGCTGAGAATATGCCCAAAGAGAACGTTGAGAGGGCTATCAAACGTGCTATCAGCAAGGATACTACCGACTATAAGGAGATGGTTTACGAGGGCTACGGCCCCTTCGGTGTGGCTATCCTCGTGGAGACCGCTACCGACAACACCACCCGTACAGTGGCCAACGTGCGTTCCTACTTCAACAAGTGTGGTGGTACGCTCGGCACCAGCGGTAGTGTAACCTTTATGTTCGACCACCTCTGCGTCTTCAAGACCGCCAACAAGGAGAGCATCGACCTCGAAGAGCTCGAATTGGACCTCATCGACCTCGACCTCACCGAGATGTTCGTGGATGACGACAACGTGATTAACATCTACGCCAAGTATGAGGCCTTTGGTGCAATCCAGTCCTACCTCGACGAGCACCAGATGGAGATTGTGAGTGGTGAGTTCGTTCGCATCCCCACCGACACCAAGGAGGTTACTGCCGAGCAGCGCGAGGCTCTCAACAAACTCATTGAGAAACTCGAAGAGGACGACGATGTAACCAACGTCTATACCACAATGGCCGAGGACCCTGATGCAGAGTAAGGAAGAGGGCATTGACACACAAGAAAATAAGGACCCTCGGTGGTCCTTATTTTTTTAGAGGGCAGAAAGAGCAAGAAGGGCAGAAAGGGCAGAAAGGGCAGAAAGGGCAGAAAAGGCAGAAAGGGATATAAAACTCTGCGCCAAAGGCGCACCTTAATTTTCAATTTTCGCAAATGCGAGTAAGCGAGAGCAGAGGCTGCTCGCAGACTTTGCCGAGCGGGAGCATTTTAGACAAAATTCATTTTGTCAATTTTCAATTTGAATTGACGATTGACGGAATATAATGAAACGTATTGCATACATAGTGGCGTTGATGTTGTTGCTGGGGGTGGAAGGACTCTCGGCACAGCGCACACGCTACCACGTTCCATACTCCCGTTACGGCGGAGGCTATATGGCAGGCTCCGAGGTGGACGAGATGACAGGCGACACAACCTATGTGGTGCAGCTATCCGACATCATCGCATTCCGTAGTCTGGGCGACATCAAACGACACCGCAGGCTCATACGCAACGTCAAGGCCGTCTATCCCTACGCACTCGACGCTCGACGCTACTTCAACGACCTCAACGCTCAACTCGACACCGTAACCTCCAAAAAGGAGCGTGAACGCATCACCAAAAACCTCGAAAAGGAGATTATCAAACGCTACACGCCCGTGTTGGAGAATATGACCTACACGCAGGGTAAGATTCTCATCCGACTCATCGACCGAGAAACGGAACGCACCTCCTACCAACTATTGGAGGACTTCCGAGGTAAGTTCTCGGCCAAGTTCTGGAACACCATTGCCAAGATTTTCCGAGCCAACCTCAAACAAGAGTACGACCCCACCCAAGGCGAAGATAAACTCATCGAGCAAATTATCATACTCTATGAGGCAGGATTGCTGTGATGGGATTTAGAAATTTAGAGGATATATTAAAATTTTTTAAGAAATAATTTATACCTTTGCGGTACGCACAAGGGAGCCAAAGGTGGCTACCGAGGGCGGAAAGTAATTGGACAAAACAACATTACAAATTCAAAACTTAACATAAATCGCTATGAAACAAGCTATTGCTATTCTCACAGGCGGCGGCCCCGCACCCGGTATGAACACCGTTGTTGGCTCGGTTGCCAAGACTTTCATCACCAAAGGCTATCGTGTTATCGGCCTTCACGAGGGCTACACAGGTCTGTTCAAGACCAACGCTCGCTATGAGGACATCGACTTCCGTCGTGCCGACGACATCTTCAACCAGGGCGGTTCCTACCTCCAAATGAGCCGTTTCAAACCCACCGATGCCGACTTTGAGAACAACTTCAACCTCAAATTCTTCCAGGAGAACAACATCAAGTTGCTCGTAACCGTGGGTGGCGACGACACCGCTTCGACTGCAAACCGCATCGCTAAGTTCCTCGAAGCCAAACAGTACCCCATCGCCAACATCCACGTTCCCAAGACCATCGACAACGACCTTCCTCTGCCCGCAGGTGCTCCTACCTTCGGCTATGAGTCGGCTATGGACAAGGGTGCTGTGATTGGTCGCGCTGTTTACTCGGATGCTCGCACCAGCGGCAACTGGTTCATCATCGCCGCTATGGGCCGTTCGGCCGGCCACTTGGCTTGCGGTATTGGTGCTGCTTGCCACTATCCTATGATTGTCATCCCCGAGATGTTCAACAAGACCGAGATTACCGTTGACAAGATTGTGAACCTCGTTATCTCGGCCATCATCAAACGTAAACTGATGGGTATGGACTACGGTGCTGCAATGGTATCGGAGGGCGTATTCCACAGCCTCTCGGACGAGGAGATTAAGAATGCAGGCGTGAACTTCACCTACGACGAGCACGGCCACCCCGAGTTGGGTAAGGTATCGAAGGCTCACGTCTTCAACGAGATTTTGGAGAAGAAGCTCAAAGCTCTCAAAATCAAAGTTAAGTCGCGTCCCGTGGAGATTGGCTACGAGGTACGTTGCCAGACTCCCGTTGCAAGCGACCTGTTGTATTGCACCACCCTCGGTATGGGTGTATATAAACTGTTCAGCGAGGGTAAGACCGGCTGTATGGTATATGTTGCACAGGACGGCCAGATTAGCCAGCTCTATCTGAAAGACCTCCAAGACCCCACCACCGGCAAGATTCCTCCCCGTTTGGTTAACCCCGACGGCGACCAATTCCAGGGCCTTGTGAACAACATCCTCTGCTACATCACTCCCGAGGACTACGAGGCTGCAAAAGCCTATGTTGAGAACCCCGAGGATTATGACTTCAAGAAGATTCTCAACTGGTAGTTTCGACTACCGTGCATAGGCGGTGGAGTTCTCGCTCTGCCACCAAACAATAAGGGCTTCCGAAACTCGGAAGCCCTTGTTGTATCATAGACATAAATTATTAATCAGTAAATGGTGTCGTTTAATCTCGGGTATGAAAAACAATACCCGAGATTAAGTGGGGAAACTCAATTTTGGATTTTGAATTTTGAATTTTGAATTTCCATAATGCTCAGCGAGCCTTGGCGGCCTCGTGCAACCACAGACTTACCACCCTTGACGTGGCCACCGCCATCGGCAGGAGCAACAGTCCTATTCTCAATACTCCTCGGAGCCATTGGCGCAAAGGCACGGGTGAGAGGCACCACAGCGTTCTCCTCGCCACCAATCTGGTCGGAGCCCTCCCAAGGCAGTACGATGAGGATTGCACCATCGGTAGTGGAGTAGTTGTAGCCTCGGTTTGTATCCTTCACCATATACCACGGAGCGAGTTGGAAGACCATATCGGAGATAACACGGTTGGGGCTGTTGCGATAGACCTCTACCGACTCGGGTTTATCCCTCATAGGGTATTTGAGGGCGCTTGTACCACCATTGTAGGCGTGTTCGATGACTATCTCCTCGCCACCAATTTGCAAGCCCGTGCTGTGGGGGTCGAAGCAGATGTGGCGAGTGGTGCCACCCTTACCATCGGCAAGGTCATAGATGGCCAATTCGAGCATCGTACCGCAATGGCCGATGTAGCCCTCGGAGTTCTTGGCCCAATAGCCTGCATAGGGATTAAGCACACGGTAGTAGGGTGCGCCTGTGCTGGCCTGCATAATCTCCACAGCCGAACGAGTACTCTCGGTCTGACCAAAGAAGTGGCTTGCATCCTGATAGCGACCAATGCCAAGCGAGGTCCACTGGGTGGCAGGGGCGGTGGTGATGGTCTTACGCACCACAGCGGAGGAGCCAAAGTCGTTGGTAAACCAACCCACTACGAGATACTCGGTCGCGGGGGTAAGACCGAGGAATACCTCCGAGTAGCCACCATTGTTGGCATAGTCGAGGTAGCCGGTGATGTAGTTGTAGCCGTGCTCGTTAGCCTTCTGAACAATCTCCTCGTCGGAGAGCGAGGCGTAGTCGGGCAAGTTGGGCATACAAGCGTAGCAAGCCGAAGTGAGGTTATCTCCGCTAAGCAACATTGTGAGTTGCGTGTCGGGGCGGACAGAGTCTTTTTGTATCTCCATCGTAACCTCGCAGGGGAATCCGCTCTCGCCGGGCTTGGTGTAGGAGAAGTTGCAGAAGTTGCGGCTCACAACATGATTTCCGTCACTGATACCCAGCACAATCATTCCATAGCGGCCTGTCTGTTCGGGGGTCCAAGCCACAGCTGCCCACTCGTCTGCATTCTCGTTGCTGTGTGTGAAGTTATAGATCAAAGCACTGCCGAGGTTGGCATCTATCAGCCCACTCACCTCCTCTTCGCTGATTTCGTTGGCGATGGGTATGAGAGCGAAGGTCTGTGCATCCCTCTCGATGTAGATGTTGAAGATGCACTCCCTACTCTCTTCGTGCAAGCCGGCATATTCGATACCGACAAGGTTGTAGGAGGCATTATCCATCGAGGCACCGGGCAGCATATATGTAATCATTCCATTGCTCGAATTAGTACCCGGAAATGAGCCCAAACCTGCCAACGTGTAAAGCGGAGCGGTCTGCAAAAGACCCTCGCCCACCATTCTGTTGTATGGCACAGGAGAGACCACATTGGAGGATTGCAATTCGAGGTCATACCATTCACCATTGTAGTCGAACATCAGGCCGGGGTAGATGGTTCTCGAAGTGGGCGAAGATGCTCGCACGGAGGTGTATTGAACACCATTGTATGTGTCAATCGCAGTGCTGACAAGCACATAGGCGGGCGGTGCCACACTCTCGGAGAGTTTCAAGTTGGGCTTATTGCCATCGGCAACATATTTCAGAAGGTCACCAAAGGGGGTAACATAGAGGTAAGAACCATTCTTATCAGACATAACGTCCACATCCCAAACCACTCCAAAGAGGCCACCTTCGTTTATCTGTCCTTGTCCCAAGTAGGAGTATTGTCCTCCCATTGTAATCCACGGGGTGATGTCGAGTGTCATATCGGCAGTGTTGAGCCTCAACTTGTAGGCACCTGTGAAGGGGAAAAATATCTGCTCCTCACTACCCTCCTGCATCTCCACAGGGTAGATGGTCGAAATCAGCTTACCGCCATAGTTGATGGCATCGCCTTCGCTCGGAGTGTTCATCAGCGAGTAGCCAACCGAGGTATCTTCCACAAGCAGGCTGACCTCGTAGGTGGTACCCTCCACCAACTTGAAGGCATCCGACTGCGAGCCATTGCTACCGCACACGGTGAATACCACCTGCTGCTCGCCCTCGCCGGGTTGGTCATCGCCACCGCCTTCACCGGGTTGGTCCTCATCGCCACCACCCTGTCCGGGTTGGTCTTTGAACTCCACCTCGGGGTCGGCACTCCAATCCTTCACAATGGCATCAAACTCGGCCGAGATACTTTTGGGGGTAATGCTGACGGTCAGGTGGCGCACCTTGCCCGTGCCGAACTCTATCTCTTCGGGTGCATCAAAGGTAATCTGCTCGTTGTTCTCGGTTACAAATGCCAACTTGGGGGCTACCTTTTGGGCGGGGATAATCAGCGCAAAGGAGTTCGTATATTCCTCCGATGGGGTCTTCAACTCGCCTGCACGGATGGTACCCTTGTCGCCCGTGGTTTCCAAGTGGGGGAATTGGAACGAAAGGTTACCCTGCACGCCATCCAGATAGGCACCCACAATCTTCTCCGTCCTCTCGTTCTTAACATCAATGATAATCTTCGAGAGTAGGTGGCCAAATTCGAGCTTCACGCTCTCCTCTGTGGGGGCCACGTCGCTCTTGGCCGCATACATCAGGTCGGAAGCGGTGTAGCCTGCGTGGGTAGATTGGTCGGTCTGGACGCAGAAGTTGACACCACCGGTCAGCACCTCCACGGTGTTCCACTTGTCGTTGTAGGGGTAGAGGGCAAAAATCTGGCTCACATCCTCGCCCTCGTACCACTTATACTCCTTGTCGCCCACAAAGCCACCCTCGCTCTTGGTAAACTTGCCGTTGTCTATCCACGCCGAGAAGCCTGCAAGGTCCTCAACCGAAGGAGTCTCGGGCAACACAAGCCCACCCTTGTAGGCAAAGAGGCTCAGCGCATCGCCCACCTCAAAGGCTGTGTCGGTTGCCCTTGTGAAATTACCAACGCCCGACACCTCTATCTTAAAGAGAGGACCGTCGTTGGTGATTGGCGTATCTACCCCAGGGGGCACTTCATCGCACGAAGCGATAGTGAGGGCCATTGCCACGTAAGCAAAAAATCTGAACATTCTTTTCATAGCCATTGAGTGTTTGGTTAATATTTGAATACTTCGTCTTTTCCCAAAAATAAATAATAAAATATCAAAATCTGAAAGTTACACTCGACAAAATAACTCTTCGCGGCATTTTTTTTTGATTTGTTTTACATTTTGCATATCTTTGTGAAAATTGAACATACAAAAATCTAACTATTAACACATCCAACGAACACATTATGAAACGCTACATTACCACTCTTTTGCTCCTATTGGCGAGCGCAGTGTGTGGACGTGCACAAGAAAGCGGCGTTATCGTTCCCAAGTATGGCTCCGAGCCTTTGAAGATTAACTCCGTGGAGGAGTGGGAACAGGTGCACCGCCCCGTGATTATGAACTTCTTTGAGCAGGAGGTCTATGGACTGATGCCCGAAGGTCAGGTGGGCATCACCTACGAGGTGCTCTCCGAAACCAAAGGAGCACTCGAAGGTAGGGCCATCCGTAAGGAGGTCGCAATGAAGATTGCCGGCATCGACACACCTATTATTATACTGATGTATCTGCCCGCAAATGCCAAAGGACCCGTACCCGCATTCCTCGGTATGAACTTCAAGGGTAACCACCAAACACACACCGACCCCGACATCACTCCCTCGCCCAACGCTCCCGTAACCAAAGGCGACCCCGAGCGTGGCGCAGCAAGCCGTCGCTGGCCTATGGAATACATCGTGGAGAATGGATACGCTGTGGTTACATTCAACCGCGACAACGTGGACCCCGACGAGGATGACGGCTTCAAAAACAGCGTTCACCCACTCTTCTATGCCGAGGGACAAACCTATCCCAAAGCCAACGAGTGGGGCACTATCGGTGCGTGGGCGTGGAGCCTTTCGAGGGTGATGGACTATCTGGTGACCGACAAGGCTATCGACTCAAACAAAGTTGCCGTTATTGGCCACTCGCGCTTGGGTAAGACCGCACTCTGGGCAGGCGCTACCGACACAAGGTTTGCCATTGCCATCTCCAACAACTCCGGTTGTGGTGGTGCCGCACTCTCCAATCGTGAGGTGGGCGAAAGTGTGGAGGTTATCAACCGTGCCTTCCCACACTGGTTCTGCGACAACTACAACAAGTATCGCAACAACGAGGAGGCTCTCCTTGTGGACCAGCAGGGACTCATCGCACTGATGGCTCCCAGGCCCGTGTATGTGGCAAGTGCCACCCTCGACCAATGGGCCGACCCCGAAGGCGAGTACCTCTCGGCACTCTATGCATCGCCCGTCTATGAGCTCTACGGCTTGCAGGGCCTCACTACCCCTATGCCTGCACCCGAGCAGCCTATGAATAGCGGACACGTCGGCTACCACCTCCGTAGCGGTAAACACGACATCCTCATCTACGATTGGCAGCAATACATCGACTTCGCCAACCGCCACTTCGGGAAATAAAACAAAAGACGCTCGAAATTTCGAGCGTCTTTTGTTTTGTCGACCGTCTACCGTCTACCGTCGACTGATAACAGTCTAACGTCCAACGTCAATCGTCTGCATACCCCTCCGCCACTTTGTGGCACCTCCTGCTCGGCGAGGCCGCCGAGCAGTGCACAAAAGAGCAGAAAGAGCAGAAAGAGTGGAAAGAGTGGAAAGAGTGGAAAAGAAAATAAAAGTCTGCGCCAACGGCGCACCTTAATTTTCCATTTTCAATTTTCAATTTTCAATTTATAAAGTCGTTAGACGGTTGACGGTTGACTCAATTTCCCAATATACTCCTATACCGTTCGGGGTTAAGAAGAATGTTCATTGCTTCGGCAAAAGAGTCCTCAAAGTGGGTATTAGCCACTCTCACATAGCCCTCGGTACCCCACAGATTGAGCGCGATGGTAGCCTTAATGTAGTGGCCAAGCAGCCAACGGCTATCCTCCATACTCTCCTCCGCAGGCTCCACGCCACTTGCAATACCCCTTTCAATGCACCTCTCGACCAATTCCGCAGGGCAGTTCCACCCCTCCACAAACGCTTCAAGGGTAGGATAATTGGAGGTGAGGTCGTCGAGGTTATCAATGGTATATTCGCCAGCCACGTCGCTCACCACCATTTTTTGGTTGAGAAGGTTGGCAAAGGTATAATTCTTTGTGGTGTCGATGTCCACATAGACATCGGGGGTGATACCGCCACCGCCCAACACCGTACGCCCTGCATTGAGGGTCTTAAACTTGGGGGCCACCACCGCCAACGAATCACGATAGTAGCGGTCGGTCATACGTTTGGCGTGGTCGAAGTAGTACTCCGCACTCTTACCCTTCTCAAAGGGGCGTTGTATGCACCTGCCGCTAGGGGTGTAGTAGTGACTTGTGGTGATACGCAGAGCCGAGCCGTCGTCCATAACAACCTGCTTCTGCACCAAGCCCTTACCAAACGACTGACGGCCCACGATGACTGCTCGGTCGTAGTCCTGCAATGCTCCGCTGACAAGTTCGCTGGCCGAGGCCGACCCCTCATCGATGAGGACCACCAGAGGCCCCGTCGTGTAGGTACCCTTACCCTTGGAGTAGTGATTATAGGTCTTTTCCGTGCGTCCTCGTGTGGATGCCACAAGACACTTCTTGGGCAGGAAGAAGCCCGCCATTTCAATACCCTGTGTGAGCAATCCGCCACCGTTGCCACGAAGGTCGAGGATGAGTCCACCGCTGATGTTGCCCAACTCCTTGTAGGCCTTCCGCAGGTCGCTCATTGTGTTTTCGGCAAAGCGGTTGACTTTGATGTAGCCTATATTATATAAGGTGTAGGCTGCGTCCACCGCAGAGATGGGAATCTCGCCCCTTGTGAGCTTCAACTCCTCCTGCTCGCCACCCCTCTTCACAACCGAGAGGGTGAGCGAAGTACCCACCTTGCCTCTCACCATCGCAGAGAGGCTATCCCTCGGCACGCCCTTGGTGGCAACGCCATTGATGGCCACCACTCGGTCGCCACGCCTGATGCCGGCCTTGTCGGCGGGGGAGTCGGGCACCACATCCATAACACACAGCGAATCCCTCACGGGGCCGTAGGATACACCTATACCCCCAAACGAGCCCTCCATCATAGCCATATCGGCCTTGACCTCTTCGGGTGAGAGGTAGGCAGAGTGTGGGTCGAGGGTGGAGAGTGTGCTGCGTATGGCCTCCTCGATGAGTGCGGGGTTGTCGAGGGGGTCTACATATAGCGAGTTTAGATAGTAGTAGAACGAGCCGAATTTTTCCAGCTCGTTCCTAAAACTCTGCCCTGCCGCCGAGCCCACGCCCAACGACCACAGAGCCACTATTGCTATCAACAATCGCTTCATTACGTTTCTATTTAGACAGTCGTCGGTTGACGGTTGACGGTTGACGGTTGACGTTTTAGTAGTTGGCGTGCCAACTACTAAAACCACTTGGCCAGTTCGCCGAAAGGAACCTTCGTCTGTTCGCCTGCCACCATATTCTTCACAGTAGCAACGCCCTCAATGCGTTCGCTCTCGCCCACTATTACAACGTAGGGAATGGCCCTTTTATTGGCATACTCCATCTGTTTTTTCATCTTTGCCGCCTCGGGGTAGATGTCGCTCGACACGCCCTCGGCCCTCAGAGCCTTCAACAAGCCCATAGCGCACTTCTGCTCCTCGCCGCCGAAGTTGATGAAGAGTACCTTGGTGGTCATCTGCGCCTCCTCGGGGAACAATCCCAAACCGAGCATTACGTCATAGATGCGGTCGGCACCAAAGGAGATACCCACACCGCTGGTATTGGGCAGGCCGAAGATACCCGTGAGGTCGTCGTAGCGACCGCCACCGCAGATGCTTCCAATCTGGAAATCTTTGGCTTTAACCTCAAAGATAGCTCCCGTGTAGTAGTTCAGGCCACGAGCCAGCGAGAGGTCGAGTTCAATCTCCAACTCGGTGCCATAGTCGGCAATCAGACCAAAGAGTTCCTCCATCTCCTCCACACCTTTGAGGCCCGTCTCGCTCTGGGCGAGGGCACTACGCAGGGTGGCGAGTTTCTGGGCAGTGGTACCCTCCAACAGCAAGATGGGTTTGAGCTTTTCGATAGCCTCCTGCTCAATACCCCTCTCGCGGAGTTCGGCCTCCACGTTCTCCATACCAATCTTGTCCAACTTGTCGATAGCCACGGTGATGTCAATCATCTTGTCGGCGTGGCCGATAGCCTCGGCAATACCGAAGAGAATCTTACGGTTGTTGAGTTTCAACACCACATTGATACCCAGCTTGCGGAACACCGTCTCAACAATCTGCACCAACTCGGCTTCATACAAGAGCGAACGGCTGCCGATGGCGTCCACATCGCACTGGTAGAACTCCCTATAACGTCCCTTCTGTGGCCTATCGGCCCTCCACACGGGCTGAACCTGATAGCGTTTGAAGGGGAATGTAATCTCGTTTTGGTGCTGCACCACAAACCTTGCAAAGGGCACCGTGAGGTCATAGCGGAGTCCTTTTTCGCAAATCTTGGTTGCGAGTGCTGCGGGCGAGCCTTCGAGTTGCTCGGGGGTAACCTTACCCATAAAGTCGCCCGAATTGAGAATCTTGAAGAGGAGTTTGTCGCCCTCCTCGCCATACTTACCCATCAGTGTGGAGAGGTTCTCCATTGCGGGAGTTTCGAGGGGTGCATAGCCGAAGGTGCGGAACACCTCCTTGATGGTGTCGAACATATAGTTTCGCCTGGTCATCTCCACGGGCGAGAAGTCGCGTGTACCCTTTGGAATTGAAGGTTTTTGAGCCATATCTAAATTTTGAATTTTGAATTTTGCACTAGTTTTCCATCAGCTTGCGGTACTTCACACGGTGGGTAGTAGTGTCGATACCCTGAGCCTTCTTGTGCTCCTCGTACTCGCTGTATGAACCCTCGAAATAGACAACCCTGCCGTCGTCCTCAAAGGAGAGGATGTGGGTGGCCACCCTATCGAGGAACCACCTATCGTGCGAGATTACCACCGCACAGCCCGCAAAATTGTCCAAGCCCTCCTCCAACGCACGCAGAGTGTTTACGTCGATGTCGTTGGTAGGCTCATCCAAGAGGAGCACGTTGCCCTCCTCTTTGAGCGCAAGGGCCAAGTGGAGGCGGTTACGCTCGCCACCCGACAGCACACCACACTTCTTCTCTTGGTCGGCACCACTAAAATTGAACCTGCCCACATAGGCACGGGCGTTAATCTGACGACCACCCAAGGTGATGAGTTCGCTATTCTGCGAGATAACCTCAAAGACGGTCTTTTCGGGGTCGATGCTCTTGTGCTGCTGGTCAACATAGGCAAGTTTCACAGTCTCGCCAATCTTGAACGAACCACTCGTGGGTTGCTCCAAGCCCATAATCATACGGAACAGAGTGGTCTTACCCGTACCATTGGCACCAATCACACCCACAATACCTGCGGGTGGCAGCACAAAGTTGAGTCCCTCATACAAAACCCTGTCGCCAAAGGCCTTCGACACGTCGTGGGCCTCGATGACCACATTACCCAAGCGGGGACCGTTGGGGATGTAGATTTCGAGTTTCTCCTCCTTCTGCTTGGTATCCTCGTTGAGCAGTTTATCGTAGGCACCCAGACGGGCTTTGCTCTTGGCGTGGCGAGCCTTGGGGCTCATACGCACCCACTCCAACTCCCTCTCCAATGCCTTACGGCGTTTGCTTTCCTGCTTCTCCTCCATAGCCAAGCGGGTGCTCTTCTGGTCGAGCCAGCTGGAATAGTTGCCCTTCCAGGGAATACCCTCGCCACGGTCGAGTTCGAGAATCCAACCTGCCACGTTGTCGAGGAAGTAGCGGTCGTGGGTTACGGCAATGACCGTACCCTTATACTG